>MFGW01000132.1:5904-8523 GCA_001780385.1 Candidatus Fischerbacteria bacterium RBG_13_37_8 | reverse complement strand
TAGATGAGGGACGTGAGTTGCTCCTTCCCGATATGGACCCCATCATCAAGAATAATGGACTTATAATGAATCGCATGTTAGCTGATCCCTCGTTTAAGAACCTTTCCCAGAAAGACCTGAGGAATAAGAAATTTCCTGCTGTACTTACCTCGGAGCTTTGGACACAGCTTGTTGTTTCCATTCTGAGACGGACTCTGGAGGCGGATGTAGCCCTTGTGACCACCCTTTCTCTTAAATACGGCGGTGTCGGACCAGTACCGCGACTCTTCTGCGAACAGAACATTCCGCCTAATATGCTGGTGCTTCGAATTGATATGCCGGGAGAAGCTGTCAGGGATATAATATATGGCCAGTTGGCACCTGCTGCGATTCTGATTGCCGGCACCAATGATAAAGGCACCATGATTGATGGGCGCTTTATCACCATTGATGAGTGGTATAGAGTAGCCATGACAGAAGAAATATGGACACTGCCAGCCATGCAAACTCTAATTGCGAAATATCAGATTTCCCCGGACTCCGCACAAAGACTTTTCAAGAAAAACACAGGAGATAGCAAAATTTATTTTCCTTCTGAGCAGGGCGAAAAACTTTTCTTGAGAAAGGTGGTGATCGGAGAGTTGGAAGAATTAAAACAGCGTTACCCGGACTTTGGAGAGAACTACCAGCTACAGATAGCTAAGGACCTTACGTCCGATTTCACAGATAAGGCTCCCCGTTTTTATATGGATTTCAAGGAATTCCGGCTGGATGTGGAGAACTGGTCCGAGCCTACTGAATCATATAATTTTCGTTGGAGCGAGGGAAACAGAATATCCAATTCTCAATTTATCCGTCAGAATTATTTAGTAAACTGGGGAATGACTTACGATAGCCAGCCCTTTATATGGGATTTGGGCACTAGCATTGGATTTACGAGTGACCATTTGGGTGACAGGTCGCAGGAAAATTATGACGCGGTGATTGTCAGCAGTGGCTTTGCCTTTCCCACGCTCGGCACAAACCTGGGAAGGGGTTTCAGCATTTATCCGGAACTACGCCTCACATGGCAGACCGAACTAACCGTTCAGGAAGGCCTTGATCCACGTACCAATCTGGGATGGAAACGCTTAAACCAGCTTAGAGGAACTCTCGCTCTTTCTATTTCAGGATTGGGCTTGAATAACCTTGCTTATGTCGGCATTTTCACCCAGCAGAATTTTCCCTACAATAAACATGAAGAGGGTGTACAACTCATGTTCAACCATATCAAGTATTTCAGGAAAATCGCCTGGCAGAATCAGATCCTATCGATGTACTACCTGCCCAATAAAATGGATAATCCCTATGATGTAGGTTTTTATGCCAAGTGGCGGACTTCGCTCACTGTGCCCTTCATAAAGAATCTTGGGTTCTATACCTATATAGACATTCTGGCATACAAGGGGAAGGTCGAGGCGACGAGCAAGTTGGGCACCAGCATTATTTACGGAGTTGGTGTGAGTTGGTCCCGTTTCCGCTGGAAACCCGGGCGCGAATCCCTCTTCCATTAGAGGGGAGGGCGTACCATAACATTTGCCTCCGATAAATCAACGCTTAATCTTAGCGGACGTTCAACTGAAACCTTCCAATAACCAAATGCTTCATTTGGGAATATTTTTGATTCTTGCGTTTCTTGAAAACCAAGAAAAAGATCGCATATTTTCTTTATATCATCTCCTGATAATTCACAATTTTTCTTGCCAAGATTTTTGCGCAAAGGTTTATACCATGAAGTAGCATCAATAAGCTGGACTTTACCTTTACGCTCTGGCGATTTATGGTTTGTGATTACCCAAATATATGTAGCGATACCCGTGTTATAAAAAATATTCAGTGGGAGAGCGATAATTGCCTCAAGCCAGTCATTCTCAATAATCCAACGGCGGATGTTGCTTTCTCCTTGTCCTGCATCTCCAGTGAATAAGGAAGAGCCATTATGCACTTCTGCAATGCGGCTTCCCAATTTAGTGCCATGCTTCATCTTGCTGATCATATTAACCAGAAACATAAGCTGGCCATCGCTTGACCGAGTAACGAGGCTGAACTCAGAGTCTCCTACATGATCGATAATGTAACGAGGATCCTTGATATCTGATTTTCCTCCCATGCGTTCAATGTCAGTTTTCCAGCTTTTTCCATAAGGCGGATTAGATAACATAAAATCAAATTCTCTTATCAGGAATCCATCTTGTGAAAGAGTGGATCCCCATTTAAAATTTTCTGCTTCATCGCCCTCACCCTTTATTAAAAGATCTGCTTTAGCAATTGCATAAGTTTCCGGATTGATCTCCTGTCCAAACAGGTGAATGGATACTTCCTTGCCATGATCCCTAGCAAGTTCAGCTAAGGTTTCTTCTGCTACAGTCAACATGCCGCCAGTTCCACATGCGCCATCATAAACTAAATATGTGCCTGATTCAATTTGTTCAGCAACCGGAAGGAATATTAATTTTGCCATAAGCTTAACAACGTCACGCGGAGTGAAATGCTCACCAGCTTCTTCGTTATTTTCTTCATTGAATCGCCGTATAAGTTCTTCAAAAATAGTGCCCATTGCATGATTATCGAGCGCAGGAAATCTGATACTGCCGTCTTGAT
>MFGW01000132.1:4430-5871 GCA_001780385.1 Candidatus Fischerbacteria bacterium RBG_13_37_8 | reverse complement strand
TGTCTAAATACTTCTCAATCAAGTGACCTAGAATATCCGCTTCAATGAGCGTTGGTAGCTGATTACGAAATTTGAACTCTTCAAGAATTTCTTGAACATTGGGAGAGAAACCATCCAGGTATGCTTCGAAATCTGACTTGAGCTGTTGTTGCTTAGCGCGTGCTTTTAAATCACGAAGCGTAAAGGGTGATGTGTTGTAAAACGCTTGTCCTGCAGCACTGCGCAAAGCTGCATCCTGATTTGTTATTTTTTCCTTATCAAGGTTTTCTTTCATCTTCAAGACTGTTTCTTTAGTCGGCTCCAACACAGCATCAAGCCTTCGTATAACTGTCATAGGTAATATAACATCACGGTATTTACCTCGCACATACACATCTCGAAGTACATCATCCGCAATACCCCATATAAAATTAGCTACCCAGTTAAGATCCCCATTATCCATATTTTTCTCCTAAATCTATACTGTCAAAAGAACTATAAAATCCAGCAAATATCAATTTTTATCATATGAAGATTATAGAGGAGAAATAGAGTTATTTCAACTAAAGGTAAAGAAATTTTTGACAACATGAGGATAAAAGTAATTTATCCTTTATTATAAAATAAATCCAAATTTAAGAGGCTCCATATATAATGTTTTTTTGAAAGAAGATAATGATATATTGCTAATCCCTAAAAATATTGATTAAAATAATTTTAAATTATGAAATTTACCAAACAAATTAGGTGACATACTGAACAAACACGTTTAAATATGTAATTTACCTATTTCTATGATTTGATTAGGAGCATTCCCGGCAATTGATATATAAAACTTAACAACATTCCCGCAAATAATATTAAATTCTTTGCATCTTCTTCGGTCATAAGCGATATTTCATGGTTTGCTTCATTACCTCTTGTCCTGATGTAATCCCCCCAAAGTTTACCATCAGGAGGAATATATCCTTTGTCATTAAGATAATCAACACATTCTTTGAATGTCAGACCTTCTTTAGCTCCTTTTGCTACGGCAATATTCAATAACATTTTTCTGCATATAAGAACTGAAGCAGTATAACAATTTCTGCTTGAGCATTTTCTGGATTCTTGGTAAAGAGCGTATAATTTTTCAGGTACGTGATCAACATCTTTTCCAAAAGATGGTGATGGATAAAATATATTATCTGGAGCGATGAATATGGGAGCTCCACAACTAGCACAAATATATATAGCACCTATTTGTTCTCCGATTCCATCCTCTTGTTTTCCAAGTTTGTATCCCTTGACAGATGAAACATAGACATTGCAAAATCCACATACAAAAGATTTTGCAGGAAGATTTTGCAAATGAAACCAATTAGAAACCTTTTCATTATAAAAACGCTGCATAATTGTATTTTGCAGAAAATGTTAAATTTTGTCAACCATAAAGCTTTCTTGTAGATCCTCATTTTTTATA
>MFGW01000132.1:2074-4421 GCA_001780385.1 Candidatus Fischerbacteria bacterium RBG_13_37_8 | reverse complement strand
ATTTTTCATTATGAGGAACTACTTCCCATTTGTGCTTAAAAAATAACATTTGTTTTCACTATTATTTTTGAAATTTAATCAAATATGAATTTGTATTTAAGTAAGTGAAAAAAAATCATCTTTCCTTCAATTACTGATTGAAATGGAAAATGTTTTATAGACAGAGTAGCTAGAATATAATATAATCTTTAATGAAAAAAACTTTTTCAATAGGAGCTCAAACATGGGAAAGCATGTTAACAGAATATGCGGTATTACTGTAAGGGGATTTAAATCTATTTGTGATGAGCAGCACATGGAAATAAAACCTCTTACGGTTCTTGCAGGAGCAAATAGTTCCGGCAAATCAAGCATGATGCAACCCTTGTTGCTTTTGAAACAAACATTAGAAAATGCTGGTGACCCAGGTGCACTGCTTTTAGATGGACCTAATGTGCGATTTACCAAGGCTGAACAAGTATTGAGTCATGAGTGCGGAGTAGCTTGTGAATCAGAATTTTCCGTTCGAATTGAATTGTTGAATAAACGATCACTTGAATTTATATTTCGAAGACAAGTAGGTAAGGGTTTTGAATTGACAAAAATGATCTATGGTGAAGATGAAAAAATGGTTGTTATCACTGCACAAATGACACATGAAGAAATAATCAAAATAATTCCGAATCAATTTAATATTGCTTTCAAGATATTAAATGGACCAGAATTAAAGGATCACCAATGGTCTATATCACGAGAGAGATGTTTCTTTAAATTTGTACTTAGAGGCAGCAAGGATGTAAAACAAAAGGCAAGATTTTCCTTATTGCAATTTTCTCCTATCGATATTTTTATTCCATTTATCAAAGACGTGATTCATGTGCCCGGGCTTAGAGGGAATCCTCTCAGAACCTACCCGAAAACTGCAGGAGGACCGAATTTTCCAGGTACATTTGAATTTTACGTGGCAAGTATTATTTCTCAGTGGCAGAGCAATTCAGGTGGCACAAAGCTGAAAAATTTGTCAGATGCTCTTGAGACTATGGGATTGACATGGAAAGTAAGAGCGGAACCAATAGATGACACTCAAGTAGAATTGAAAGTAGGAAGATTACCTCGTAGCAAAAGAGGAGGTGCTCATGATCTGGTAAGCATTGCAGATGTCGGTTTCGGCGTCTCACAATGTCTTCCTGTTATTGTAGCTCTTCTAGTGGCTCGATCTGATCAGCTTGTTTACCTCGAACAACCGGAGATTCATCTTCATCCATTAGCGCAGCGCAAACTTGTAAATATTTTATGCAAAGAAATTAAAAAAGGCATTGTAGCAGTAGTGGAAACTCATAGCACTCTTGTCTTGAGAGAAATTCAAACTCTTATAGCTAGGGGAGAGCTTAGTAAAGAAGATGTCGCTTTACATTGGCTGCAACGAAATGAGAAAGGAAAGACCACAATATGCACTGCGGAATTAGATGATAATGGAGCGTATGGTGATTGGCCAGATGATTTTGAGCTGATTGGTTTGCAATCAGAACAAGCATATCTGGATGCAGTGGAGAAAAAAGAAGCAGGAAAGAAGTCATGAAAAAGAGGATCGCATTGGTTGTTGATGCTTCTGTAATGCGAGCAGCGGGAAAGACAAATCATCCTGTGTCATCTTCATGCCGAAAGTGCCTTGAACAGATATTGTGCATATGTCATCATGTGGCGATAACGCAATCAATTAGGAATGAATGGAATAAACATAAGAGCCATTTTTCGCGGAGATGGTGGCTATCGATGACGGCAAGGCGCAAGCTAAAATATATTCCTCATGAGGATATTTTTCATGAGGAATTAAATCCAAGCCACATATCTTTAAATGATGCTGATCAAAAAGCAATTAAAAAGGATTGTTGCCTTCTGGAGGCTGCTCTTTTATCTGATCATGTGATTATAACGCTGGATGATTCTATCAGAAAAATTCTTTTAAAAACTAAGAGAGGATTAAAATTGGCTAAAAAGATAAAATGGATCAATCCTCTAATAGATAAAATAGAAGATTTGAAAAATTTATAAATTCTGAAATGATTTCCTTAAAAAAGTTTAATATGCAAAAATGTATTTGATTATCCCTTTTAATGAGGTAGCATTTATCATATGCAATCAATATTCCGGTGGCATCTCTTGCAATTGTGCGAAGGTGAAGACGGGGCCGTCTTTGCAGACGTAGTATTTGCCGACGTTGCAGCGGCCGCATTTACCGATGCCGCATTTCATGCGATTTTCGAGGGTGGTGAAGATATCATCGGGGATGAAGCCGAGTTTGCTGAGAACGGGGAAGGTGTATTTGATCATGATGGGGGGACCACAGACAATGGCGATGGTGTTTTTG
>MFGW01000132.1:1790-1961 GCA_001780385.1 Candidatus Fischerbacteria bacterium RBG_13_37_8 | reverse complement strand
ATATTACCGTATGGACCACGGAAGCCGATGGTTTCTCCTTCTTCCATGTTGGCGAGGGAAGTGGTGACACGTCCCGCAAGGCGGAAGGTGCATTCGATGAACCCGGTGCGTGTTGGTGAGGAAGCGATGCAGAAGGTGCATTCGCCTTCGCCGAAGACAGAATATTCACCG
>MFGW01000132.1:164-1698 GCA_001780385.1 Candidatus Fischerbacteria bacterium RBG_13_37_8 | reverse complement strand
CTTTTCGATTTTCAGCAGGTAGGGCAGGTAGACGTTGTTGTCATTCATTGGCGTTCCTCCACGATAGCCTTGAGATGTTCAAGAATATTCATGTCCGCGGGGCAGATGCGTGCACATCGCCCGCAGCCGACACAACCGAGCAGGTGTTGGTTTTCCGGCATGTAGGAGAATTTATGCATGATACGCTGGCGCCAGCGCTGGCTCTGGACTTCGCGTGGATTATGACCGGAGGTATGGAGTGTGAACAGGGAAAATCCGCATGAATCCCAGCATCGGAGGCGCTGACCGCGGTTCTGATTGCCTTCATCCTGGATGTCAAAACAGGCGCAAACGGGACATACAAAGGCACACGCCCCGCATCCGAGACAACGTAATGATTGCTGTACCCATAAGTCACTGTCAAAGAGCACGGCTAATCTCTGCGCAAGCTGAATGCCGCTGAAATGTTTCGGCACTTTAGCAAGAATTTCTTCCTTTTTGATTTTCTGATCCGGCTCGAATAAATCCGGCGCCAGGTCGACAATTGTCTGACCTTTTTCGGTAATAATTTCAGCGAGGTAATCACCGTCGGGGAGATGTGTGAGGAGGATATCACTCCCCGAGATACCGCCCGGATCACCGCCGACGGAAGTGCAGAAACAGTATTCATCGGCAGTGGTGCAACTGAGTGCGATGATGGTGGTTTTTTCTTTGCGTTTGTTGAAAAGTGCATCGGTGTAATCGATGCTGAAGAAGGAAAGGAGCGCTTTCAGCCCGATGGTATCGCAAGGTCTCACACCGAACAGAACTATCTCCGGCAGTTGCGCTAGATCATTCTCATGCAGTGTGACGCCATCTTCGGTTTGTTCATAATGAAATAATTCTTCGACACGCGGAAACAATACATGCTTGGGTGATTGCACGGTTTGCACATAATCCTGCGCAATGGTTTGACCTTCCGTGATGACTTCAAAATCAACGCGGTCATTTTTCCTGACGGGCGCTATGACGCACCGGTCTTTCTCTCTCAGCATCTTAATGAATTCATCGAGCGATGTGTTTTTCAGTAATTTTCTTTCCATAACTATATCACTTGATAAAGGATTCCTTATCTTCCGGTTTAAAGGATGAAAGCACGTGTTCGCATTTAGACGAACTGCCGGTAATAGTGCCGAAATATTTCTTAACATCAGCGGCGATTTTCTGATTCAGGAGATTAAGCGGAATAGCGAGCGGGCAGGCATCAGCACAATTTCCGCAATTGATGCATCTGCCGGCAAGATGCATAGCGCGCATGATATGCCATTCGAGATTGCCGAGACTATGTGAAGCAACCGGCACCCACTGCGGCTGGTTGCATTCAACCGCGCACCGTTCGCAATAGCATAATGGACATGCCGCACGGCATGCATAACATTTGAAACAGTGTGCGAACTGTTCCTGCCAGAAGTGGAGTCGTTCTTCGATGCTCAGTTCAGCGATTTTCTGAAGCGATTCTAAGTCTTCGGTGGTTAGTTCCAGGTCTGCTTTGCTGACATATTCTTCCATGGCAGCG
>MFGW01000132.1:0-132 GCA_001780385.1 Candidatus Fischerbacteria bacterium RBG_13_37_8 | reverse complement strand
TGTGATGCCGAGGATGATCATGCTGTCTTCGTGGAGCTGGTTTTCTGCTGCCAGTTGCAGGATGGTGCGAATGACGGGGAGAGGTGCGACGAGTGCAGGTTTGCCGAGGCGCTTCACTTCGGGTTTATGTAG
>MFGW01000131.1:15112-15943 GCA_001780385.1 Candidatus Fischerbacteria bacterium RBG_13_37_8 | reverse complement strand
GAACTTAGGTCTTGGTATCGACGCACAATCAGGTATCCCGATTACAAAACTTGGCTGCGCATATGATTACGGTTGTTCTGAAAGAATACTAGAAGAACGTGGCTCAGGAGGAAGAACCGATTGGACATTCAATCTTGATTTACATGCTGACTATACGTTTAAAATTGGAGAAGGACAGTCGCTATCGTTTATTTTTGACGTCTTCAACCTCCCCAGCTTACAAACTATCACAGATGTAGATATGGATTATGAAAGTCCCGATATCGGCTACATTAATCCAGATTGGCAAGCACCTACTGCTTACCAAACTCCTCGTCAAGTTCGTTTCGGCGTCAGATACGCATTCTAATTACTCATAACGAAAATAATCAAAGGGCAACCCTGCGCGGGTTGCCCTTTTTTTATGAAAAAAAACAACCACGAAGCTCACGAAGGACTCGAAGAAGAAAGTGCAAAGAATCCCCCCCCCTAATCCCTAATCGCCATTCCCTATCCCGAACAAGTCGGAACCCAATAAACTCAATAAACCCGATAAACTCAATAAACTCGCCGGTATGTTGGCAAAAGAAATAATTTTCTTGCCAAAAATGAAAGAATTTCACAACATAGGGACTATTCCCATTAACTGTTTTCCCAGTACCTGCGGTGTTAAGTGTTCTATTGCATATGCATAGCCATTGCGGGCTATTGTTTTGCGCAATTCATTGTTCTTGTACAAGGTGAGAATTGCGGCTGCCAGATCTTCAGAATTACCAGCTTCGCAAGTGTACAGGTGAGTGCCCGGAGTGAATTGCTCACGTATGGCAGGGGAATCCATTGTTATTACTGGCT
>MFGW01000131.1:14306-15068 GCA_001780385.1 Candidatus Fischerbacteria bacterium RBG_13_37_8 | reverse complement strand
TGTGCTTTTGCGGTGAGTCCAAATATGCCCAGAATAATATCTGCATCATTTATCTTATTTACTAATTCATTAAGGGGCACCGGGTTCTTGAAAATAATATTTTGCATTTTATTTTGTTGCGCTTGATTTTTTATTGCATCCAGGGGGGGGCCGGAACCAATCAGATGAAAAATAATATTCGAATGATTGTTTTGCAGAATGGATGCAGCGCCGTAAATATATTCGATGCCGTGCATTAAGGTGCATTTTGCATAAAACAAAATAGTGAATTGTGTGGATTCTTTTTTCTGAATTGGAAGTTTTTGAAATAATTCATTATCGGCGCCAACGGGTATGCTGGTAATTTTATTGGGAGAAATTTTGAATTGTTGAGCAAAATATTCCTTATGAGCATTCGTATCGGATATAATTAAATCCGGTAATTTGAAGCTGAGCCAGTCCAGCGTGTTACATTTTCTATTAGATAGAAAACCTTGAGCAAGGAATTCTCTATTAAGAACTACCGAATCATACAGTGATACAAGAGGATCAAAGACGAGGCGTTTTCCGGATATTTTTGATATGAGCCATGCGATGGGAATTATGCGATGATTAAATTCCGGGACAAATAATATACTGCTTTTATCCTTGATTCTACCGGATAGATATTTCTTTATTAATAAAGGATATGCTTTAATGGTAGGAATGGTATGTTCGACATGATGTTCAATTACACTGACACCATTGAGCAGTAATCCTTTGCGAAAGACAGAATTGCGTGGG
>MFGW01000131.1:4190-14277 GCA_001780385.1 Candidatus Fischerbacteria bacterium RBG_13_37_8 | reverse complement strand
TACAATCATGCGGTCAGACTCCCGCTTTTGATGGATTTTTTTCCTGGATGCCCTGCAGTAAAATAGCAGCAGCACGAAATGCCTGCTTAATGATTGCTGCAATTATTGCATCAGTAGTATGATAGCCGGAAGTTTTTGTGGTGAATTGCCGTATAACAAGTATATCCATTTCTTCCTGTTTTTCATATTCGAATACTATTTTATCATGCGTCGAAAACATGTTTTTCATATCGAGATTTAGAGTTTGCTTTGCTATTATGACTGCATATGCATACGGGTAGTTGGAAGAACCAACTGTGTTTATAGAGACCTGTACCTGGATGCCGAGGAAATCTTTAGGTGCATTGGTTAATTCTATCATTATTTTAGCATCGAGAGGAAAGCTCTCCTTGATATCTGATTGTCCCACCATGAGAAAAGGTTGAATTTTTACTTCCGGATTGCCTTTTATGGGAGCAAGTTCTTTAATATTAAGGAGCGTTTCCACTTTTATTTGTATATGAGTAGGAATCCAGATAGAACGTGTTCCCGAAATAAAGAGCGGGATAAATAGAAGGTTGAAATCGAGAAAGATGATACCAAAAATCTGTCCTAATCCAACTGCTGCTCCAATAAGAGAAGGAAGGCCAAAAAAACAATAGAGGATGATGAGAACAACTTTAGTCAAGGTGGAAGTACCTCTCCATTTTTTTATTTGTTGAATTTTGGTAAGAATTTTTACATATTCCGCAAAAGTTGCGCGTTCCCATTTTGAGCTTTTTGTGGAGGGTGTTTTTATTTTAATACCGCGGGTAAGATTGAGCAGGGAAACGCATAGTATAAAAATACTACCGACAAACACTGATGCTTTGAGTTGAAGAACAAATCCTATAACCAGGAGTGAGGCGCTGATGACCTGTCGAATACTTTGTGGAAGAGTTTTATAAATGAGAAAAACACGTTGTGATGGAATAGTATTAGTTTTCATTATTTAATAATGTGAAAGCGGTATTTATTGCAATACGAACAATATTTTCGATAGTTGAATCATTGGTATGATAACCTGAAGTACGTGATGTGCGCTGCCTGATAACAAGAATATCGACTTCTGCTTGTTGTTTAGGTTCAAAAACTACTTTTTTATCAGGAGATTTAATTTCTTTTAGGTCGAGGTGCAAGCTTTTTTGTGCAACGATCACAGCATAAGCATAGGGATAAGCTTTGCTTTGCACTCTGTTGATGGATACTTGCATCTGCACACCAAGAAAATCTTTTGGGGCGCCTGTAATTTCAATTATCAGCTTGGCATCTGTTGGAAAATTTTTTTCCGGAGAATCTATCCCTATTTGTAAATAAGGTTGCAACTTGAGACGCTTATCATTTTTAATAAAATCAAAATCTAACAGCAATGATAATGCTTTTACCTTGATATCCATATCGGGCGGCGTCCAAATTGAACGTGATCCGGAAACGAAGAGTGGAATGAATAGTATAAAGGCATCTATAATAATTATTTTTATAAGCAATGGCTGATCTGCAAAAAGGACGTAAGAAAAACTCCAACATAAAACAAACAAAATAATAATCATGGTTATTTTTTTACTGGTTGAAATACTGCTCCATTTTTTTATTTGCTTTAGTTTCACCTTTACTTTATTAAATTCTTCCATCGTAACTTTTTGCCATTCCGAGGAGCGCGCTTTTTTTTCTTTGATCGAAATATTACGCACAAGTGAAAGAAGCGAAGCAAAAAAAACAACAATTGTGCCTGCTATAATAATCAATAAGGAAGATGAAGTAGTTTGAAGTGCAAATCCAATGATTAAAAACAGCAGTATAAGGAAACGCCGTACTGACGTAGACAGCGATTTAAAAATTACGTATGTTTTATTTTCTTTATTTGCAATTTCCATAATGCATATATAAAGGCACAGAGGCACAAAGGCATAGAGGCGCATAGTTATTCATAATTACATGATTATTTTTCTGAAACATAGCAAGATGAATCTGGTAAAGTATTACATAATTCAGAGTATCCCATTTTTTCGAAATAAATGGGGCATGCCGAGCCGCATATTTCCAACATCGAACATGATTGGCATATCTTTGGAGCAAATTGCAATTCACGGTAATAGCGTGCTTTTTCAGAAAACCATATTTCATCGAAGGGTTTTTCGAGCATATTTCCGATGGGATTATTCAAACTGGAACAAGGCATAATATTTCCGCACGGATCAATGCTCAGCAATCCATGTGCCGCAGCACAACTCTTATTTCCCAGTCCGTACTGTAATGGATTAAATACGCAGTAGGGCGTAGGACTGTACCACATAAATTCCACACCCTTTTCGCGTGCATGATTTCGCAATTTCAATACTATATCACCAATTTCTGTATAGGAAAGCCAAAGTTCCTGCCGTTCATCTGCACTGCCGCATGGCATGAGAAGATTCATCGATAATCTCTTCAACTGTAATTCCGCTGCAAGATCGATCATCTGAAGCAAGGATTGTTTATTTAGCTGGTTAATGGTGGAATTTGTATGTGTATGTATGCCTGCATTTTTAAGAGCATGAAGCGCCTGAACGGTTTTTTGAAAAGAACCTTTCCTCTGCGTAAGTGATTCATGAATGATTTCATCAGCAGATTCAAGACTGACCTGCGCAGAATTCAAGCCGGCTTCTTTTAAAGCAAACGCATATTTTTCATCTATCAACAAGCCATTGGTGATTAGATTAACACGTAATCCTGTATCCCGGGCGAAACGTATTAATTCGAATAGATCATTTCTCAGGGTTGGTTCTCCGCCAGTAAAACTTACACTGGGAACTTTTGCTTCATATTTTATTTTGTGCAATAGTTTCTTTGCTTCTCCGGTCGTAATTTCCGAAGATGATGCCATGCTGCAATTTACATAACAAAAGGTGCAGGATGCATTGCATGCATGAGTAAGCGCAAGCTCTGATAAGATAGGATAAGTATAAAAATATCGCTTGTATGGGATATACTCAACTGCTTTTCTCTGTTCACTTTCACGAAAACACCCCATTACCATCGCACGCAAATCACACATGAATGCATATATGTCATTTATTTTTTCCTCGCTCAATGTAATAGATTCACTTAGTGAAATAATGGAATTTCCCTGGAATAAATAACTAAGCAGTTCGACTGCTGTATCATTGAGTTGATATGCCTGGTTGGGAAGCAGTATTAATAATTTTTCTTCTTTTCGAAGATATACATATTCTTTTATGCTGGCTATAAATGCATCGATCCATTTCAAGTTCGAAAGATCTATAGTCTTGCATTGGATAGGAGCATATTCAGCTTCTTCTATTGAATACATTTTTTTCCAATAGTTCTTCAACATAACTGTCCCCTGATCCCTGTCCCCTGTTTAATGTGCACCACCTGATACGCAAGCGGAATGACAGGCAGAATGACAAGCGGAATGACAGGCAGAGTGACAGGCAGAGTGACATGCGGAATGACAGGCATCATGACAGGCAGTGTGTACATAGCATGCAGAATGACAGGCATCTGATTTTATAAAGGATGCATAATTAGCGTATTGTGCTCCCAGCACGGGAAATTGTTTATGAATGCGTTGGTAATCAGATGAATCACGATAGATATAATATCTTCTTTGATCAGGTGTTAGTTGTTCTACGGGAGTATTTTTGATAATTTTTTCATAGTAGGCTTTTGTTGCTTCAAGGTCGCAATCCCAGCATTTCTCTGACACTTTATTTACTATTTCGGTCATGAGTGCTTTTAATCCATTCTGGTCAACGGTACCATCCGGGAGGAGACAACGCATGAGTCCCTGTTCATAATATTTCAAACCACTGACAGGTTTTTTTCTGATAATATTGAGAGGTTCATATGAACGAATATAGACAGCTTCTTTTTCTTTAAGGTCCATTAATATTTTTGTAAAGATTGTATTCGGTGATTCGCCGATCAAGAGCAACGCTTCTGCCGGGTCGAGTTCTGCAATTTTACCTTTTTGTCTGAAAGAAGCGACTTGTATTTTAGGCGGCACCCAGTTTTCACTTACCCAATCTATTTTAGGAGCTTCTTCAATAGCTTTTTCCTGGCGTGCTCCTTTTCGCCACCCGTAGAGCATATAGAAACCGCCCATGACGATAAAATAAAGGAAATCGTATATAGTAACTGCAGGTTTTTCTGTGGCGGTGGTAGTAGTTGCGGGAGGGGGCGGCTGATAGGCAGGTGGTTCTTCAACCAATGGCTTAAGCCTGCTTATATCAAAATGTTGTGCCGGAACATATTGTTGAATTTGCATTTTTTCATAAGCGCTGAGACCTTCTTTATGAATTCCGACAGTAAAATAATGAATGCCCTGGTAAAGCTGTCCCTTGTAAAATAACTTGTAGTTATCATTCATGAATTTTTCGGTTTTAAAACCGAGCTGCGTAGCTTCATCCATTGTATATTTTTCACCGGGAATTTCTATCGGATAATATACATATACCGTCTCATGTTCCATGGGATATTCCCATTGCGGTGGTGCCCAGTTTAATACAACAAGTTCACCAAATTCGCTGGTAGTAGTAGCTAAATTTCCAGAACGGGCAATATCACCGGCAAAATGAATGATATAGGTTGCTGTACCATTGCTTATTGCTTTATTATTAGCGAGTATTACATCATATTTGCCCGGACTGACCTCGGTTATAGAAAGAGGATATTTTCTATTACTGTCATCAAAAGCATAGGAAGTTTCCATGTCAAAATATGGTTGAACCGAGAGACCTTCAAAATAAAAACCGTGGAGGGAACCTGATACAGTCCAGCGAATTTTATAAACAAAATCTGCTTTGCCGTCTTTCGTAAGTGCGAGATCAATTTCTACCCATTTTAATGTAACCTGGACTGCGAAAAGTGATGAAGCAGAGAAAAACAGTACGACAAGAAAAAAATATAGTATTGTTTTAGCGTAATTGTGATACATTGGTACCGCCTGAGAAATAGTTCTCATCGACTTGTTTGTTCTCAATAGCTTTTTCTTTTTTTTAATCCCAGAAAATACTTCATAGGATTTTCAATAACTTTGTGCCTCTGTGTTTTGATTTATGCCTTCTTATTCCGAGGTAGCTTCAATACGGGCGTGCAGTAATTGAGCCTGTGCCTCGATAAAATCCGCATAACTGCTTTTAGCAGTAGCCCATGATGCTTCGTCGGGAAATGTGTAAGCAAGACCTTCCCAGACGACTTCATATACTTTTATCAGAATATTTTTTGCATCTCCTTTGCCCTTGTAAATAAAATGAGCAGCGATAGGAACAGGAATAAATACGGGAGCTGGTCCGGCTGTCAGTTCAGTCTGGGCACCCTGAAATACTACTTCGAGTTGTGCCAGCAAATCTAACCTCTCTCTGATTGCACTGATAACTGAGGCAATTGAATAATCAGCGGTTGAAAAATGCATGACAAGTTTATTTTCTTTTAATTCACCAAATGGTAATTCCATTTTTGTTCCTCCATTCCGGCTACATTAAATAAGCTCGGAACTAATCCATTATTATATCAAAATAATAAAGGGAATGGCAACATTGGGACTGGGGACTAGGGACTGGGGACTGGGGACTGGGGACTGGGGAATGGGGACTGGGGACTAGGGACTGGGGACCTGTAAATAACTTTTTTCTCCTTATTTTGAACTAACCAGATTGAGAAATATCAAGAATTATATTTTAAGAATGCATCTTTGGCGTATTTGCTAAGTTGATATTTCTGTCATGTAGTTTTTCTACTTTTTCGGGATTATGAGTAAAAAGTTATTTACAGGTCGCTAGTCCCCATTCCCTAGTCCCCAGTCCCTATTCCCCAGTCCCTAGTCCCCAGTCCCTAGTCCCTAGTCCCCAGTCCCCAGTCCCCAGTCCCCAGTCCCCAGTCCCTAATTGATCACTTTTATATACGTAATGCGTGCGTCGCCAGGTGCATAAAAATTTTCTACGATACTGAGTTGTTTGTAATCGAGCGTGAGGTAAAATTTCCTGGTGGATTCATACTCTATTTTTGAAGATGTTTCTATCAGAATATTTATTCCCCTCTCCTCTTTTATTCGTTCTTCGAAAAAATGCATGAGTGCTTTGCCGACGCCTTTTTTTTGATAACCGGGAGCAACTGCAATCCAATAAAGTTCGTATGTAGCATAACTAAGAGGATTTTTACCATAGCAAATATATCCTGTTACGGTATCTGGATTAATATCGTCTGCTGATACGAAGATCTGGTAGGTAGTTGCTGGATTATTGAGAAAATCGTCGATAAGTTCGAGTGCGGTAGCTATTTCGAGAGGAGAAAAAAAACCTGTTCCCGTTAGAATTTCCTGAATAAAAATTTTATCATTGCTGCATAGTGAGCGAATCATCATAGAATTGTTTGCAAAATTAATATCATGCTTTTAATCCGCGATTGTGTGCTTTATGAACAATAAGTTTAACAAAATCATCGTAATTTCTTCCTGAGGTGTACCATGAACGCATAAAACCTGCATCAGGAGAAATATCAGGATTTGCATTAACTTCAATAATATATGGTTTATTTCTATTATTCAGTCTGATATCCACGCGTGCATAATCGCGGCATTTACTTACTTTAAATGCTTTTACAGCAATTTTTTTTAAGTACAGTTCAGTTTTTTTACTTAATTTAGCAGGGCAGATACCAACTGTTTGTTTTTCTTCCCAGCTATTTTTATCCCATTTCGCTTTATAGGTTACGATTCGCGGGAAGCCTTCGGGAAAATCTTTAAAAATTATTTCTGAGACAGGCAAAGCATTAATTCTATCATCTTCAAAAACTGCTACATTTATTTCTCTTCCATCTATATATTGTTCAAGAATAACTGATTGATTCATTTTTGTATGAAGATCATGTACTTTTTTTACAAGTTGCTTATGGTTATATACGACTGAAGTATCATCGATTCCGACGCTGGCATCTTCAAATTGAGGTTTAACAATGATAGGAAATTTCACTTTATCAGGAACTGAATCGCCCACGGTGACAATATTATAACGTGGTACTGGCAAATTAAATGCAGCGAGTACTCCTTTTGCGGCAGCTTTATCGGTGGTTACTGCAAGCGAATAAGTTCCTGAACCGGTATAGCATATATTCATGATATCAAAAGTAGCAGGCATTTGAATCTGGTCGAGGTTTTTACCATCTATGCTCTCGCATAAATTAACTATGCAAAACCAATCGTGTTCAATAATTTTTTTGAGCAAGCTTCTGAATTTTTCTTTTCGAAAGGGCATGAGCATGTAATCAAATCCGAGGCGTGCAAGGCTCTTTTTGATAGCGTTAACTTCTTCCATAACAGCTTCATCTGCTTCACTGTATAGGTAAGAATCTTCATCGGAATGCTGATTATACACAATACCGACTAATTTTTTTTTCACTATCACCTCCAAATTAAAAATGTTCAAGGTTCAATTTTTTCTTATAAAAAATACAATAATTTAACTATGAAGGAAATAAAGTTCTTTAAAGATAGTATTTTTATTAATGGTATCGTTGCCATGCTTGTTCAATTATTTCATTAATGAGACTTTCATAACTTCTACCCACCATTCCAGCTATCATTGGAAAATCACTGTGTTCGGGTGTTAGTCCGGGTAATGGATTTATTTCCATAAAATATGGATTCTGTCGCTCATCACAACGCACGTCTACTCTTGCTACATCTCTACATTCTAACACGGTGTAAGCTTCGAGTGCAATACGAGATAATTGTTTCCAAAGCACGTTTTCCCTGTCATTAAAAAACGTATACGTTACTTTACTTTTCCAATTTTCTTTTGCATCAAATGTATAAATATTATTTTGAGAGGGATCATTGATTATAATTTCCATCATTCCCAGAATATAGGGATTTGGATTACCGATAACGGCGATGGTGAATTCTTTTCCGGAGAGAAATTGTTCTACCAGTACGGGCTCTTTATAAGTAGTAATAAGATACGTTACTTGTTTTTCAAAAGCTAATCTATCTCTCACCATTGAATCACTGGTAATTCCTTTAGCGGTACCCTCCAGGGCAGGTTTTACAAAGAGGGGGAACGCATTTTCAGGAATTAGTGTCATATCATGCGCAGTAGAAATTTTCCAGAACGGTGCCGTGGGAATTCCTGCCTTCTGAATAATTTGTTTGCAGAGAATTTTATCAAGAGCAATTGCCATAGTAAGCGGATCAGAAAACGTATAGGGAATATTGAATAATTCACACATGGCAGGCACCTGGGATTCTCTGCATCTACCCTTGCGTCCTTCAGCAATATTAAAAACCAGGTCAACATTAGTAAATTCATTAAATTTATGAATTACATTTTCTGGACTGCCGATATCAATCACCGTGTGACCGAGTGATTCTATTGCATGTGTTAAATGATAGATAGTTTTTTCTGAATCCCATTCTGCATCTGCATCAATGGGATCATCTATTTTTTTCAAATATGTTTTTCTTAAATTATATACCAGCCCAATTTTCATAATCTCTTTTCCTTATAAAACCACAGAGAACACAGAGCTTTCTGCGAACAGGGTTCGCAGAAAGCGGTTCAAGGTTCAAAGTTAATATGAAAATCGCATGAATGTAACGGCAAAAAAGAAGCAGAAATAATAAAGGAATTCCGCATTTTAATTTTTTCATAAACAGGAATTTCTCTCACCATGCTATTGATAACTTTTTCAAAAACTTTGCGCCGTCTCTGTGCCTTTGTGTATTTGAGGACAGACACATAAGTCTGCCCCTACATTTTTTGTCTTTGTGCCTTTATTTAATATTTATCGAACCTTTCTTAAATGTGAATGGTTAATGTTACGCTTCCGTGAATTTTTAATACCCAATGGAATTAGTGTCGGTAAGCTGCCGTTAGCGACTCCTGCAACTCCATCCCTTTGTACTGGAATTGCTTCGTGTAATTTGTTGTCTTCAAAGCGGGCGATCATTCCCTGGTAATTTCGTAATACCACGGCTTCTTCAGTCATTGAAATGAGATAGTTGGGTTGTAAAGGAACCTTGCCAAGTCCTCCCGGTACATCAATTACATAATTAGGAATCGCTAAACCAGAAATATGTCCTCGTAATCCCTCTACGATTTCAATACCTTTACGCACATTCGTGCAGAAATGAAGTGTTCCACGTACAGCATCACAATGAAATAAATAATAAGGTCTAACCTTTATCTTCAGAAGAGCAGTGTTTAATCTCTTTTGAATTTCAATACTATCATTTACTCCCTTGAGTAAAACTGCCTGATTATTTAATGGACAACCGGCGCGCAGTAATTTATCGCAGGCTTGTGCCGCTTCAGGAGTTATTTCATTCGGATGATTAAAATGAGTGTTAATCCAGATTGGTCCATAATTTTCAAGCATGCTTGTAAGTTCATTATTTATTCGCTGTGGAAGAGAAACAGGAACACGTGTGCCAATTCGTATCATGTCGAGATGATGAATTTTTCTTAAATTTTTCAGAATGTATTCCAGCGACGGAGTTCCCAGTGTAAAGGGATCTCCCCCGGAAATGATAACATCTCGTATCTGTGGATGATGAGCAATGTATTCGAATGCTTTTTCGAGCAGGTAACGCGGACGAATTGATTCACCATGTTTCCATTCTCTTTTACGTGTGCAATGACGGCAGTACATTGGACAAATATTTGTAACTACGAGTAGAACTCTGTCAGGATAACGATGCGTTAAACCTGGAACAGGCATGTGTATTTCTTCATGTAATGGATCTTCAGATGCATTTTGTTCATAAGCAATTTCTTCATAATGAGGAAGCGCTTGCAGCATGACCGGATCTTTCGGGTTATTGAAATTGATCAAAGAAAAATAATAAGGAGTGACTGCCATGTGAAAGGTACTGAGAACAAGCGAAAGCATTTGTTCTGTATCAGGCGGGATTTCGACAATTCTCTTAAGGTCTTCAATACTCTTGATGCGATTCCGCATCTGCCATTTCCAATCGTTCCACTCCTGCCATGATACAGATTGCCACGGCGAAGGAGGGAACCCTATGGGTAAAGGGTCTTCAAGTTGAGGGACGGCTATTGCCATTTCTTTT
>MFGW01000131.1:903-4103 GCA_001780385.1 Candidatus Fischerbacteria bacterium RBG_13_37_8 | reverse complement strand
CGAAACCGGCTCGAACCTTGATTTGACCGTCGCATACAAGCTGTCCCCTATTCCCTGCCCTCTGTCCCCTGAACTTGTGCTTTTAAAATAAATAGTAAACAGGTATAATCAAACATTAATCTACAAGAGGTAATTATGGAGATAAGAAAGGAAATTAAAAAATTGCTGCAAAAACGAACTATTAAAGTGAAAGAGATTGCTTTTTATTATGAAGGCATAATTATTCCCGACAATGTGCGAATCAAAAAAGTAATTAAAGAATTGTTGCGCATGAAAAAATGTGATGGATTTTGTTTTGTTGGAAAAGGAGCGAAAGGATTTATTTTTGAACTTGAGAGAAAAGATTATAAAAAATTTGAGCATTTCCTGAAAACAGAAAAAGATTTTATTTTGCTCTTGCTGTCATTAATGGTCAGTTATTTTAAGAATGGATGTTCCCTGGATGTGATTGAAAGAGCAAAAGTAACGACTGAAGTAGATGAAATGTGTGGTGAACTACTTAAAGGAATTTGTCAGATCATGAATGTAGATTACGGAGCAATTTTTTCTTATGACAGGACAACAGACACTATTCATGCTTTGAGACCTGGTTATTATTTGACTGATGAAGATATCGGTTTTTTCAATCCAGATATTACTGAGGATAGTTGGAGTTATAAAGCAATGATGCAGGGCAAAACTTATGTATGCAACAATGTAACAAAAAATCCATGCATGCAGAAAAATCTTTCCGAATTTCTTAATATAAAACGTATTGCCTGTACGCCTATATTTGCCCAGCATGAATTATTCGGATTTTTATTTCTTGCGCGCAACCAGCGAAAGCTTTCGTTTACGAATGGTGAAATTTTATGTCTTGACCACATAGTAACTCAATTAAGTTCATTATTGCAAAGCATAATTACTATTTCTGAATTACGGATGAGATCTGAAGCATTTATCAATTTAGAAGAAGCAGTTCGCGCCATCAGTACCGAGATACATCTCACCGAGGTATTTGATTTAATAGTGAAAACCTGTGCGAGACTTTTTGTAGCAGATGCAGCATCATTAATGATGCTTGATGAAAATGGCGAGAAATTTATTATTAAATCTTCCTGTGGACTTTCTGCTGAATATGTTGAAAAGCAATTTATTCCTGCCGAAACGGTGACTGCTTATGCAAAATCTCATGGAATGACGCCGCATTTTTTCAGAGACATAACGAATACCAGGTTTGGAAATAAAGAGCTATTGGTAAAAGAGAAATTAAAATCTGTGATAATGGCTCCTCTTGTAGATAGGGGAACAATATGTGGCTTGTTGAATGTGTATAGCCGTAAAGAGAGATTATTCAAGAAAGCTGATATGGAAGTAGTGCATTTGTATGCACTTGAAGCAATGATTGCGATAAAGAATGCAGGTCTATATCAGCATAAGCAGGATACAATTGATGGAATTGTAACGATGTTGTCACAGCTTGAAGCGGAACAAGATCAATATACCAGCAATCATTCTCAGAGAGTTGCTGATTTTGCAGTCAGCATCGGCAAATTAATAGAACTCTCTGGAGATGCACTGGAATCATTAAAAATCGCAGCATTACTTCATGATTTTGGTAAAATTGCAATTGATAAAAATATTCTGCATAAACCTGATATTTTGAACATGGAAGAATGGCTTGAAGTGAAAAGACATCCTGAAATTGCACGAGACATTATTAGCAAGATTAAAGAATTTTATAAAGCAGGTGAATATATTTATTATCATCATGAGCGTTATGATGGTGAAGGTTATCCTGCAAGACTCAAAGGTGATGAGATACCTGTTGAAGCGAGAGTACTGTG
This sequence comes from Candidatus Fischerbacteria bacterium RBG_13_37_8, assembly GCA_001780385.1. GTDB lineage: Bacteria > Acidobacteriota > HRBIN11 > MFGW01 > MFGW01 > MFGW01. The sequence goes on along the minus strand of MFGW01000131.1, from coordinate 2,277 downwards.
TATTGCAGATGCAATTGAATCAATGCTTTCAGACCGGCCTTACAGGAAAGCATTATCAACAAAACAGGTACGCGATGAATTAATAAAAGAAAAAGGGAAGCAATTCGATCCTGTACTTGTTGAAATTGCGCTTTCTCTATTATGAAAATACCTGATAAATATATAGAACTTCTGAAAACTATTAAACCGCATATTGCTCTTGTTTTTGCCTTTAGTCTTTTTTTCTGCCAAACATTTTTTTTTCGTGAAGTAAAAGAAAATGAAATTATTTTTCTTTCTTTTCTTATTATTGTTCTTATCATAGCCGCACTTCGATTTTTATTAAGAAGAATACGCAGCTGGAAAGATATAGAAATTATTATACTGTTTGTTGTCGCTGTTAATCTGCTTGCGAAAACATACCAGGGTCTTACTTCACCATGGTTATACCTTAATTATATAATAGTTTCATTAGTAGCTTCCATTTATAATTTTTTATTTTCACTTGCAGTCGCAGCGCTGATTGACCTTCACCTTTTGTACATTGCATTATACCAGGGTGAGGATATTGCTAAGCCTGAATTATGGGGCATGGTATTATCGCTGCCTGCACTTGCAATACTTATTAATCTCCTTCAAACACTTGAGAAAAATAAACGTGCAAAAGTAGCAAGTAAATTAGCATTTCTGCAGTATGCAATTGATGGATTGGATTCAACTCCTACTATCAGCGAAGAATCGAGAATACAACGTGATGTCGATATCGTTCAGGAAGTTTCAAAAAATTTAAAAAAAATTTTAATGCTGTTGCGCAATTCATTTAATGCACACTCATGCGTATTTATTCAAATTGTCGCAGATTCCGATACCTCAATTATTCGTGCTTATGATACTGCCAGTAGAAAATTTATCAATGATCATAATATATCACTGGAAAGCAGTGTGTATCAATTTGCATTAAGTAAACAATCACCTTTTCAGAAACAATCAGATGCACCATTAAATAAAACTGCAGGATATTATCTTTCAGAAGCAGAACCTGTCAAAAGTATCCTTGCAGTGCCTCTCCTGGAATCTGCCTCCATCATAGGTCTGATTGTAATTGATTCATTGGAAAAAAGAGTGTTCACACAGGATGAAATAGCATTGATTCAGAAATATTCTGATTTTATCATGGATCAAATACGCATTTTTCGAATGCTGAAAGAATCTGAAGAAAAAGCAGCTCAATTTCAAATGCTATCTCATATAAGCAAGGAATTAATGCAGAGCATGAAAACGAAAGAAATATTGAACCGTATGCTTGAATATTGTCAACAGGCAGCTCCTTATGATGCCTGTTTATTAATTTTGAAAGATAAAAATAATCTTGAATTAATGATACAACGCGGTTTT
>MFGW01000131.1:0-881 GCA_001780385.1 Candidatus Fischerbacteria bacterium RBG_13_37_8 | reverse complement strand
AAATGGACCAATCCAAGAATTGGGTAGAATGGTTTTTAGCAAATCGCGAGAATCCTCTTTTATTAAATGATGTAAGGACAAACAAGATGCCGCTCTGGCAGAACAATGAACGTGTGAAAGAATGGAAAGCGATTTATGCCATTCCATTAATTAGAAAAGCTGCAATTATTGGATTACTGCTTTTTGCTGCGGAAAAAAAAGATATTTTCAAAAGTCATATTCGCACTATGCTTTCTATTATTGCAAACCAGGCATCGGTAATAATTGAAAATTCCATGCTCTATGAAAAAACAGAACACCAGGCAACCACTGATGGACTTACAGAAGTGCCAAATCATAGATTTTTCCAGGAAACATTATTGCAATACATGCAGACAGCCACGGAAAATAATGAATCAATGAGCCTCGTGATTGCTGATTTAGATTTCTTCAAAAATATCAATGATACATACGGGCATCAATTTGGTGATAAGGTATTAAAAAAAGTTGCCCAAATATTAAAAAATAATATACGGAATAATGATTTTATAGCACGCTATGGCGGAGAAGAATTTGCCATTATATTAAGTGAATGTGAGAAACAGGATGCATATAAAGTAGTTGATAAAATAAGAAAAAAATTACAAAAACATACCTGGGAAATGAAGAATCAAAAATTTAATGTAACCATAAGTATGGGTTTGGCCTCCTTTCCTAAACAGGCAAAGAATAAAAATGATCTTATTAAAATGGCAGATGAAGCACTTTATAAAGCAAAAAACGCAGGACGCAACAGAGTGGAAATATATGAAGCAGGGAATGGGGACTAGGGACTGGGGACTGGGGACTGGGGACTGGGGAATGGGGACTGGGACTGGGGACTGGGGACCCGTAAGTGACTT
>MFGW01000130.1:10428-11794 GCA_001780385.1 Candidatus Fischerbacteria bacterium RBG_13_37_8 | reverse complement strand
AACCCTGAGGCTATTCTTTGCGAGCACACCCTGACGGACTAGAGGAAGCATCCCCTTATGAACAAATAGCAAGGATATCAGCGACTTATTGCTTTATTCATTATCGAGGGAATGTGTCTTATAGTCCGTTCGGGATTGCCAAGCTTTGCTTCGCAAAGCTCGCAAAGAATCACGTTTGCCCCCGGCAAACTCGCAGATCAGCCCCTGCTGAACTTCACAAACATTTCATGCTTTTTACATACTGCAATCCAATCACAATGACCACACTCCTCATTATACCAGGTGGCAAAAATAGAAGGAATCTTTGCCGCAAGCTCTTCCCATGTTACATTCATGCCAACACGAACACCCAACAATCTAATCGCTTTCGCATCCATCTGCCTGATTATCCTTTCAGAACCTTCTGCATAGTGACATTCATTATTCTCAAGCTTGGGACATTTACCGCAGATAAAATCTCCCCCTTCTATAATTTCTACAATAGCTCCACCCTCAAGTAAGCGTATTCCTTCCATCAAATTATCAGAAAAGACATGGTCATACCCTTCCCCTCTAAAAAAATGTGGACAGATTAGATGATGACCACGTAAACGAATGCTTTTATTCAAAGTAAACTCCTAATTTAATATGTTCAAGGTTCAAGGTTCAAAGTTCAAGGTTTCCTTGAAAAATGCTGTAGGGGCAGATCCGTGTGTCTGCCCTTGCGTGGCAAATCCAAACACTATTCTTTGCGAGCACACCGAAGGTGTGCGTGGCAATCCATGACGGTTTTGCTTCTTATAGTCCGTTCGGGATTACTTCGTAAGGGCAGACACATTGGTCTGCCCCTACAATATCTTCCCAAAGAATAAATTATTGTAAATTCAAACCAGAAAAATTTCAACACCAGCGGCTGGGTGTACTCAATTATCTCCAAAAATCCTTATGCCTTTACCTCTACCTCTACCTCTCTTCATGCATATATTGAAATTACCCCGCTTCACAGTTATACTATAACACAAAATATCATTATCATTATGTTTACGAAAGAAGATAAAATTGAAGATGTGCTGGCAAAATTCCCGGATTCGGTGAAAATATTTATTGGCTTTAGACTACCTTGTCTTACGTGTGGCGAACCTTATTGGGGCAGCATCGAAGAACTTGCTCGAAGATATAAGGTTGACGCTGATAAAATTGTTAAAGTATTAAATGAAAAACACAAGGAAGTGAATAAATGAAAAAACTCCGTTTCTGTCCAATATGCAAAAATGATTTAAAATTAATTATAGAAGATGATAATAAGCGACTTGCCTGCTTGAAATGCGGCTGGCGGTTTTATGGGAATCCTTTACCATCGGTAGCTGCATTTGTACGCAATAAAAAT
>MFGW01000130.1:10010-10290 GCA_001780385.1 Candidatus Fischerbacteria bacterium RBG_13_37_8 | reverse complement strand
AACGTGAAAAGACTCCTCGGGGTTTTTATTGAACCTACTCGAGTATATGGTAATGTTCTGCTAATCGGCTACGAAATTAAAATGATCAGCGGGAAAGCACAATCCGGTTCCGACACCCTGGCAGCAAAATTCTTTCCTGCTGACCAATTGCCAATTATTTGCTTTGCCAGTCATCGCAATATCATTAAAGCCGGTTTAAAATAATTCTGGATTAATTTCTCATAGAAATTTCAATTTCCCTAAATTATGAAAAGAAGTTAATCATTTAATTTTGGCTATC
>MFGW01000130.1:9681-9973 GCA_001780385.1 Candidatus Fischerbacteria bacterium RBG_13_37_8 | reverse complement strand
GGCAATTTTTGGCAAACTCGCATTTGCCTATGATATCGATCCGGTTACTCTTATTGCGCTTAGATTGCTTATCTCATTCTCTACGCTTTTTATTCCAATCGCATTATTTAAAAGAAAATATCTCAAGATAGAAAAAAAGGATATTCTGCATCTGATTATCCTCGGTATCTTTGCGTCAGCGCTTCAACGCATTGCTTACTTTTATGCTATCGATCTTACCACAGCTACCATGGCAGCAATCCTGTTTTATACTTATCCTGTTTTTATTACACTGTATTCACACCTGACTCAT
>MFGW01000130.1:4203-9648 GCA_001780385.1 Candidatus Fischerbacteria bacterium RBG_13_37_8 | reverse complement strand
ATGCTATTTTCGCTCTCCGGTGTTTTTTTTGTTGTGAAAGCATACGAATTTTCGTCGTTGTCAGCTAATCTCAGCGGAATATGTTTTGGCTTGCTTTCCAGTCTTCTCTTCGTGTTGTATTTCCTCCTGACTAAAAAATTGCGCAACACCTATGCAAACTGGACATTGATTATTTATGGTGATGGTATCGGCGCATTAATACTGTTTCCTGTTATCATACAGCGTTCGTCGGAGATTGCAGCATATCCGATGCGGCTCTGGCTGTTGATTATTGCAATTGCCTGTTTTTCCTCACTTGTCGGATACCTGCTCTACATTTATGCATTAAAATATGTGGAAGCTTCCAAAGCAAGCATCGTATCTGTCATGGAACCATTATCTGCAGCATTATTATCCGCACTGATATTGAAAGAAATTCTTCAGCCATTGCAACTATTTGGCATTGCCCTTGCCCTGTTTGGCATCGCACGCGTTCTTTATACAAAAAAATAAACCACGAAGGACACGAAGAGCACGAAGAAGAAATTTATACAATTTTGTGTGCTTCGTACCCCCTTGGTAAATTAGATTGCATTCTGATTTGTTCGCAACAGAGATTAAGTGACTTTCCCCAGTCTCCAGTCCCTATTCCCCAATCCCCAGTCCCTCTGTTGGGGATTGACGAAACCGCATGCAGTCAATTAGAATATAAGAGTACATGATAGTGAAAAAAATAATTCATCGTTCACTTGCCATACTATGCGGATTATTATTCGCACTTATACTGGCTGAGATCATACTGAGGATCTATAATCCGTTTGAATTCAGAGTGAAAGCGGATACTCTGGTACTTCCGGAAAACAGGCACTATCTGTTCAAAAATACAGGTATTAATGGTCTGGACCCGGTTATAACACATACTAAAAATTCACTCGGCTTCAGAGGAAAAGAACCACCTCGCAACTTCAATGATTACTTCACCATGATTACTGTAGGCGGCAGTACCACGGAATGCTTATATCTCTCCGACGGTAAAACTTGGACCGATGTGCTCGGTAAAAAATTGGAACCTCATTTTAAAAAATTCTGGATTAATAATGCAGGTTTCGATGGTCAATCAACATACGGTCATCTCATCCTCATGAACGAATACCTGGCAAAATTAAAGCCCAATATCGTACTATTCCTGGTTGGACAAAATGATATCGGAAGAGCTGATCTGCTCCCCTATGATAAACGAATGAAGAAAAAAGAAATTAAATATTATTCTTCACCTAAATTAAGCGTATGGCTTGCAAAACACAGTGAACTCGCCAGTTTGTTGTTAAATATTAAAAGAAGCAGAGCCGTGATAAAAGAACTTGCACATCAACAAATCGAACCAGATAAAGTAACCTACCTCACTATTGCTGAATCACAAATACAACAAATTCTGGACGAACATGCGAAAACTTACATTCAACCTTACCAGGCACGTTTAGAAGAATTGATACGCAGCGCTAAAACAAACAACATTGTACCAGTATTTATCACACAATCCGCTCTCTATGGTTACGGAATTGATGAAGCAACAAAAATTAACCTCGCCACCGTGAAAATTGGCGATGCAAACGGTCAGTTGCAATGGGAACTATTACAATTATACAATACAGCAACAAAAGAAGTTGCAAAGAAAAATAATATACTTGTGATCGACCTTGCGGAAAAAATGCCCAAATCATCACACTACTATTATGACTACATACATTATACGAACGAAGGAGCAAAAAAAGTAGCCGAAATCATTTACGAAGAAGTGGTCAGGGAACGGGCGTCAGGGAACAGTGGTCAGGGAACAGTGGTCAGGGAACAGAATAAATAATGCGAAGCTACCGCAGACCTTAAAATATTATAAACGGGATAATAATTCATGGCGCATAAACTTCATCCAAAAATTATGAAAATAATTAAGGGCGAACACAAGGTTCGCCCCTACAGGTAAAAGGATTCTTTGCAAGTTCTGCGAAGCAGAACGAAGCAATCCAGAACGCATTGTCATAGTGAGTTTGCCGGAGGCAAACGTAACAATCCCTGATGGAGCAAAAGAAGCATACTCTGTTACGGATTATTACGTCCCGCTGGCGCGGGACTCATAATGACATTGATTCAAGGAGATTTAATGGTTTTGCATCCCGATGATCAAAAAGCGATCGAGTATTACCAGAGGTGGGAATCACTGCGCCAAAAACTCGGTACCATGCTAACCAGGCATGGTAATCTTAAGCTTATGCTTACTAATGAACAGTTGACACGTGATTTTACTGAAGGACCGGACGGTCTTCTTCCTATAACAAAGGAAGGCGCTGACCTGCTTAAGGTACATGCAGAGAAAGCTATTGCAGCAGCGAAAGCAATGAATGAGGAAGCAAGAAAAATATATGCGGAGATACAATTCGAAAATGCAGCAGTGAATGGACTCTTCTGGTCATTGATGCCGGTTCATGGACTCAACCATCCTGTCCTGAGTGCAGATGGGACAAAGCTATTTTTTACGCATTCACTTCATGCTGGTTCCGGGCGTGGCGTGTCTATTTATGAAAGTGTTTCTCCGCCATTGGACTGCGCAGAAATATGTTCGCGCGAGGATGTTTATTGCTGGGATTTAGTAAAAGGTGGTTTCCAGGCAATCAGTGTTCGCAATAATGAATTCGTGAATCAATATCCAGCATGTTCTGCTAATGGAAACATGGCAATATATTACATTGCAGGAGCAGGCAAAAAATGGCGTGAGCGAAATATCGTGATATATTCAGCCGAAAATTCAGAAACCATGTATGTGCTCGGGGAGAAACCACTCATAATTGAAAATCTGAGAAACATAACCATTGAAAATAACGACAGAATAATAATGTCCGCTACTATTTCTGCCGACGGAAAAAGGATTGTATTTTTATATGGAACCTACATAAATCTGTGGCGAGAGGAAGGAATCATGGTTGAAGATTACTTCCTTGTGCTCTATGATACCGTTCAGAAAAAAGCATTCAGTATTACTTCTGCGCCTATATCGAGCACTGGCTGGCCTGTGATAGCGGGTGATGGCTCGACTGTGATAGCGCTGACCAGCCCGGATGCTTTTACCGAATACATTCCGAGGAAGACAATTTACGAAGTTCCAAAACACTCGCCCAGTCCATCTGGTGTGTATCTTATCCCCGCAGCAAAGAATGGCGTCGCACCAAAAAAAATACCCTTGCCAGATGAAATTCAATGGAAAAGCATATATGAAAGACGAAAACCACCATTCTCATTATCTCATGATGGGAAGAAAGCGGTTATTGAAACTATCATCGATGGTATTGCGCGACTTTATTATTACAACGATGATACAGAAGATCTGATGTTGATCAACATGAATGACCGCGGAGATGTCGCAGCCGGCAGAAGTGGAGAAGCCTCCATCAGTGGCGATGGCAGGTATGTAATTTTTTGTTCTGATTCAACGGAACTTTGGGGTGCTCCTTCTGAAAACAGGATGAATAAGATATACCTGTTTGAAACCGGTTCGGGGCAACTTAGTCTTCTGTCAAAGGATACGGACGGGAATAGTTTTGCAGGATGGTGTGAATTACCCGACATCAGTTATGATGGCCGCTATGTTTCATTCATCTGCTGCACAGAGGCTCTGCCGGGAACCATTGATCCACAGATACAGCAACTACTGCATTTATATCCCGCACGCCGCCTCTATGTCATGGATCGTCACACAGGCAGAATAACGGGGACAGGTGCTTACTTGCACGCGCATCACTAGAAACGAAGAAGGTAGAGGTAGAGGTAAGGGTTGAGGTTACCTTTACCTCGACCTTAACCTTTTCCTTATTTTATTATATAATAAAGGATGAATTCATTTATTTTGTTTGCGAAACCCTTTGCAGTTAATCTATTAATTTTAGTACCATTTATCGTATTTTTATGTTGGCGCAAGAGAGGTCTCAATTTATCAAAAAGTACGCTTGTGTTTCTTACTTTATTTGGGATTGCATTTGGATTTGCTGAGGCAGCGACCATAATATATCTTCGGGTTCCGACTGAATTACTTCCTGGGTATATGGGGGATTTTTCAGCATTAGCAAGTAAAGCTGGTGAAATTCATGCCCAGGCAGAACTTGTTGATAAATTACCTCCCGGTCTTTACGCGCTTGAATTTACCAGGGAAAGCTTAACTATGCTCATGCTTATCAGCATCGCCATGCTTTCATCAAAATTATGGCCGGAGCGTTTTAGTGCCTTTCTCTGGACGTTCGCTATCTGGGATATATCGTATTATGTGATTCTGTGGTTATTTATTCGTTGGCCTTCTTCATTATTAGATTATGATTTTCTTTTTCTTGTTCCAGTTCCCTGGTATGCACAAGTCTGGTATCCACTCCTGGTAAGCATGCTTACGTTACTTGCCATTATCGCATTACTACGAAGTCGCCCATGCCCCTAAAGGGAATAAGGGCTTTAATAATATTGTTCTTTTATGCAATTCTCTGTGTTCTCTGTGGTTTTTTCTTTTAAAGATAGCCTGATGAGATATATCTTATTTGAGCGTTTATTCTCCTAAAGGGACACCCAGAGACAAAAATAAATAAGCCAAAAAACTATGCTGCAAGTGCAAACCAAGATTCGCCCCTGCATTATATTCCGGACGGGGAATCAGAGAAACGGGCGGACACTTCGTTCGCCAGCACTTGACCCCTCGAATCCTTGAATCCTTTTTTGCAAAGAAGCAAAAAATAGAATCACAATGAAAACAACATCTTTGCCGCTTTTAACCTGATGAACGCCTGGTTTATATTATTGAAAGCATTAAAATTAACTGCCCTCTTGCAGAATTCTTTTGCCATATTAGTATCACCTTTGCCCTTGTATGCAAGTGCTATCCGGTATAAATTGTATGGGTTTTGCTGATTTGAAAGCCCGAATTCATTAATTGCAACTGCATAGTTTTTCTCATCAAGGGCAATCCTTCCTGCTAATTCATGAGCCTGGCGTATTTGAAATGTATTATTTAATGAAACCGCTTGATCATGGAACTGCTTAAGTTTCGCCTTCGCAGTAGCAAAATCTTTTTTATCCAGTGCAACCGTTGCTGAATTATAGAGAAACATCCTGTTAGCATTATCTTTTATTTCCTTGGACAGGTTTGAACCTTGCATTACTTTTTGCGCTTCAGCAAATTTTTTCATCGCTTCATCCGGTTCTCCCGCTTCAATATAGATATTGCCCATCTGAATCAAATCACCTGCCATCCCGGCATAATCATTAATCTTCTTCGCCAATGTATATTGTTTCTTCATCTCATCAATCGCTTTTATATAATTACCTTCATCCGCATAAGAAACAGCCATGGCAAAATATACTGCTCTGCGCTCTCCGTCATTACGCACAATAGCAAACAATTTTTGCAGGTATTCTCTTGCATCTGCATGTTTTCCT
>MFGW01000130.1:3245-4147 GCA_001780385.1 Candidatus Fischerbacteria bacterium RBG_13_37_8 | reverse complement strand
AGAAAGTGCTTTTTGATATTCTTCGATCGAAGCATCGTGCCTTCCCATTTTCATAAGTAATTCAGCGTAGGAATCGTGTGGATTTGGATCATCGGGAATGAGCTCCACATATTTTTTGAAGACTTTTTCAGCACTTGTATAATCACCAATAAATCGATAAGCATAACCAAGTTGATTGTACGGTGTTGAATAATCAGGATTAGTCTTAACCGCTAGTTCATACCACTTGATAGCCTGATCATATTCCTGCAAATTAAAATAATGATTCGCCATTAATGTAACCGCCCTCTCATCCTTTGGATGTGCTTTCACCAGTTTTTGATAATATTCCCTCTGCTTCATTGGTAAGGCATTCACTCCTGCCTGTGTCCCAAGTATCCATAATCTCTCACCTTCAGATACCTTATCTACAAGCGCAATCGCTTTATTCAATTGCTCAAAAAATTCTTTCGCACTCGGTTGCGAAAAAGAAAGGAATAAATAACCCATAGCAAAATTCGGATCCGCCTCTACTGCTTTTTGAAAATAAGGAAGAGCATCCTGTGGCCGCAATTTTTCCGTCAGGTCACGTCCCACCAGAAATTGTCTCAGTGCTTCCTCAGATGTTGTCGTCAACGGTACTTTACCATTTATACTATATGCAGGACACAGTATCGCAAGTGACAGCATTAATACAAATGGCGCCAATACGTATTTGAGTAAGCAAAAGCTTTTCATACGGTACCTCCTGTATTTCTTCCTTGCTGTTTTTACTGCCCGTCATTGCCGTATAACTTTTGCCGAATATTTTTTTCCTTTTATAAATTAAGACGCAGATCAAAAGTACATAGTTCGATTGAGGGTAAAACTTGAGTGTGTTATACTAAATATCAAACTGCTTGCAGAAGCGAGTTGTGAATTGT
>MFGW01000130.1:0-3182 GCA_001780385.1 Candidatus Fischerbacteria bacterium RBG_13_37_8 | reverse complement strand
CAGCAAACTATGGAGTCGGCAATTTAATTTGGACGAGTTCGGTGGGCTCGCGGGTGAGAAGATAAAACTTACCTGACTCCTTCAATAAAGTGAGCGCTAAAAACATCGATATTCTTGATGTATATTGTAATTCGGATCTGCATTGATTTTCATCCACATCGCACTGGTACAATGCTGATTTTTTGAGGATAAGAAGTGCCGGTTTCTCTTTTAAGAATATCAACGATTGAGTCGAGTCTTTCAAGTCAGGTTCATAGATAATATCCATTTTTGCGAAATCATAGATGATAACTTTGTCAAAGTCTCCCCCAATAGCTATCCAATCTTCTTTTTCATGCAAAGCAAGTTTCCTGACTACATTTTGCTGAACAGGAATATCCCTGGTAAAATCACATTCCCTCACACCAAAAACCTGCAACATTTCATTCATTGCCAGTGCCACGTAATGATCATTACTTGTTTTCGACTGTAACGTAGAAGAGAGTTTATATGTGCATAGCAAGTGCAATGCATCATTTTCAAATATATAGGTATTCAATTTGGATGAGCTGTACAGGAACATATATCCGTTATTATCATCGTACCATCCCCCTTGCCATGTTTCATCCCCAACCGCATAATTCTTCAATTCACTATGATTGGCATCCGTCAAAAGCACTTTATTGCCAAAAAGCCAGTATAAATTTACTCCTTCCCTGTCTGAGACTGTTTTTGTTTTAACGCCAAGAAAGATATACCCCGGTAAGATAGAAATAGCTTGCAGAACCTGCTTATTTGCCGAGTTGAAAAGATAATACTTATTGTATCCTTCAATAATCCAGTTATTATTCAATTCCAGTTCTGCAATAAGATTCGCAGCATCCGATGGCATGGGATATTTTGCTGCCAGTTCGATAGTTCCGGATGTCTTAATCAAGGGGGGTTGTAACGGCTGACCAATCTGCTGCAGATTATCCCCACTATTCGGGATTGAGAGTGTTTCTCCCTTTCGGATGAACAAAATATAACTGGCAAGTAATAACACAATCAACGATAACGCAATAATAATATTTCGGAATTTCAGAACAGAACGCGGTGCAACTTTTGTGACCCTGGTGCCGCTTGCGCTATCCTGCTGGAGGTAAGCTTTTGTATCGGTGGATGGAAGCGGTGTTTTCAAATGAGCGGATGAAGGAGTCTCTTCCACAGCACGCGGGACCATAACCTTGCTTTTGACCGGGATATTTTCCAATTTATCCACCGGATCGCAGAGCTGCTCCGCTTCATCTGCTCCTGCAGAAAATGCATGTTTCTCCTCAAGTATCTCTTCAAAAGCTTCCTTCATTTCAATAGCATTCTGAAATCGCAGATCCGCATCCCTGCGCAGGCAATTCCTGAGAAATTCTTTAACAGACTCAGATACACCCGGTATCTCTTTCACCTTTTCAGCCGGCAGTTCGTTTAAATGCGCAAACACTACTTCACTCATCGATTCTCCGATTATAGCCGGTGTGTTGGTCAATATCTCGTAGATAATAAGTCCGGTGGAGTACACATCCGTCCTTGGATCTATCTCCCTACCCAATATTTGCTCGACTGACATGTAGAGTGGCGTGCCAAACGAATATCCGTCAATGGTCAAAGAACCGGAAGCACTGCTATCACCGCTTTCTTTCGCAAATCGCTTGGCAATGCCAAAATCAAGTATCTTTATCCGTTCACTTCCTTCGATATCCTTTGACAGGAAAATATTTTCCGGTTTTAAATCACGATGTACTATTTTATTTTGATGAGCGTATGCCAGCCCGTTTAAAAATTGCCGGATAATCATGCACGCATAATCACGAGTGAGCGGATTGAGTCTTGATTTCAGCAATGCGCGCAGCGAAATACCTTCCAAATGTTCCATTACATAATAGGGAAATCCATACTCATTAGTATCCGCATCATGAATGCTTACAATGTTGGGATGATTCATTTTAGCGAGGATACGTGCTTCACGTTGAAAACGCTTGATAATGATATCACTCAGTTCGGACGGCAGTATCATTTTCAGAGCAACAATGTTGCCAAGCATTTCATGCTGTGCTTTAAAAACGACACCCATACCTCCTCTGCCGATAATTTCTGTTATTTCGTACTTGTGAAATTTCTTACCAAGGAAGATGTTGAAATCTTTATAAGTAACCGGTTGATTACATTTAGGGCATACTGACACATCATCTGCTATTATATAAGTGCACTGCTGACAGTATCTTATTTTATTTTCTGATGCCATAAAAACTGGTTACCTTTACACGGATACGTCAAAGAGGGCGGTCTATGTTATCTTTGTTGCTTTCCGGGAAATAAAGTTTTTGATTTTAGTTTCGCCTGGATGCCGGAGTAGACAAGACTTGCCATAGTGGGAATATTCTGGGCAAGCAATTTAATCCAGGGCCACCGTTTCCTCTGCTGAAAATATATTCCACGAAATAGCAAGCGTGCGACAAAATGCATGAGTTGTGGTCCAAAGTTTTTATCATGTGTGATAAGCCATCGTTGGGCTCTGCGGAAGGCAGCAGGACTATAGCAATGATTCCATGACTGTTTGATTTCATGTTCTGCTTCCTCCGCACTAAGTGATTTTGGGATAAAAGTGGATTTATGGCTTTGAAAATCAAGCCAGTGCTGAGGACGAGTTAACCGTCCTTCTGCTTGAAGTCGCGTATAGAGCGGTGTAGCAGGATAAGGCGTCAACAGACCAAATACCGGCAGCCCGGGAGGCCAGCAATCAATTTGTTCAACCGTGCTCCGCCCAACTCCTGGCTTATCTTCATCCATACCATAGATAAAAGAAATGATAGCATAAAGATTATACTTAGCCAGGTTACTTAAAATAGATTCATACTCGTTTGGCTTATTAAATGCTTTATGCGCTGCTTTCAAGTTCACAGAATCCAGTGATTCTAATCCTATGAACAACCATCTGCAATCACTCGCAGAGATTAATTCCAGTAATTCTTCATCGCGCAATAAATTAATACTAATCTGCCCAACCCAGGGAATACAAACATCCTGTTCAATCATGTCCCGCAACAATGATTTGGTTCTCTGCGGATTAATGGCAAAATTATCGTCGACAAAAAATGCAATAACAAGTGCATTATGTATGCGGGCAACATTTTTTAAGATACGCAATTCCGCAATGACATTTTCATTAG
>MFGW01000129.1:4711-5619 GCA_001780385.1 Candidatus Fischerbacteria bacterium RBG_13_37_8 | reverse complement strand
AGACCTGTCACTTTGCTTCAAGCTGTCATTGTGAGTTTGCCGGAGGCAAACGTAACAATCCCTACCGGACTATAAGAGTAGTTGTAGGGGCAGACCAATGCGTCTGCCCTTGTGCGTGGCAATCCCATCATGTTGTAGGGGCAGACCAATGCGTCTGCCCTTGTGCGTGGCAATCCCATCATGTTGTAGGGGCAGACCAATGCGTCCGCCCTTTTCGCAGTATTCCCCGGTCCCCATTCCCTGACCCACGGCAACGTCAAAGTCGGCGCAAGATATAGAACAGAACTCATTTTTGAAAAAATTAAATGTTTTAATAATGCTAATATAATGTTACACTTGCGCCGACTTTGACGTATCCGTGTTCCCTGACAGCCTTGACATTAACTTCTATAAATTCTATTATTAAAAGAGGATGTATATTTTAAAAATGAGTAAGAGTTTTCAATCACATCATTTTTAACGGAAGGAGAACGATATTGAAAAAGTGTGTATTATGTTTATTAGTTATTTCGATCAGTTTTCTTTGGGCATCTCTCGTGCATACATCATGTATTAATTCATGTGCCTTTCAGCAAGAAGGTTTACAACACGTAGATGGTGTTTATGAGGCAGGTCCATGGATAAATGGACTAACGCAGAATTTCTGGTGCTTATCAGATCCTACCGGTAATAATGATCAAGGTTCAGCTTATGACTGGTGGTGTCTTCAATACTCAACTTGTGGCTTTGTTCATGGAAACTGGGCGAATGCAGGCGTGGATGGATGTTGCGGACAGACTAATGAGGGATTTGATTCGATGGCAATGATGATGGCATTCTTTCAGGATTTTAATGCAACTACCGTAAATCATTCAGGCGAGTACGTGGTATTTTCAGCAGAGAAAAATATTGCAGCAGGATATTTCAAA
>MFGW01000129.1:0-4693 GCA_001780385.1 Candidatus Fischerbacteria bacterium RBG_13_37_8 | reverse complement strand
ATTTATGGTTACCATATTAAGTCATATGGTGCGCCATGCGGTGTTGGTCCCTCAACCGGTCTCGCTTCAGCCTGGACATCAGGAAATACCGGCTGCACGATTATCGGACGAACTACCATCCCCAGCGGAAATTGCACAATGCCGATTCCTGCTCAAACCTGCATATACTTAGCTACGCAACTCGTACTGGCAGATGGCCGCACATCGTATTACGTATCTGCTAACTCACTTGGAATCTGGGTTGGAACATCCCCCGGAAGAGTTACCAACAATTTCTTCCTGTCAAAATCATCGTCCAATCTTAATTTTAGCTGGACCGCACCAGGCGGCACATGCGACGTCACCTGCTATAACCTCTACCAGGGCACATTACCATGGACCGGTTACAATCATCTGCCAATCGCATGCTGTACCGCTGGAACCGCATATTCAATTGCACTGCCGGCAAATAGTCACTATTATCTTATCGTCCCGACAAATGCAGACAAAGAAGGCTCCTACGGCACCGATTCCTCCGGTAACCAAATCCCACAATCCACTTCCGCATGCCGCTCACAAAATGCCGCCCCATGCAATTAAAAAAATGAAAACTTAAGTCTCTAAGAAAAAATAAAAGCGCCTTTTGGCGCAAAAATGTTCTGGTTAAAAATAGCGAGGTGTATCATGAGCAATAAACCAAAATATTATTCCCCCGTTTTAAATATTCTTATCTTCATTTTGTTTTTTTGTGCATCACTCATTTCAGCATTCCTGCACCCCCTCACCGAAATGAATCAACAAAAGGAATTCCGTTCCGATAATCTCAATATCCCAATCCAACTTGTACCATTAAATGATATCATTCAACAACTTCCCAATACTGCTATCTGGGAAAACTATATCCTTATACATAACTGCGATTACATTTACATCGATCCTCGCTCAGGCAGACCATCCTCTATCATTTGTTCAGAACCGGTAATTCCAGGATCGGGGAGTAATAATAACATTACCATGCACAATTTATCACGAATGATCAAAAAAGAAATCGCCTCTCTCAATGAAGATACGATAAAAAACATCGTACTTCAATTCCTGAATGATCATGCTGAATTAATCAACATTGATATGAATGAAATTGCTGAAATAAAAGTTGCGCAACCCACAGAATTTCTATGGCAGATCTTTATAAGACGTCATTATAAAAATATCACTGTCAGAGATTCAAATATCAGTATAACAATTAATCATGGCAATGTAGCAGTATGGGGATTAGAAAAATGGGGCAACATTGACTTGCAAATACAGCCCATGGTAGCAAAAGAATCCGTACCCGTAATAGCTGCGCAATACACCAGACAGCCAATGTCCAGCGAGTTCATTATTGAGACACCCCATCTTGAGATTATTCCTATACGAGCAATATGGAGCGACTCAATAGGAACCGGATACGAACATGCATTGGTATGGGTATTCAAATTCGTACAAATGGATTCAACTGCACAATGGGAAATGCTAATCGATGCACAAACAGGAAATGTCCTGGCAATACAGGATACTAACCATTACGTGTATAAAAAAGTTACGGGATCAATATTACCGGATGGTCATGATAACTGCTGCGGCGCCGGCGGATGCTCAACTTCTGTTCCCTTTCCGTTTGCCGATCTGAATCTACCCTCGCCAAACGATTATTCAAATGCGGGTGGTTTCTATAATTACACTTCCGGAACCACTTGCACCACGCTTTCAGGACGATACCTCAAGGTCAATGATGCTGCCGGTCCAATCAGTCACTGCGCGTCTGGTGATATTTCCATCACAACCCATATTGCCAACCGAACCTGTTTTGTCGAAGTGACAAATGTAAACCGGCTTGCGCGCAGTTGGGTGAATTACGCATGGCTTGATACCCAACTTAATTGTAATATTAATTACAATTCAACGATGTGCAATATATACTGGGATGGAAGCAAAATTGTAATGAACTATGGAGGAGCAGGGTGCCTTCCTTTTTATGACTTAGGTTCTATATACGTTCATGAATTTGGTCATGGATTGGATGACAATGACAGCAATGGAAGCATCAGTAATCCCTCCGATTCATTCGGAGATATAATTGCCGCTTTTAAATTGCACCGCTCCTGTATCGGGAGGAGCTATTTCCTCACACTCAATCGCGGTTGCGGCGTATGGACTGCTTGTCCTGATAATCCCGGCACACCGTACGGATATAACTGCAGTGGGTACGGAGATTGCTGCTTCGCTTGCACCGGTATCAGAGATATTGATTATGGCAAACACGCAAGTTTTACCCCGCATACACCTGCAAATTTCACCTGCACAAATTGCGGTTCCGGCACCAGTCCCTGCGGAAAAGAATCTCATTGTGAAAGTATCATCCCTTCTGAAACAATGTGGGATTTAGCTGCACGTGATTTTCAACAACCACCTTACTCCTTCGATAAACAAACCGCTTTTTCCCTCGCTGAAAAATTAGTATATGCCGGCAGTGGCAATGTCACGAACTGGTACAACTGCAGTTGTCCTTCCAGTTCCGATGGATGCGGAGCCACGAACGGTTACATGCAATTCCTTGCTGCAGATGATGATAATGGTAATCTCAGCGACGGCACCCCGCACATGACAGCTCTGTACAATGCATTCAACCGGCACGGGATCGCATGCACAACGCCACCCGTTCAAGACAATGGCTGCACCGCAGGTCCATCAACCGCTCCTGTGCTCACCGCTACGCCCGGTTATTACTCGGTGCAACTATCATGGAATTCAGTGCCAGGAGCAGCACAGTATTTCGTCTGGCGTACTGACGGCTTCTCCGGTTGTGATTCAGAAAAAATAAAAATTGCTACCGTATCAACAACAACTTATATCGATAATCAAGCCCTCGGCGGAAGAACCTATTACTACGCCGTCATGCCGGTAGGTACCAATCCATCCTGCACCGGTCCATTAAGCAACTGCGCAAGCGCAACTCCCTCAACTGCCTGTACTTCATGTGCGGCATACTTAAGCGGAAGTGCTGTGGTTCAATCAATCACAGGAGGAGATGCTGATCCGTATATGGACAATTGTGAATCCGCTACTATCCGCGCAACGATACAAAATACAGGCACCGGCGATGCACTTAATACTATGGCGACTATTACTACCGCCGAGCCTTTTCTGAATATAACCACGCCAATGCCTGTCAATGCTGGTACTATCCCAACAAACAACTCTGTTAATATTACCTTCGATGTTGATATAGGAAAAGGAGCCAATAAAGCCGTCTGTATGCAACCAGGTGTCTTCGCTATTTCAGTACAGGCACAGGGACAAATTATCCCCGATGAAGCTTCCTTTGGCTTTTCCTTCGAAACTGATCCGTCATTCAACAATAAAATACAGAACAAAATGAACTACACTAATCCACTATCATCCTGTGAAGATATATGCGCGGTTGATTCCCCTATCACCAGTACAATCCTTGAAGCATGCGATACGCAATCCGATACCTGCGAAACAGCAAATCCTCCCGGCAGAGTCTTGAATAATTTTATCCTGTCAAAATCAGCGCCTAATCTTAACTTTAGTTGGACTGAACCGGGAGGTACATGCGACGTCACTTGCTACAACCTCTACCAGGGCACATTACCATGGACCGGTTACAATCATCTGCCAATTGTATGTTGTTTAGCTGGAACTGCATATACAATTGCACTACCGGCAGACAATCATTATTATCTCGTCGTTGCGGCTAATGCAGATAAGGAAGGCTCATACGGCACCGATTCCTCCAGTAACCCAATCCCTCAATCTACCTCTGCATGCCGCTCACAAAACGCCGCCCCCTGCAATTGAAAATTTAAACTGCAGCAATTGCATTGACATTTAAAGAAATATTTATTATATTTAGATGTTAGAGTCTAATTAGGTGGAGTAAAATGTACGTACAACATGGGAGCAAAGTCATGAAAGATACGATTCGTATATCATGAAAAAGGATACACTAATGAGAAAAGTAAGCCTTAAATATTGTAAGAGAAAAAGATAGAAAAAACGTATCAGGAGGCGTTTATGAAGCATCTATCTATGTATCTATCTATAGTCTTAGTGGTTTTTGTTATTTCTTTGACAGTAGCGCAAGAACAAAGTACATGTGAACAGGAGTATGCTGGTATGTGTGAGATTCAACATCCGTTATGCGAGTATTACCTTCAACGGTGCGAGTCGGGAATTTCCTACGAGTACTATTCAGGACGTGATTTCATCACAGAAGCGACCGAAAGCAGCATCGACGAAAACGCGCCGGAAACCGGAATCGAAGGATGTCCGCAATCAAGAATTCCATCCAATTCACTGAATCAATCTCTCGATTTTAATCAAAGCCATCAAGTATGTGTTCAAAAGAATTTAGACCAATGCCTGGAACAGCAGCCCATTAGAGGATTATTTCCAAAAGCAGCAACGAATGGAACTGACTTTTTAGTTACATGGTATCATCACGCATACGCCGCAGGTAATTATTCATTTCTTGGCAGAAGAATTACAGCATGCGGCTATGAAGCTGACTCAATACCTATAGCAATTGAAGAACCGTACTTTAGTCAGACGTTATCGATTGATACCGATTATGAATTAGCAAGTAACGGAAAAGATTACATGATTGTCAAATCACGAATTAATTACAAAGAACATTATCTAAATGAAG
>MFGW01000128.1:7847-11985 GCA_001780385.1 Candidatus Fischerbacteria bacterium RBG_13_37_8 | reverse complement strand
CCATTCCCCAGTCCCCAGTCCCCAGTCCCCAGTCCCCAGTCCCTTTCTTCTTGACTTTGAGGGGGAGTTGGTTTAAGCTGTGCACTTGAAAAATATCTTGGGTGCTCAGTTATGGATGTAGTCAGGATTAATGCGATAACGAAGGAATATGATAAGCATAAAGCGGTGGAAGAATTATCGATGAATATTCCGCAGGGTTGCATCTATGGATTATTGGGTCCGAATGGTGCAGGGAAGACAACGACGATACGGATGATGCTGCATATTATAATGCCGGATTCTGGAACTATAGAAGTATTTGGTGAACGAATGAATGAGCGGCTTACGAGTAGAATCGGGTATTTACCGGAAGAACGTGGATTATATAAAAAGATGAAAGTGAGGGAGATGTTAAAATTTTTAGCGGAGATAAAGGGTGTTCCGGGACGCAAAGCCATTCCGGTAGCTGATGAATGGTTGAAACGGTTGGATTTAATTGATTATCGGGATAAGAAAGTAGATGAATTATCAAAGGGAATGCAGCAGAAGGTGCAGTTTATAGGGACGATACTGCATGATCCAGAATTAGTGATTCTGGATGAGCCGTTTTCTGGAATGGATCCGGTAAATCTTAATTTACTTAAAGATATAATCATGGAGTTTAAGGGGAAGGGCAGGACGATTATATTATCCACGCATCAGATGGAGCAAGCCGAGCGGTTGTGTGATAGTATTTGTTTTATTGACAGGGCGCGGAAGGTATTTGATGGGAGTCTTCAGGCGCTAAAGCAAAAATATGGGAAGAGCAATGTTGTTATTGAATTTTATGGGGAGCCTGTATTTCTTGAACAGTGCAAAGAGATCATAGAGAATGTGAATTATTACAGCAATTATGTTGAGATCAGGATGAAGGAAGGTGCAAATGCGCAGGTATTGCTTGAGCATGCGATTAAAACGGTGACGGTTGAAAGATTCCAGATAATGGAGCCATCGCTTCACGATATATTTGTAGAGATAGTGACATTACGCAAAGGCAGTATAGAAAAACAGGGGGAAGTGGAACGATGAATATGAGCCGGATTTGGGCAATAATCAAGCGTGAATATATAGTGCGGGTGAGAACGAAAGCATTTATAATAGGGACGATAGCGGCGCCGATAGTTTTCATAGCGATGATTGTTATTCCAATATTATTGACAGGTGTGGAGGGAGATCAGGTCAGGAGAATTGCAATAATAGATCTGAGTGGGGACATGTATGCGCAATTGCGAGAGGCGTTGGATGGTGATAAACAGGGTCAAAGATATATTCCTGAACAAACTCCGGTTGAAAAGAGAGATAAAAGAATTATTAATCGTACAAAACCGCCTGATAATGGAGGTTATGTACTTGAGCAGATTCCGGTGAAGGAAAATAATCTGGATGTGGTGAAAGAGCAGTTGATATCCAAAATTATCAATAAGCAGCTTGATGCTTATATTATAATAGGGAAACATATCCTGGAGGGAGAAAAACCGGAATATCACAGCAAGCATGTCAGCAATTTTATGGAACTTCGTCTAATAGAGGATACGCTAACAAAGATAGTAGTGGAGAAGCGGTTAAGGAAGGAAGGGTTGGATCCTGAAAATATTGATAAGATAACCAGCAGGGTGGATTTAAAAGTTATCAAGTTATCAGGCAAAGGGGAGGAGAAGGAGGATCGTGGAGAGACGTTCTTCTTTTCTTATATTTTAATGCTGATGCTTTATACAACTGTGTTGTTGTATGGAGTTGCGATCATGAGGAGCGTGATTGAGGATAAGAGTTCACGGATAGTGGAGGTGCTGGCATCATCGGTAAGACCATTTGATCTTATGTTGGGCAAACTTATTGGTGTAGGTGCTGTTGGATTGACGCAATACCTGGTCTGGTCAATACTTGGTATTATTGTATTACTGTATGGAGCTTCAATAGCGATGTTTTTTAATCCGCAGGCAGTAATGTCTACGATGCCGGTTATACCGGTAACTCATTTTATTTATTTCGTCATTTATTTTTTGCTGGGATATTTTCTTTATTCGACCATGTATATTATTGTTGGTTCGATGGTTGATAATGAGCAGGATGCGCAGAATCTTCAGGCGCCGCTAATTGTATTTCTGGTGATACCTATGCTTATAGCACCTATGGTACTTATAAATCCTGATTCAAAAATTTCGGTAATACTTTCGTTAATTCCATTTTTTACACCTATAGTAATGTTTTTACGAATCACGGTATTAACGCCTTCTTTCTGGCAAATTATTCTTTCGTTGGTATTATCAATTGTGACGATTCTTTTAATGACATGGATAGCTGCGCGGGTTTATAAGGTAGGCATGCTGATGTATGGCAAGAAAATATCATTTCCTGAACTCATTAAATGGATTAAATCATAGAGCATACTTTGCGAGTTATTCGATTTCGGGGGTGGCAAGGGAGAGTGTTTTATCACCGAAGGAATAATAGGGGCAATTTTTCATTATGTAGAGTGAATGCCTGGTGATATATTCAAAATTTTTTCTAAAATCCTGTTCTCTGTCACTTTCATTATACATGGTGACAAGCATTTCAAGTTGTGCATTCAGGAAAGGGTCGATTTTGGATTCATCTGCTATTTTTTTCTTTTTTGGTGATGCGGGCGGAAGGTCAAGTAATTTTGTATGTCTGATTTGTTTCGTGAGAAAGGCTTTTCTAATTAATTCAAGACGTTTAAAGGGATCATCCGCGTAATCCTTTTTTTTCACCGGTTCTTTTTTCATAAGGAGCGCAGGAATTTTTTTGGTGCTGGATTCAAGAATCAGGTCATCATAGACAATCCATCCCAGGTTAATAAGCTGTACATACATGCTCACTCTTTTTCTGATAGTTTCTGATAAGGGTTTTACTACTTTATCAATTGTCTGATCCAGCCCATTAAATTGATTCAGGATATAATATGCTCTGAACGAATGAAGGACTGTTTCCACGTAATGAGTGATGGGACCCGGACCAATAGCTTCTTTCAATTGACTGAGGAAATCATCGAAATTTTCCAATGAGCTGTCATATACATCTTCTATTCTGTTCAGCAATTCTTTAAACAGTTGAAAGTATTTAGGTGAATAATTTTTATAGATAGGTGAATTACGAGCGAACAGACGACGGAGTCTTCGAATGACGAGTGCGACTACTATTTCAGCGGCAGCGAAGACAGCGGAGGGTACCATTGGTGTAAAAATCACGATGCCGGTATTAGCTCTCGGGAGAAAATCAAGCACGCGGTAATCAAGTCCTGCTTTTAAATCAAGAATGATATAATCTACATCCAGTTTATTTATAGCGGTGATTAATTTTAATTTTTGAGCATAGCCAAGATTGACAATATCTTCGAAGAAACCGCGGGGAGAGGCTATATATGTGAAATCATCGTATATGTGTGCTGGGTCATAATGTTCAGGGAGTTGATTGATGCATTGTTCAAGGGTTGCATCTTTTTTAAAGAAATGGTAGAGGTCGAACGGAATATCAGCATCAAGGTGATTCCTGATACTTGAAGTACCCATATCAAGGTCAATAAGTATAGTCTTCCCATGTTTTGCAAGACTAAGGGCATAATTCAAGGCAAAGGTAGTTTTTCCCACACCACCTTTGCCAGAAGATATTGATATTATTCTGCTCATGTATCAGCTCTGTATCGGAGCGCGAGCATTTCCTGTTATTGTACGAACTGCGGAATTACATTAAGCCGTGTTTTTTTAGCGTTTCGACAACGGTTTTACCGATATCAGCCGGGCTTTCAGCTACTGCGATTCCGGCATTCCTGAGGGCGGCAATTTTCTCTGCTGCCGTTCCATGACCTCCGGCAATAATAGCGCCGGCATGTCCCATTCTGCGTCCTGGAGGCGCTGTTCGTCCCGCGATAAAACTAATGACTGGTTTTTTGAAATGCTCTTTTATATATGCAGCGGCTTCTTCTTCAGCCGTGCCACCGATTTCTCCTATGAGAACGACCGCCTTTGTTTGTTCATCATCTTTGAATAATTTCAAAGCATCAAGAAACGTAGTGCCGATGATTGGATCTCCGCCTATACCAATACAGGTAGATTGACCAAGTCCAAGTTTGGTTATTTGATCTACTGCTTCATAGGTCAGCGTG
>MFGW01000128.1:735-7828 GCA_001780385.1 Candidatus Fischerbacteria bacterium RBG_13_37_8 | reverse complement strand
CTATGGAGCCTTGTTTGTGAATATGACCTGGCATAATGCCCATCTTGCATTTACCGGGAGATATGGCGCCCGGACAATTAGGTCCTATCAGGTGTATATTCTCATTGCGTAAATAATGCACGACCTGGATCATGTCTAATGTAGGGATTCCTTCTGAAATACATACAATAACGTTCATTCCAGCTTCTGCCGCTTCTATTACTGCATCAGCAGCAAAGGATGAAGGAACAAATATCAATGCGGCATTTGCCCCGGTTTCCTTTTTAGCGCTTGCTACCGTATCGAATACGGGGATCTTCCACTTATTCTCAAAATCAACAAATTGTCCTCCTTTGCCTGGCGTGACTCCCGCTACTACCTTGCTGCCGTATTCCAGGCATTGCAAAGTATGGAATTGCCCTTCTTTACCGGTAATTCCCTGCACTACTATTTTTGTATTTTCATCTATTAATATGCTCACGAAAAGCCTCCTGTATTCATTATATGGTTTGCTTATTTTATTGCATCGGTTACTTTAGAAGCAGCTTCCTGCATTGTCTCTGCAATACCAAATGTTAATCCCGATTCTTTCAATATCTGCCGACCTTCCTGCATATTTGTTCCTTGCAGTCTTACTACCATCGGTAAATTTACCTTTACTTCTTTTGCTGCATCCACTATTCCCGCTGCAACTACATCACATCGCATGATTCCACCAAATATATTGATCAGGATTGCCTTCACATTCTTGTCACTTATTAATATGCGAAATGCATGTGCTACCTGGTCTTTTGTTGCACCGCCTCCTACATCAAGGAAATTAGCAGGTTCGCCGCCGGCTAATTTGATAATATCCATTGTCGACATGGCAAGTCCGGCTCCATTGACCATGCATCCTACATTTCCATCCAGTTTTATGTAATTCAATTTATAATTTGATGCTTCCACTTCGAGCGGCTCTTCTTCATTAAGATCGCGCATATCTTTCACTGCTGCCTGTCTGAATAACGCATTGTCATCAAAATTAATCTTAGCATCCAGCGCTACTATGTTTCCCTGCTTGGTTATTATTAACGGGTTGATCTCAACCAGCGATGCATCCTTTTGGATGAATATCTTGAACATCGCCTGCATAATTGCCACCGCAGCCGAAATTTGTTTATCTTTTAATCCAAGATTGAATGCCATTCTGCGTGCCATGTATGGTCTGAGTCCTAAAATATCTATCCGTTCCTTGAAAAGAAGCTCGGGATTCTTTTCTGCAACTACTTCAATTTCTACACCGCCTGCCGGACTTCCAAGAAGCACCAGGCATTCATTGGCACGATCAACAGTCAGTCCTAAATACAGTTCTTTATCAATATCCATCGCTTCTTCAACCAGCAAACTTCGTACTTTTCTGCCTGCGGCTCCCGTTTGATGTGTCTTTAATATCATCCCGATCATGTCCCTTGATAAATTTTCTACTTCTTCAACCGTCGTGGCTATTTTTATGCCGCCTGCTTTTCCCCTGCCTCCCGCATGCACCTGCGCTTTTAATACATATTTGCGGACATTCAATTTCTTCGCAATTTGAGCAGCTTCTTCCGATGTGAAAACTACATCACCATTAGGAATGGGTACCCCGTATTCTTTAAATATTCTTTTAGCTTGATATTCATGTATTTTCATTGATGTAAAGCTCCATAAATAAGTTTTAGGTTAAATGAAAAAGGATATACATTGTGCATTACATCCCTTTCTCTTCCCACATGTAATGTTATCGTATTATCACTGAAGTGAAGTGATAATGTCTGTTACCGTTCAACGGGCATATTTTTGCTGTCCCTGGATATACAAATCTTCGCCATATGCATCATTCACTACATACACGGGGAAATTTTCCACTACCATAAGTCGTAACGCTTCCGGTCCAAGTTCTTCATAAGCGATTATTTCCTGCTTGATTATTCTTTTAGAAATAAGCGCTCCTGCGCCGCCAGTTGCTGCAAAATAAACCGCTTTATATTTCATGATTGCATCTTTAACTGCTTGAGAACGGAATCCTTTTCCAATCATGCCTTTCAGTCCTCGTTCAATAAGAAGAGGAGCAAATTTATCCATGCGTGAACTGGTTGTTGGTCCTGCCGAACCAATCACATATCCCGGACGAGCTGGCGTAGGTCCCACGTAATAAATTATTTGTCCTTGAAGGTCTACGGGAAGATTTTCTTTCTTGTCAAGTAATTCAACCAACTTGGCATGTGCAGCATCTCTTGCAGCAAGTACAGGACCATCTATGATAACTTTATCTCCTGCATGAAGCGATAAGACAATTTCATCAGTTAATGGTGCCTTGATTCTTTTTTCCATACTAACTCCTATGTAAATATGTTGTATGGGCAGACCAGCGTGTCTGCCCTCGCAAGAAAATTTAAACAGGGCAGACACATTGGTCTGCCCCTTAATGTTCCTGCGAAACGCAGGTGTCGCAAAGTACTTGACAGGAACAATCCTTCATTAAAGAAATTGCTCCTGCACATTATTATCATATCGTAATCACTCTATGACGCGATGAATGACACTGAATGTTTACTGCTAAGGGAAGACTGGCAATATGACAGGGAAATGCATCAATATTTACTGCCAGCGCGAACATTCTGCCCCCAAGTCCCTGCGGTCCTATTCCAAGATTGTTTATCTTCACGAGCAATTCCTTTTCCATATCTGCATAGAAGGGGTCCTGGTTATGTTTACCGACATCTCTGAAAATAGCTCTTTTTGCTAATTGAGCAGCTTTTTCAAAGGTACCCCCTATTCCAACTCCTACTATTATTGGCGGGCATGGATTAGGTCCTGCAAGGCGCGCTGTTTCAACAATGAAATTCTTTACTCCATCAATACCGTCAGCAGGCTTGAGCATTCCTACCCTGCTCATATTTTCACTGCCGCCTCCCTTTGCTGAAAACATGATTGTCAATTTATCTCCAGGAACAAATGATATGTGAATAATACAAGGAGTATTGTCACCCGTATTCTTTCTCCTGAGTGGATCTGCTACTATTGATTTGCGCAAAAATTCTTCCTGGTATGCCTGGCGTACCGCTTCCGTTAATGCTTTGTTCAACGAACCTTCTATATGCATCTGTTCGCCTATCTCAACAAAAAATACTGCGAAACCAGTATCCTGACATAATGCTAATCTTTCCCTGGAAGCAATTTCCGCATTCTCAATGAGTTCCCGGAGTATTGATTTTCCTACTTCTGATTCTTCAGCTTGCAATGCATTATTCAGTGCTTCTTTTACGTCCTTGCTTAAATCGAAGGCTGCTTCTATACATACCTTCTTTACAGCATTTAAAATCTCTTCCTCTTTGATAGTTCTCATACTGCACCTACAGTTTCATTATATCAACTAATGTTTTAACTGATGCGATGGATTTATCAAACATTTTCTGTTCATCTTCTGTCAGTTTCAATTCGATTACTTTCTCGACACCACTGGAACCAAGTACTGCCGGTACCCCAAGATATAATCCATTAACTCCATATTCACCTTCGAGTAATGCACAGCATGGAACTATCTTTTTCTTGTCTTTCAATATTGCATCTACCATATCAACAACTGAAGCTGATGGTGCATAGTAGGCGCTTCCTGTTTTCAGTAATGAAACAATTTCTCCGCCGCCTTTGCGGGTTCTGTCAATAATTTGATTGAGTCTTTCTTGTGATATGAATTCGGTAACGGGTATACCTGCTACCGTAGTGTAACGTGCCAGTGGAACCATGTCATCCCCGTGCCCTCCCAGGATAATTGCACTGGTATTCTCAATGGAAACTTTCAATTCCATTGAAATGAATGCTCTGTAACGGGCAACATCCAATACGCCAGCCATACCAAATACTTTATTCTTTGGTAAACCGGTTAGTTTCCATGCGGCATATGTCATGGCATCCAAAGGATTTGTTATTACGATTAGCATTGCATCAGGAGCATATTTCTTCAAATTTATCGCGACATCTTTCACTATTGCAAGATTTACATTGAGCAGGTCATCACGGCTCATGCCGGGTTTGCGCGGTACTCCAGCAGTTAAAATTACAATATGCGATCCTTTGATATCTTCGTATGTATTCGTGCCCTGTATAAAACTATCGTAACCGGAAACAGGTCCTGCTTCTAACATATCCAATGCTTTTCCTTTCGGCATATCTTCGATAATATCAGTTATCACTATATCACCAAGATTCTTTAGTGCTAAAAGATGTGCAGTTGTTTCACCTACGTGGCCAGCGCCTATAACAGTAATTTTTGGTCTCATAGTACCCTCCATAGTTTATTGCTTCTTAATTATTTTTTATTGCCGGAACATAGTACAGAACTATTCTGTACAGCCGGCAATTTATATTGCCAGATTATGTAATACTTATTTAACTATACCAAATGTATTTAATTAAATCAATACCATAAAAGAAAAAGGTTAAGGAAAAGGTAGAGGTTGATGAGATTATTTTATCATTATAAGGAGCATTTTCATTGGGGTAACGGCTTTCAATGCATGCGGTTTATTGGCTGGCATAATAATAGCTTCGCCGCCAGAAAGCAGGTGCTCAATTCCTGAAATAATAATATTCACTTTTCCTTCCAGTACATAAACAAGCGCATCAAACGGTGCAGTGTGCTCACTTAATTGCTCTCCTTCATCAAATGAAAAAAGAGTCACCGTTCCAGTATCTTTTTTAATTAATGTTCTGCTTACCACTGCTTTCGCCTGGTAGGCTAGCAATTCAAGTAATACGGTCTTTTCGAGTAATTGTTCTTTCATATAAATCTCCAACAGTGAACAGTGATCAGATTATGCGATTATTAAAAATTTCGAGACAACATGTTTGTTCTAAATGCTATGTCCGCTATTGGCGAACAAATTTTAACTGTTGTTCTACAAGCAGTCTGAAAGTCTGATCCTCTGGTATTAATTCAAGCGCTTTTTGATACCAGTCCTGTGCTTGTTTCTTTTTTCCTAATCGCCTTGATAATTCACCTGCCAGGTACGTAAACCGGATTTTATAATCCTTTGTTATCTTATCTTGCTGCAATTCCTTTTCAAACAACGTGAGTGCTTCTTGCTGGTGTGTTTTTTCTTTCTCACATAGTAAAATATCGTTATCAATTTGAGATTTAAAAGTATTGTAGGTTGCCGGTTGTTTTTTCATATTTTGCAGAATTTGCAGTGCTGCAAGATAGTCACCGCTTTTACGCCGGTAGTCAGCATAGACTAATTCCAGGACAGCAGATTTTTTTGATGAATCGAGATGATTTTCCATTTGTTGAGAGATAAGTTCAGCCATATCATGAAAATATTGTTGAAAAGTAGTTTCCTGGAATTTTATGACTTTATCCCAGTATTCCTGACCCAGTTTATCCATTTCAGGAGTATATTCTATCGCATCTAACCGGCATGCCCAGGCAGCTTTCAGATGTAGTCCAGCAATAAATTGAGTTTCTTGTCCAAGTGTCTCATAAAAAATAATAGCATTTTCATATTTAAGCCATGCAGGAATATCATCCTGTGCGATAGTAGAAAGGTCTTTCCCGAAATCTTTAGTCTTAAATAATTCTTTCTTAACAGTTTCCGGAAGCTTTTTCTGGAAATCCTGTGGCAAAGCGGAATAGTAGCATTTTGGACAAGTCCAGACCGTGTTGGCGATAGGATTAGATCCCACGGAACGTATCAGAAAATCTGTATCTTCACCACCGCGCGTATCAGGATTCATAACGATGTGTGCTTTAAAGGAAAAGCCGCACAACGGGCATGTAACCTTTCTATCGAGGATTTTATTTTGTTCTTTAGTTTGTGCAAGGAGCAATACCGCAATACCAATAATCATAAAGCATAATAACGCTTTTTTCATAATTACCTTCCAAATTTAAGCGATGCTTCGTCATAGTGAGCTTTGCGAAGCAAAGCGTGACAATCCCGAACTTTTATGCTTTTTATAGTTCGTTAAGGATTCATGTAGGGGTGAACCTTGTGTTCGCCCATTCTTAATTTGTCCATATTTAATTTTATCATAGAAAAAAGAAACAGTCACCTATTTCGAACATAGCGTCGCAAGGCGACGCAATTGATCAAATTGAATTGCCTTGCAGACTTTATTCTTAAAATCCATCCCTTGACAAAGATAATTTTTTGTATTATGTTTAAATAGCAAGATCAAAGATATAGAAATAGCAAAAGTTATTTACTAATGGAAATAACGATGAAAAGTAAAGAAGAGCAAGAGACAAATAAAAAGTAGGAGGTGCTATAATGTCAAAAGCACGAAGTCTTTTCCTTCCTTCCTTCCTTCCTTCCTTCCTTCTATTAATTTTGGTATTTGCATTTCCGATAATTGGAGGTGCTGAAATGCCGGATGATGGAAGGTACAAGTTTGAAAATTTACCACCGGAGGAGTTAGAATTCATACGACCTTTCTTTGAACCGCAGGTGCATGCATTTGTTGAGTCATCGCAGGAGGTCACTTTCAATGTTTCTGGTGGACAATTACTTACTGCGGAATTCACAAATCCAATTCTTTTACAGCCCTCACCAACATATGCATCATGTCAGGAGAATCTAATTGATAATTCGAATTTTGATTCGGGTGCATATTCAGATCAGGTATTTCCGGGTTCGGCATCGGATAATGTGAATAATCATCTTGTAGTATGGTGGGATAAAAGGCCAGTATATCCTAATGCTCCCCTAGGGGATGTCAACTGGAATTGGAAAATTTGGGGATCAATAATTGA
Organism: Candidatus Fischerbacteria bacterium RBG_13_37_8; assembly: GCA_001780385.1. GTDB lineage: Bacteria > Acidobacteriota > HRBIN11 > MFGW01 > MFGW01 > MFGW01. The sequence continues at coordinate 1,077 of MFGW01000128.1, read as the reverse complement.
TGAGTCAGGGCAGAGTTTGACGAAATATGGAATTAAGATTAATGTTACATTCAAGTGGAAAAGATATCCAAAAGTAGATTTCAACGGGGAAAATTATTTAGTAGCATGGTCAGAAATAAGAGATTACGCAAATCTTAGGAGTGGGATTTATGGAAATTTTGTATCAAAAACCGGGCAGGTAAGCGACGAAGAAGGATTTTTGATTTATGATAGGGGATACAATGATCAAATTGGCAGATATTCATGGGAGTATGATCCGGATGTAGCATGCACAAAACAAGGAATATGTTTAGTGACATGGTTTTATGTATATCCAAACACTTCTGGGATATCACATATTCA
>MFGW01000128.1:0-700 GCA_001780385.1 Candidatus Fischerbacteria bacterium RBG_13_37_8 | reverse complement strand
CAGTGATAAATATTGCGAAGGATACTTGGCATGAATCGCCAATGCCGTCTGTTTCTTATGGAGAAAAAGGAGCTGAAGAGAAATTTTTGGTGACATGGAGAGAGAATCCCAACAATATATATGCAGCGAGAGTTCTATTAGATGGGACAGTAGAGGATCCAGAAGGAATTTATCTAGGACAAGGAGGTTTTCAGGCAATCGATTTTGATGGCAACAGGTTTTTGATTGTATGGCAACTCTCAGGAGTAGATCCTCAATCTAATATATATGGAAGATTTCTTGATTTTGATACGGGAGAGCTTTCAGATATACTCCTAATATTTTCGGGGCTTCCGGAATCATTAGAGCCTGCAGTAGCATTCAATGGCAGTCAATATCTTATTAGCTGGTATAATTGTTTTGATGAACCTGGGGTGACAGGTTGTGATATCTTGGGAGCTTTAGTAGATCCGGCAGGAAATAAAATAAAAGAACCTTTCATGATTAATGCATCTTTTTTGAACCAATTTAGTTCCTGTGTTTCAGTAAGTGAACATTATTATCTTGTATCGTGGACAGATTATAGACATTGGCCTGAAAAGGATATTTATGCAGCTCGCGTAGATTTCGAGGGAAATATTCCTGGAGATGATGCGGATGGAATTTTATTGGATGTTTCAAAAAATCATCAGGCTTATCCTTCCTTAGCAAAAGCCATAGT
>MFGW01000127.1:36365-41923 GCA_001780385.1 Candidatus Fischerbacteria bacterium RBG_13_37_8 | reverse complement strand
GTTGAATGACCTGATTCTTCACGACATACATGATTAACAGCCATAAGTCTAGTAAAATCAGCAGCTACCGTAACAATTAATTGTGCCAGGGATTGCCACTTGTTCCAGTCAAGTTCTGCTATTTTGTCTAAACATCGATTGTAGGAAAATGTAATAAAATCACAGTAGGCAGACTGGATTATTGCATGAAATGCAATTGCTTCAACGCCAGGAGCTCTTGCATCCGCAATAGCTTTTTTATAAACATTCATAGCATTTTCCCATAGATCGACTTCTAAGAGCGCATCACCAATGGCAATTTTACATCGCAGAGCCATCCAATCATCCACCTCTTTCCCATAGTTATCAATGTAAGCGAAAAGATTGTTGATGTGGGCAGCAAGCGATTCAGGTTGTTTATCGTGCCAATGCTTAAACCGGATTGCTAATCTCTGCAAGGCATCTATTTGTGCGAGAATTCCCTGGTTAGAGCCTGCATCTGTATTCCATATGAGCAGGTTTGCCCATTCCCTGGCAGGGTCTGGAGTAACCAGATCAAAAATATCAGGACTTCCCTTCACTTGTTCTTTTACTTCATCCCATCCATCTTTTAATTGAATCTCCATGCGGATATATTCATCGTGATCCACCTTGAAAAAACGCGAGGTAATTTGAAGTCCCTCTATTGCATCAGTGTAGGCAAAATGTGCACGTTCATATTGATGATATTCTTTGGCAGCCATTGCCAAAATCACGGAACACTCGCTTCTTAATAAAAGATCAGCGCTTGCAACGGCAGCAGCCTGAACAACTTCCATGAGTGCATATTGATCCTGGTATGATTCTTCTCCTATCTTCAAAGCAATCTCATTGAGGGATGCTAATTCTTTTTTGGTTACTTCTACCTCCCGGCGCACAATCTCCCGAATGGATTCAATAAAATTGATATCTTTTTCCTGTTTCAAATGCTCTGATATTTTTAATGCATATTCCAATATAAATAAACCTGCTTCAGTCCCTCCCTTATCTAAATACTCCTGCATCTCTCTTTCAATTGGATTAATATAAGCACCAAATTCAAATTTCTCACTCATTATTTCCTCGCATATATTGTTTCCACAATTTACACGAAAATGCTGTAATAATTTAACTTGCGCCAGAAAAACAGCATTTTTTATTAATACAAATTGTAAATAAATCATTCTTCATCAGTCACTGCTTCGTTGTCTTCAAAGCTGATGATTGCTTCTTCGGTGTGTATCCAGAAAAGCGAACGTTTCTTTTCGCGTGCATATTGGACAATTTCTGCAGTTCCTGCAGCGGGTTTGCCGTTCCATAATGCTATAAGCACATCGCAATTATCCACAACATAATGCCCCACCTGTTCATATGCTTCGTTGCGACTGTTTGCGGGGGGGAGCTGTTTTATGTTTTTTGAGAGAGCAAGAAATTCCTGGAATTCGTTCTTTGATTCAAGAGTCTCAAAATCGTTCATGTAGTCATCTTCTGCCAAGGGAAGAACCACTTCAAGCTGTGAGTCTTTTTCTTTCAGGATTTCTCGCGCGACGAGGCGATCTGCACCTTCGGCAACAGGCGAAAGAATAGTGAATACTATCTTAACATTACTTGATTGAAGCTTGTCCTGCCTTATTTGAGCAAGAATTTCGTGCACTTTTTTCTGGAGCAAAGGTATGTTTTTTAATACTCTGTGACCTGTAACTCCTATAATAATGCGTACAGGAATTAATGAATCTTGCATGGTATTTTTTTTATCAATCAGCATGTAAGGGACAGGCGTTTACATTTTTGTAAATGTGTAAATGCCTGTCCCCCATCTGTTACTTTAATTTTGCATCAATAATTGCTTTGAAATTTTCGTAAGGAACCGCACCCGATACCTTTTCTCCATTTATGATAAAGGTAGGTGTGCTGTTGACTCCTACTGCCATAGCTTCATTTGATTGCGACTGAACACGCGCTTCGGTCTTTTTATTGGTGTAGCAATCAGTAAATTTAGCAATATCTAATTTTGCTTCCTTCGCAATTTCAGTTACCCTGGTTTTTAAGGCAGCTTCCTCTGTAATGGTAAATGATTCGGAGAAAAATGCATCATGGAAATTCCAGAATGCATCCGCTCTCTGCTCAGCTCCACATTCCGCTGCTATTGCCATGGGTGTCGCTAAATTATGCATCGGTAAAGGTAAATTCTTGAAAATAAGGACAACATCTTTTCCATAATCTTTTATGATTTGATCAATTATCGGAATCGCTCTTTTACAAAATGGACACTGAAAATCTGAATACTCAATAATCTTGACAGGTGCATTCAGATCACCTTTAATTGCACCATTGTTAAGATTAATCTTACTGATATCCACTGGCGTCTCTTTCACATCACCGGCAAAATCTGCAGTGAGATTTTTCTTTGCCTGCCCATCGTATATTTGACCTAACAAAATATGTTTCCCATCAGTCTTAAGGTAAATAACGATGGGGATTTTTTTACCCTGCTGGTCAACATAAAATCGTGCTTGATAAAGATCAGGCATAGGTGAAGGTTCTATTTTGTCGAATTCGAAAGCAACGGGTCCCCAATTGGGATTAAGTGATTTGATCATTTCCATGGCTTCTGTTGCTGTCTCTTTGGTCGGAATCACCGTGACTTGATCGGCTTGCTCCTTTTTACACGCAACTGAAATAGCCAGGATGAAAACAACAGATAAAATCATTAGTTTGTTGATATTCATATAAATCTCCTGTTTCAATTCTTGCTTAATTTTTAAGACAAGGTAATTTTTTCTTAATCCGCTATTTTATCTTTATAAGCTAAATAATGCAAGCTGTGCCTTTTAAAATTTTACCTGGAAATGTGCTATGAAGGCATTATTGTCTTTTGAATTGCTTTCTTCGATTCTCCATTCATAATTGAATTGTACGCGGGCATATTTGTGCACCGACCAGATTAAACCGACCAATGCTATATCGGTCTTATCACCTGATTTGTCCTTGTTTGGATCAAAGCTGTCATATTGAACAACCGCTTCAAGTTTTGGCATAAAAAGATATTTGCCTCGCGCATACCAGCCGTATCGATCGATAGTTCCATCTTCGCCAGCTACATACTCAGCCTTAAATGTCGCCTTGCCTTTTTGAAATAATAATTCCATCCCGGTCCTGTTCCGGTCACGCTCCTCAATTCCATATCTTCCCTGGTAATGCGCAACTCCAATTGAAAATCCTTTCACGGGCATGAAAATAATCCTGCCGGTAAAATCTTTCTTTTCATTATCATCACTCGTATTAAGACCTGCACCATTAAATACTCCAAGATCATAATGAATCATACTGCTTTTTACAATTGCAAAATCACCAAACACGGTAAATCCAATATCTCTTCCACGTGAACCAATATCCCTTGCAGGAACAAGTTTTTCGGTGACTTGCGTTCTGTTGATAGTGTCAAGGTTAGCGCTGGATTCAAGATTTTCCATCCCGAAAGGAACCCTGTATTGTCCAAATCTGAACTGAAGCACCTTGCTGTGCTTGTAATCAATATTTGCATCGAGCAAGGCTAATTTGTATACAGTTTTTACCGTCTGCTTTGAATTATCTATTACTTCGTTTTCTGGATAAACAGTTTCAATCAATAGTCGCGATGATAATTTTTCATAAAAATCAAGACGAAAATCAATCCTGGCACGCCGTATTCTGAATCCTTCATTTTTTCCTGCACCTTGTTCAGCTTTGTACTCAACTTGAACATACCCGCCAAGTTTTGCTTTTACATCACCTTCCCACGAGAAGAGTTGCTTTTCTTTTTCTTTAGTTTTGGCATTTGATTTTACATCAGACATGAAGGCATATGATGTAGCGTGAAGAGAATAGAGTTGATGAGTGGGTGTGAACAGTATGATTTGTTTATCAAGAGTAGTTTGTTGAGCAGTGAGAGAGCTAACAAAGAGCATGCAGAATAAGAGAGAGAAACAAAGTAGTTTAGTATGCATAAAGTACCTCCTCGTACCAGAGAGAGTAGTGAAGCGGTGGTGGGTTTAGAGTACGTCAAAGATGGGAAGCGTAGAGTGGTGGAGCGAACCCGCCGTACACTACAATCTCTATAAGCATAGTAGATATTATAGCACGACTCTTCTCCCCTTTGCAAGAGGTTTTAAATTAATTATTCAAATTTCCCTATCCCGAACAAGTCAGAACCCAAAGGGAAAAACCACAGAGAGCACAGAGGAACGCAGAGAAAAAAGAGAAAATAAAAATATAGCATGAGACCTCTTAGCTTGTTCTACAATGCTCTCTCAAAAATCTTATTAAGAGCCTCTGTGTTCTCTTTGAGCGACTCTACCTGCAATCAGTTATGCGAACAGGAGACTGCAGGAAGCAGCCTTTCTGGAAGAACTGTTGTCTTTCAATACAGCGCCCTGTAAAATCGTGCCTACCATGACACGTCTGCATGACAATGAACAATCATGGAATGGTGAAACAGGACACATTGTTTTACCGATGATGCAAAAATATATCCCTGACATCAATCTGCCGCATTATTACTGTGCGGGACCTCCAGCCTTTGTCAAAGCAATGGAAAACATGCTTGAAACTTCAGGCATCGATTCTCAAAATATTCACCTCGATGAATTTTCCGGCTACTCATAATTTCTACAAGGTAAAATTAAAACCATTCACAAGAAATTTTGACATCTGCTCACGTGATACGAGACTACTTGGACAATATGCATTCGCAGTGCATCCTGAAATTACACCGGCATTATATAATGCCTCGATATAGGGACAGAAAGGATTACTGCCCGGTACATCGGTGAATATGCCGGTACATGCAGAAGTCACACACGATCCGGGCATAGAAGTCTGCATTCCGGAACAGACAAATTTTGCCATTTCCTGCCGCCCGGTATTGCTCGCAGGACAATACAATAATGGAGAAGCCTGACATCCTGAAACTATCCCGGCACTGTACAACCCTTCAATATAGGAACAGAAAATATTACTCCCTGGCACATCACTGAAAACACCGGCACATCCCGCTGTTGGACAACTCCCTGAATTAACCTTGTTCATCGAAGCACAAATGAATTTTGCCATTTGCTCGCGCACGACATTATTTAATGGGCAATAATTGACAGGACCGCAGCCGCTCGTTACTCCCGAATGCAGAATTGTCTCTATGTAAGGATAAAAAATTACCGTTGGTGGAACATCATTAAAACTATTGCCGACATGATAAATGAAATTGTATGTTGAAGCAGTACATCCCGCACAATTAGACGCTTCGGTAGCATTAATGTCCCAGTGTGTGAGTTTTCGGTTTGCGCCTGGTACGGTAATAGAATAACAGGAAGTACAATTTTGATTTCCGCTGGGAGCGATGTTCGGATATGTTGCATTGGCGGTATTAATTGTTATAGGGTCACTGGAACTTAGCACGCCGGTAACCGATGTAGCCGTAGTGCCTCCGTTATTCTGGAGGTTACCGATAAGTCCAACGGTTTCATTTTCCTCTATCACACCATTTGGTGTTCCGGTGCCGGAATCATTCACTGCTGGCCGGTTGG
>MFGW01000127.1:33742-36221 GCA_001780385.1 Candidatus Fischerbacteria bacterium RBG_13_37_8 | reverse complement strand
AGTGTGGTTAATGGCTCAATATCTACCGGGTCTGGGATACTGTCGAAGTCACTGTCGCCCCAGCCTATTTGTCCGCGCGTGTAACTGCATACTACACCAGCCAACTGCTTATTTGCGGATGACATGATGCAATTGCCGTTATAAAGGCATGAATTCTCACAATTCTGATTCTGATAATTTACATAACCTGCTAATTGTGTACAGGAGCATCCAGATGATGCATATTCATCACGTACATAAAAATTATGGGATGATTCATGCCGACATACTACATCCATTTGCGATATTCCCCAGCCATCATTATCGTACGTCATGACCTGGTGCGGACCACCTACCCATGCATAGGCAAAAGAGCTGTCAGCAAACATTCCGTTTGCATCATTCAAGCTGTCGACTACAAAAATAGTAAATGCCCATTTTGTTCCATCGCTTATCCTGGTATTTCCATTAAATTCCTGACCTTTTATCCATCGATTGGTGTATGCGGAATAGCCCAGCTTGTTGTAAATTTCATTAGTCCATAATCCTTCACCACTTCCAGGTTCATTTGAAGGATCAGCAGAACGCTTAATTGGTTCGTAAGAAGTTTGAGCAACTGCATTTGTTCTTCCCAGGTAATAATGATAGGTGAATGAAGGCCTGAGTATCTCCACACCGGTATATGCAGAGGAAAGAAAATTCATTCCCTGCGTGATTTCTGAAATCACGCTATTTTCTCTTGTGGCATTCCAATTCTCGCTCTGTGTATCAATGGCGCCATTGCTCTCTACAAGAATTACATTAACAGAAACTGACTTATTCAGATATTCCGAGGTGCTTCGTTTTAAGTCGGTAGCAGAACAATATCCAAGAATAGGTTCCGTTACTGGTGGAATAAGGGCATCGCTTTTATCCTGATAAAGTGAATGAACATGTTGTACATCTGCTGGTTCATGGTGTGCATCGATGAGCCCTGTAAATGCATAAACGGCTATTCTGAGTATTTCAGAAGAGTTGCTTAGTTCCGATAATTCTTCCGTGGATAAATCATAATATTGCTTTGCAGGTATTTGATCGTTCCAGACAAATTCATCTTCCGGTCGAACTGCCATTATTGCAGCTTCCGGAGGAAACCAATGGCGTGCATTAATACCGGCATCATTCAATGCGACCTGCCATTCTTTAAAGTCTATGTTGCTGGTATTGATCAAGAGAATATACTGTTCCTGTGTGTCATAATTCGCATATTGCGAAGAAGAATCTACAAATAATTGTTCCGAGCAATTATGGGAGGCAAAACTATATCCTGCAATAAACAGGATGAACATAATATTGAATAGCGTGATTTTTTTCATAAACATACTCCTTTAAATAAGTGATCAGTGGACAGTGGACAGTAATCAGTAAGGAAAGACATGCGAGTTTGTTTTATTGAAATCATACAGGACTGACCAGAAGAACCACTTCTTCCTCGCATTTAATTATACCATAAAATAGGGAATAGGGACTGGGGAATAGTTTCTTCATAATTTGATTCGTGCATTTTTGGCAAAGAATGCATTCCCGTTGCTTTTGGATTCCAACTTGGTTCGGGTCAGGGAATCTTAAAGTACGCAATAAGTACTGTCCCCTGTTCCCTGACCACTGTCCACTGAATTGCAGGCAGGGGACAGTGCCCTTGAAGCCTGCCCCACATCCTGCAATATTATGGATTTTCAGTATACGCTAAGTTGTATATGTGAAAAGATTTTCATTAAAGAATCTTTCAGTAATCATTTGATCCATATTTGTGAGGAAGTTTATGAAACAGTAATTATTTCAAAGTATCTAATGCTTTTAATACATCATTATAGTCAGGTTCATGACCAGTTTCAGGAACTTGCTGTATGTAACGAATAATATTGTCTTTATCAAGAATAAAAATAGTACGGGCAAGCAAACCAAGTTCCTTAATCCTGATGCCATATTGCGTTCCAAACATATGATCTTTGTAATCCGAGAGAGTTATCACTTTATCAATTCCATTAGCACCGCACCAGCGCTTTTGCGCAAAAGGTAAATCCATGCTAACAGTAATGATAACTACATTACTTGCCATCTTTGCCGCAAGTTCATTAAACTTATGTGTCTCGATACTGCATACATTTGTATCAAGAGACGGCACTGCACTTATCACCTTGATTTTATCTCCGTAATTCTTAAGAGTGACTGGTTGTAAATCATTATTTATTAATTGAAAATCAGGAGCTTTTTCCCCGATTTTTAATTCTGGTCCAAGAAGAGTAAGCGGATTTCCTTTAGAAGTGATGACATCTTTTCGTTCCGGCAGATTTTTTTCACTAAAAGAAACGGTAGCAAGTGCAAATATAATGAAGGGAGTCATTAAAGTAAAAAATGTTAATTTTTCCATTGCGTTACCTCCTTTAAGGTTTCATAGAGTATTATAACTATTGGGGGAAGAAAATAATTCCTTCCTTGAAATAGTGGGCAGTGAACAGTG
>MFGW01000127.1:33547-33703 GCA_001780385.1 Candidatus Fischerbacteria bacterium RBG_13_37_8 | reverse complement strand
GCATCGAGCACTTTTCCATCGATAGCGCCACCGGGGTAATAAGCGCTCAGTGTGCCCGGTACCATGCCGTCATCCAATTCCCAATGTCCGCATATTGTTCGGCAGGTTGGTACTTCTTTTTGCAGGTAGACATCATAGTGATCCGCAAGCATTTTC
>MFGW01000127.1:20940-33488 GCA_001780385.1 Candidatus Fischerbacteria bacterium RBG_13_37_8 | reverse complement strand
ATGGCGTGAAACACGGAAATCCCTTACATCATCCCATACACCGGTTGTCTCATCGCGCAATATTTCCATGCTATGCGGAATATTGGAACCGGTAAAATAACCATTTTTTGTTTTTTCAAGGTAATGATGTTTTAGCCCAAGTTCAAGACGTGCAATTTCATTCGTATTCAGGTCGCCTATCAACCATGAATTTGCATAAGCGCCGTTATTATTTTTAATCATTATATTTGCCCATTCATCAATAGTATTAGCGTATTGCATAGCTTTGCGAGCGCGCTCGAAGACAGGTGTTCCCTCCTTGTTAAAACCTACGAAAAATCCAATAGTGGTTTCTGTGCCGACCAGACCTGCGCCGGTAACAAAGAAATCAGTACCGCTGTATATGGAAGGACCCCATGATTGCATCAATATGCGATGACCTTTTTCAGGGACGATGTCTATGATTATATTACAGTATTGCAGAAGGGCATAGTGATACCATGAATTATGTGCCATTACAATTTTACCGTCTGCTGTGGCATCACCGGTTGCGATGAAAGCGCTGCAACCAGGTTCAGGCTGTTTAGGATGTTCCGGCTGATCTTTTACCTGCGGCCACCAGTGCCAGAGCACATCAATAAAACCATTTATAAATAACATGTCATCATAGGTAATCTTTTTGCCGGCTTTTACTGCACCTGCAACCATTCCTTTCATCTCTTCTACGTATTCTTCTGAAACTTTATTCTTGAATAATTCCGCGGATACTTTCACAAAAAAATCAACATCTTTGCCTGTTTCATTTTTAGCAAGATGTCCTAATGTGCTCAGTACTTCCTCAATTTCATTTGCGGTTAGGTACCCGCGCTGAAAACCCCGTTCGAATGGCTTGCCTTCAATATGAAGATATATCCAGCCATTTTTATCATTGCGTGTTGCTTTTGACAGCCATTGTTTTTCCTGCTGTGTTAGTTCCTGCGAATTCACAAAAATTGCTAAACAAATTAGAAAAATGAAGGAAATTATAAATGTATTTCTTCTCATATTTAACTCCTTATTTGGACATAATAATGTTTTTCGGCTATTTTTGCAAATATATTTGGGGTCGGAGCATAACATTAGCTCCTCCCGCAAAGATGACCTGCAGGGTGTTTCAAAGCGCCCTCGCCAATTTTCAGCAAAATTTGTGTGTGGGTTAATTTAATATATAAGGGAGGGAGGTTGTTATAGATTCCAGGCGTAGCCGATTTTGATGAAGAGGGTGCGGTCAGTTTGAGCGAGGTTGGTATTGAGGTATCCGAGGCGGTTATCGGTGTATCCGAGGAAGAGGACGGTGCGTGGATTTAGTTTATAGGAGAAGAGGAGTTGTGCGAAGAGAGTTTGTTCTTCGGGGTCTACTTCATCGAAGTACAGAGCTGCATTCCGGTTTATGTCTGCATATTGAATGATACCGCGGAAAAATGCCCTACTGTTAAAGTGGTATGTCAAATTCAATTGTGCAAGGTGAGCGCGGAACAATTCACCTTCCTCTACTTTTAGGTGGTGGTATTCATAGCTGATGGAGGCGGAGATATTTTTGCCCAGGTTAATAATTGCTTCTGGTTCAACATAAAACAATTTTGCGGGTCTTGTATTATCGTAATCGATATCGTCGCCGAAATTAGTTTCGAATTCGAAGTAAATGATGCCGGATGGTTTAATCTGGAAGTAAAGAAAATGGCTGAACTGATTTTTGAAAGAAACGTTGTCATAAACTTTTTCTCTGTAGGTAGTATTCCAGTAGAAGTAAGATTGGAGTGGGGCTTGTGCTTCGAATTCTATTTCAGCGATGCGGTCAAGCAGGTTGCTGGAATAATCTCTTATTTCATGGTAATCGGGTCCGAATACAATGAGTGCGAAGAAATCATCTTTTTCTCCGCGGATAAAATAGCGACCCATGAGAGTCCATTTGTGATAATCAACTTGCGGGATAAATCCCAGGTCAGCGCGGAAATCCGGGCTGAAGTTTTCATAATAAGCATTCAGGTAATAGGTACGTTGTTCTCGTGCGTATGAAATACGGGAAGAAGTCCCGGTAAGACTTCCTGTTTTCTGGTTATAATCGGTGATGATATTCAGCGGGTAGGCAGTATTTGAACCGAGGAACTGGAAAGTTATTGAGTCAGACTTGGTAATGCGGAGTAAACCATCGATTCCTGCGACGCGATTATGATAATTTGCAGATTCGCGATCAGTAACTATAATGCCGATATTGGAAGAATTAGCAAAATCACGTCTGAACCGAAGAACTGCGGCGGTATTATGTTGTTCTAAGGTTTCTGAATCTGAACTTTGTGAGCCAGGAAAGAGGAGATTGGTAATGTTATCACTGACAAAAAACAAGCCCACTGAATTTTTGCCTTCCTTTCCGGAAAGTTTAATTCCCCAGTCAGGATCAGCCATTGTTCTTGTATAGGCGATGTTTTGTGGTGTAGAGAAAAAATCCATGCCCTCGAGAAAGAAGGGACGTTTTTCAGGGTAGAAAAGGGCAAATTGTTTATTCACATCTAATTGGGCAGCATCGGCTTCCACTTGTGAAAAATCTGGATTAATAGTTCCACTTAATCTAAGGTTCGTGGTAAGTCCATAGTAACCCGTAAGACCAATATCAGCTTTGCCGTTTGTTTCAGGAATTGGCTCATCTTCATAGGCATTCGAGGTGCGAGTGCGAATTCCTGTAATGGTAGGATTCAGTTCAATATTTTTTCCCGGGGAGATACCTTCAAATCCTGAGATTTTAGGAAACTGGCATTGCAAGCAGTCATTATTTCTGTCAAGTTTAAAGCAAGACATTTGGTAGCGTTGATTTCTTGGATAAATTCTTACTGGAGCGAATCCCCAGATTTGTTTGGAGGCAGAGCGTTGAAATTGAATAGTGCGGAAAGGTATCATTATCTCAACGACATATCCATCATCAGTGATTTTGCCGGCAGAGTCCCAGATACCGTCCCATGATAAATCTTCGACTCTTCCGCCGTCACTTTGAATTTCATCATTTTGAATCCCGAGCGGATTGACAAAAAAACCAAATGCCCTGTTTTCGTCATTGAATGTATCGAAGAAAATTCCCACGATATCATCCAACCATGCTTTATCGCGGTCGCTGATGTGTGCTCTTATTTTTGCAGGTTCAGGATCTTGTGCGATAAAACCAGCATAAATATTATGGTTATCATACATTATATAAAAAATGGTTTCGATAGAGGCAGGTGTATTATCACCGGGTGAGATTTCATTATTAAAAGATATTTTCAGTGCATTTTGCCATGCAGGTTCATCCATTATTCCATCTATTTTAATTTCCTGATCAATTTGAGGAATATCAAAAATATCAGTTTTTGAATAGGTTTTAATTTCTTCTGCTTTGCTCAATGTATAGAGCAAGAAAAGAGTTGCGACTAATACAATAAGTATGATGACCTTCTTGCGCGAAAAATGTTTCTCATTATTATCGGGTAAATTGTCATGATGCATACGTATTCCTTTAGTGAATTTTATTATATAAGTAGACGTGAGTGCTATGGAATAGGTTTCAGAACGGAATTATTTTTATTCAATTTCCAGTACAGCGGCGCCATTTATTTTTCCTTGTTTAAGGAGTTGGAGTGCATTATTTGCCTCTGAGAGGGGAAACACTTCGACGGTGGTTTTAATTGGGATTAGGACGGCATGATGGAGCAATTCACGAGCATCTTCGCGCGTGCTATTGGCGACGCTGAGCATAATCCGTTCATGATAGAGCAACTCATAGGGAAATTGAGGGACTGGACTCATGTGAATACCGGCGCTTGCCACGGTTCCTCCTTTGCGCAATGCTTTCAAGGCATTGATATACAGTGCACCAACGGGTGCAAAAATAATTGCTGAGGCCAGTTCTACCGGAGGTTTTTCTTCAGAGGATCCCGCCCAAGCGGCTCCAAGTTCTATAGCCAATGTCCGGTGTTTTTCTGAACGCGTGAAAACGAACACCTTGCAATTGTAATAATTTGCTATTTGAAGAACGATGTGGGCTGAGGCACCGAAGCCGTATAATCCAAGTGTTTCTCCTTCTTTTATGCGGCAGAGTTTAAATGAACGGTATCCGATGATGCCAGCACACAGAAGTGGGGCTGCTGCGAGGTCTGAAAATCCATCGGGGAGTTTGTAAGTAAAATCTGCATCAGCAATAGCATATTCAGCAAAACCGCCATCGACACTATAACCGGTAAATAGTGGAGCATCGCATAGATTTTCCATGTTTTTTAAGCAGTACCGGCATGTTCCGCATGAGCGGTGCAGCCACGCGACACCCGCCCTATCGCTTTTTTTGAGATTGTGTACTGCATCTCCGATTTCTAAGACTTGTCCAACAATTTGATGTCCCGGAATTACCGGGTATTTTACCGGTGGTAAATCACCTTCTACTACATGAAGGTCAGTATGACAAATGCCGCATTTGCTTATTTTTAGCAATACCTGGTTGGCTGATGGTTTAGGTATTTCACGCTCAATCATTTTTAGAGGAGCTGTTGTTATGCTTGCAGGTTTTTCAATGATGAGTGCTTTCATTTTTTTCTCTTTATTATTTAGCTGGTTTATGCAGTTTAAGTAATATGTTATGAAGACTATAACCGGCAAGAATGCTTAAACCTGGCATAATAGGGTGCCGGTAGCGTGCATTACCTAATACCCCACCAGAAACCAGGAAAACATACAGTAACATGATGAAAAACACGGCAGTTTCCCTTTTCCAGTATATTTTTCTTGTAAACAGAGCACGACCAGCAAGCACTATGTAAAGCAATAAAATAAGCATAAGTAGCGAATAAAGCATAAATAATCGCAATGAACTTCTGGCCAAAACCATTATGCTGTTGAAATAATTTTGATTTATCTTAATGAAAACTTGAGCAAGATATTTTGCATTATAATGAAACAGATGCAGGTAATCGGCTGTTCCAGCGTCAAACATAAGCTGGAATAATCCTTTTGTATAGGCTTTAAGGAAAAGCAATGGATTGTTTAAGATTATTCTGATTCCTTCTTGTCGCAAGCGTTTATAATTTTCTGCTAGTGTTAATTTTTCTTTCGATTTGAGATTTGAGTTATATTCCATCAATTGTTTTTGAGCATCAAGGAGATAAATATTTTGTTTTTCTGCAATAACAGAAGAGCCGTGGAAGAGATATATTGTAACATCACTTATAATAGAAAATCCCCAATAACCGGTCAATAGACCATTTCGCACATGCCATGCTCCCACTAAAATAATTATTATACCGAAAAACGAACTAAAAGCGAGCAAATATTTTTTTCTTTGATTCCATTTGAATATTATATAAATAATAGCTGTTATTATAAGTATAACGGGAAAATAATAAAGTACTGTTCTTACATATATTGCAAAAACGAGCACTATTGAACTTAAATAGAGATAGATATTTAGATTATATTCAAAATAGCAGAGCAAGAGGTATAAAAATAAATAGGTCAAAAAAGTAAATAAAGTTTCCGACATTATTCTGGAACAGTATAAAATGGATAGTGGTTCAAAGGTATAGAGGAGAGCGCTGAAATAGGCGGCGGAGGTATTTTTAAAGAGCAGGAGTGATACATTATAAACGAGGTAAATGATTCCGCAACTTAAGATAATCTGTAAAAATATAGTTGTCCATTCCACATTTCCTGATAGTACAGCGGGAACGAGAAATAGTGGATAACCGGGGGTTCTGTAGAGCTGATATTGATTGGCAAAGTAAAATCGCCCGTTTTGAGCTATTTCTTTTGCAAGGCTGATATAGTGTTCAGAGTCATAATGAATATAGAAATTTTCATAAACAGGAGATGCAAGAAATGCGATGATAGGCAGTATAAGTCTGATTATGAAAGCAATGAGCAGTAATTGTTTTATTTTATTCATTTGTCAGATTTTTTCGCCGAGAAAAATAATGCATGAATCTTTGAATGCTAAAAGCGGCGATGATGCTAAGAAAAGGCATAACAGGGTGCCGGTAACGTGCAATTCCTAATTCACCTGCGGAAAGAAAAATCAGGTATGCCAAAAGAATAAAGATAAGCACGATTGACAGATCCCATTGAAATTTCCTGCTTGAAATTGATATTATAGTGAATAGATAATGTGTAATTAATAGCATGCCAAGAATTAGAAACCACAAAAATGATGCTGGTTCTTTTCTTGCGTGACTCATGATATTGCTGAAATAATGCATATCAAGCGGAGCACCAAAATAGCCTGAACCTAAACCTTTGAATTGGAATAAATTCATATAATCCTTTATAGAGGGATCAAACAATATTCTGAAAAATCCTTTCACATGCGTTTTTAAATACAGGAATGGATTATTCATAATTACTTTTAAGCCTTCGTTTCTCATGTATTGATATTTTTGTACGACAGTCCATGTTTTCAATGGAGGGAGACTGAGATAGTGTTTTACTAGTTCATCCTGAACTTCGTTCAGAGATCTATGTTGTTTTGCAGCAAGAACTGCTGGAGTTTTATAAAAGTAGAGAGTAATATCAACAGTAGAAGAGAATTTCCAGTAACCTGTCATTATCCCATTGCGAACTATCCAAACGCTTGTTAAAAGAAAGATGATTATTATGAATGAACAGAATATCAGCAAATGTTTTTTTCTGTCCTGCCAATTAATAATAATCCAAAAGAGAAATACAGCAGCAAGGACATATTGAAAGTAATAAAGTACTGGTCTTGTATAAATCGCTGCAATAAAAGGGAGGGAAGCAAGATATAAATGCAGTTTGGAACCATCTTTGAAATATCTAATAATTAAATAAATAAACAGACATACGAGAAAAGAAAAGAGCGTTTCAGACATTATCCTGGAACAATATAGAACGGATAGTGGTTCTATAGCATAGAGGAGAGCAGCAGCAAAAGCTGCAGATGAATTTTTAAAAAGCTGCAGCGAGATTTTGTAAATAAGAAAAATTGTTGCACAGCTAAGGAATGCTTGAAGTATGATGGTGATCCACTCCACATATCCAATGAGAACACCAGGAATTATTAATACCGGGTACCCTGGTGTCCGGAATAATTCCGGTTCAGTTTGGAAGGAAAAATCGCCGTTGTTTACAATTTGCTTCGCAAGTTGAATATATTGATCAGAATCCATGTGAATATAAAAATTCTCATAAGATGGGGATACAAGAAATGAAGCAATCGGCAATGCCAGCCTTATGATAAACGCGACAAGAATCAAAATTTTTAATGCATGCATATATAAAAAATGGAAATATCAATAGTTTCGTTTTAGGATAACAATAGAAAAATCATCATGTGCACGGGCTTCGCCTACGAATTGTTCAACTTCCTTTCGAAGGAGCATGCCTACTTGCTCTGCCGTTAAGCCTTGCAATTTAGAAAAGAGTGCCTTGAGACGTTCTTCGCCGAAAAATTCTCCTGCTGTATTACAGGCATCGGTAAGTCCGTCAGACCAGCAAACGAGCAGTGCATCTGGTGGTAATTCCAGGATTTGTTCTTTAAATTTCGCATCAGGAAATGCTCCGAGAGGCATTGCAACAGGCGTCAAATATGTAACTTGTTTCTGATCAATAATCACTGGTGGAATATGTCCTGCATTGAGGATACGCACTTTTCCGGAACGAGCGTTCACTTCCATGTACAACATTGTTGCAAAACGAGCTGTGATACCATCCCTGCAGAGTATATGATTTAATTGTCTGCCAAGTTCGATTAGTGATTTTTTATCTGATGCGAGAGCACGTACCGTTGCTTGAAGTTTTGCCATAAGCAAGGCTGCAGCGAGACCTTTTCCTGATACATCACCAAGTATGATTGCCCACTGATTTTCTATTATCTTAAGATAATCTACAAGGTCCCCGCCAACGTCATTTGCCGGTCGAGTAAAGAGCCATATTTCCCAACCGGGAATACTGGGTCCCTGCTTTGGCATTAAAGAAAGTTGTACTGCTCTGCCTGCCTCCAGTTCCTCCCGAAATAACAGTTTGTCCTTGAGTTCAAGCATCAGTACAAGAAAAACTAACATGAATGCCAATGGCTGAAGATCTAAGGCAAATACCGTGTTTCCATAGTGCAACCTTGTATTGCCCAAAATAAAACAAATAAGTGAGATCACAAGTACAATACGTCTCGCTGGTGATAATTTTTGAATAAGACTTTTGATGGTCCACCATATAATATAAAACCACCGCCTCATACGCTTCATGCTGTCCAGCTTGCGCCGGCGTTCTTCATCAAGATAAAAATTATACAGTTCCTTTATATCACGTCTAAGCGTCCTGCTCATCTGATCAAAGGAAGTATCATTTCTTGTCATAATCCTTATTCTAAAGAAGATTACATAAGATTGCAATCAAGAGAAAGAGAAGAGGTTAAGATAAGCTTGAGGTCAAAGTTAAGCAGGAGTTGAGGTTGATGAGAGGTTAATGTCGAGATTAAGATAAGCAGGGTCTTTTTCTCATACTCATCTTAGACCTCTCCTTGACTTCTACCTCAAGCTTATCTTAACCTCAACCTTAACCTTAATTTATTAAGACTTGAAACTTTTCAATAACTGAAGTACAATCATAAGGCTTTCAGGGGTATCTATATGCAAAAAATGTGTTTTGTTTATGTTCGAGATGAAGGAATATACATCCTGAGCAGTAATGTTTCATCTAAAGGAGAATTTCAGCCTGCTGAACCTGTGTTCAAGCTTGCTGGTGACAGCACTGCTTTAATCATAGGTAATAGTATTTTGAAAGTACTTGAACAGCAGACCGAAAGTAGTGAAGCATTAAATCCGGAGCAGGAATTGCTACAAAAAAATGCTTTGCTGAAAGCACTCGGATTCGAAACCTGGCGCTCGTTTGAAAAAAATGCAGCATATTTTCATGTAACTCTTGATGAAAATGAAATAGCAGTTCTTCCTCATAAATTAAAAAAAGGCCATGGGTACATTCAGCTCCGTAATGAAATTATCCGCTGTTCACGCGAATCAGAGAAGGTAGGTTCTTCCATTCTTTACCTGCTGCGGATGAAATGTGTGCATGTGTTTATTAAAAAAGAGGCACCATTTATTTTATGGAGAAAAGAGAAATCGAGCTTTCATATACTCGAAAGCAGCATAGCACCCGATGCTACGGTAAAAGGCATAATATCGGCACTTAATGAATGTCAACCGGGTGTTTTTGATCGTGATGACCTTAATACCCTTGCGCTGGATGCATTGCGAGGCGAAGGTTTTAAAAGCATGTCAAAATTTGCAAAAGATGCACGCATTTTCGAAATAATTTTTTACGACAGCAAGATAATTTTTATATCGTTGTTGCAACAATCACAGCATAAACGACGGGTACATTTTATGCCTTCCCATGATCAATCTGTCACCTGCCTGTTTGATGCTGAAACAATTGCCTCTACCCTTGCCTCCATTCTTACAAACCAACAAATCGAAAAACAGCACGATATTGATGTCGTTATTTCGCAAGTAGCTGAAGTTCCTCTTAGCAAACGGGCTCTGTTCATTTTAAAGAAAGATGCTATTTTTTTAACAACTCTCCATAAAAGCTCCTCAGGTTGGATTCTTTCAGAACCTGCTTTCCGTCTTGACAGGAATAGTCCCACGAACGCATTGGGAGAAACTGCTCTCATTGTCCTTAATGCGTCCTCTTTCTATCCAATTGAAACTCCAAATAGCCATCCCGTAACATCAGGCATTTTTAAAATGAGGAATGATTCTGTTGAAGCGAAAGAGGAACAATTTAAAAAAGTTGACGAACTCATTACTTCTTCAGGGT
The DNA here is from genome assembly GCA_001780385.1 of Candidatus Fischerbacteria bacterium RBG_13_37_8. GTDB lineage: Bacteria > Acidobacteriota > HRBIN11 > MFGW01 > MFGW01 > MFGW01. Next base: position 23,687 of record MFGW01000127.1, on the reverse strand, counting down.
ATACAAACTGGAAAGAGTTTACCCTGGATACAGTTGCTATGCATCTTGATTATTGTAACAACATCATAACCATTAGCTCTTTAGGTATTTCGCGCCCGGGATATTATAACTTCATTAAAGATCAAATGACTCAATGTTCTCCCGAATCTCAAGAATTAGGTAAGCTACTTCAGCGAATAAGTGAACAAAGATTCCTTACGGTAGCTTTTAATGATGATACCATTTCTATCTTTACACAATTTAATGAATCAGTTCCACTGAAAACTATTCCGCTTACTACTTCAGCAGCAGATATCGGTGATGTGATAATTCAAACTCTATTAATGACAAAAGGGGAGATAAGAACGATTAAACATGCATCAGTGCACAACCTGCCTAAAGATTTAGGTTCACAGGAACAGCCACTGGAAACATTGCCGGAAACTACGCGTCTAGTGAGAGTTGCGTACATAGCTGAAAATGTGAATATCCTGCCCGTAAACTACACAACTGATGGACGTAGTTTCATGATACCTCATGCGGATGGTCCGGTCTCATGTCCTTTTCATAATGAAGAAATCGGTCAGGCACTACTGAAATTCGGGATGATGAAAAGATTCTCTTTATATGCAAAAAAAGAAGCTTTTTATATCCTCTACAAGAATGAAGATACAAGATTGATTAAACTTATCCCTGGCACTCCTTCCTCTGACCTCGGCGAAACCATTATGCAAGCCTTTAATCTTACGCGACAGCGTGGGATCAATGACAGAAATAACCTTTGGATTCTTGATGCATCACACCTGCAGTACGCCGGGTATCATGATTGGATTCATTTTATTAAGGAAGCAAAAGTGCTTGACCTGGAATATTATGGAAAGGAAATTCGAATTATACCGAGAAAACATGATGTGCACCATTCATTAAGTCTTATGCTGGAAGATTCGACTACCTGCAATGCGGTCACTGAAGATATCGGCAATACAATCATCCGCATGCTCCAGTAATAACATCAGAGAAATTCAGGAGAGTAGCGGATATTTCTGTTTATATCATGATTCGCACATTATTTACCAGAGAAAATTGATTTGCTTCTTTCAAACAGGTATAATCTGATAGAGATAGAGGAACGAGCAGAAGGGTTCGCTCCTACACTTATTCAAACTACTGATTCCTGGTCGCTGACCTTTGATCACTGACCACTGTTTATAGGAGGTATTATGAATCTTATTGATGAATTATCAGTAGATTTCCTTCGCGTAGTTGAAGTTGCGGCAGTTGCCGCAGCTAAAACTATGGGACAGGGTGATCGTCGTTTCTCTGATCATGAAGCAGTCGAAGCGATGAGAGAAGAATTAAATAAAATTGAACTGGCTGGTATTATTGTAATTGGTGAAGGAGAACGTGATGAAGCACCAATGCTCTACATCAATGAAGAAGTAGGAAAAATGGATGATAAACGCTCCACTTACCCACAGGTTGATATTGCCGTAGATCCTCTTGAAGGAACAAACCTATGTGCAACCGGTACTGAAAATGCTATCTCCGTCCTTGCAGCAGCCGAAAGAGGTGGTCTCCTTAATGCACCAGATATTTATATGGATAAAATAATTGTCGGACCATCCAATAAAGGTAGAATCGATATTAATGCGCCTGTCGAAGAAAATTTAAAAAATATTGCACGAGGATTGAATCGCGATATAGAAGACCTGGTAATTATTGTGCTTAATCGCGATAGGCATATTGATTTAATTCGTCAGATTCGACAGGCAGGTGCCCGTATCAAACTTATTTCCGATGGTGATTTGAGTGCTGGCATAGCTGCTGCTATGAGAGGTACCGGTGTTCATGCTGTTATGGGCATAGGCGGTGCACCAGAAGGTGTGCTCACTGCGGCAGCGATGAAATGTCTTAATGGTGATATGCAGGCAAAACTTTATCCTTTCAAGGATGGTGATGAGGAACGTATAAAAAAAATGGGTATCGAAGGTGGCTTTGATAAAGTGTACAATGTCGAAGATCTTGCCCCTGGAAAAAATATTGTGTTTGCCGCTACTGGTGTCACCAGCGGTTCATTGCTAAAAGGCATACGTTTCTTCGGAGGCGGCTACCGTGCTAATTCTGTAATTATGACTTGTACCCCGGAATATAAAACCACCAAATTTATTGATGATATTATTATTGATTCTCCCGAAGTGGTACCTGTATCGCTTTATTAAAAAGGCGGACAGGTGTTCACAAGTTCACAGGTATTTGCGAATGTATATGAATAGTAACCAATATTAGCGGATAGCAATTGTCAGAATAATTCACACTTCGTACAGGAGTCTTTTCGTCGTGTCCTTCGTGGTTTCTTCTTTTTGGATTCCGACTTGTTCAAACAGTGAATAACTATGCATAAAAGTATACAAAATGCACTATTCGATAATAGCTGTGAACTTGTGAACACCTGTCCGCAGCAATAAAAAAGGGCCAGGAAATTCTTTTCCTGGCCCTTGGATAATTCATGATTGGTACTGTTAGAAGATGAGGCGGAGACCGAATAGAATCTTGTGATATTCATCGAATGGACGATCTGAGGTAGCAATGGGGACACGGATTTCAGCAAATATCGAACCTGATTTAATAGGATCTTTTTTGAAGAGATCGACGCCTGCCTGACCAACGAGGTCAAGGCCGCCTTTGCGTGTTTCCTGGTCTTTGCTACTGTAGCCAAGACCGCCGCCAAAGAATGCTTTGCCGGCATGTCCGGTCACAATTGCATTGCA
>MFGW01000127.1:14202-20870 GCA_001780385.1 Candidatus Fischerbacteria bacterium RBG_13_37_8 | reverse complement strand
ACATCTGGTTTAATTTTGTACAAGACGCCTGCTCTGACGAAACCGAACATTGTATAGGTTCCTTTGCAGATCATGGGTCCTATTTCTGCCAGGCCAAACAATTTTCTTTGTGTAACCAGGATTGAGATTTTGCATGGTTCAACGCCACCGGCGGAAGCACCCATATCATCGTAGACGGTGCAGGTGATAGTGTAATTACCCGGTTTATCGAATGTTTTTTCCCACACGAAAGGTTTTTCGCTGTCCGTGTAAGTATCGACGACAGTACCTGTTTTATCATCGGTAATTTCAAAGGTTGCTTTCACAAGTTGACCATCTGGGTCGGAAGAACCTGAAGCGTCGAATGTGATAGGTTTGCCGACCATATCTTTGCATTCTGTGCATGAAGTTTGCATTTTGCAATCCGGCGGGAAGTTAATATGAATTTTAGCTTCGCAAGCGGGACCGGTGACTTCTCCGCGTTCATTAGCAACTTTTGCTTTAAAGACATAATCGCCCGGTTTATCGAACTTGGTTTCCCATTTTGGATTATCTGGTGTTAATGCCTGGGATGCTAATTGATTACCTTCGCTGTCATAAACAGTAACTTGCATTGTTTTTGCGTATTGTGAACCGCTCATATCGGCGGTGACTGCTTCATTAACATTTGCAGTAGAGGGTGTAATTTTCAAATCACAGATTGGTTCAGGTATTTCTGGAGGTGCATCTTTCGCTTTGTAAAGGGCAATGTTTATGCATCTTTTAGCAATGATAATTTCATAATTCATCCCGTCCTTTTTAACAGTAAATGTCCACACATCGAGTGGTTTCTTGCCTGCCCATTCCAAGTCAGTAACCACTTTGACTTTTCCGCCTGAACGGAAAAGCATCCATGTAAATTTTTCACCTGGTTCTATAAGCTTATCTTGATAAGCTCCTTGTTTGAGTTGTTCCATGAAAGGTTCGTAAAGTTCTGGATTTCCAGCCAATTCAAATCCTTTCTGAATATCTGCGGCATATTTGTCAATCAATTTCTGCATAACGAATTCTGCCGAAGAGCCCCTTTTCACTTTCACAAAAGGATGCCTGCCCATTTGTGTAGCTTTCTTAGCCTCTGTCAGCATCACAAGTGTTGATAGAAAAACGGTGATAAGCAGCAGAATTAAGACACTTCTTATTTTCATTTAAACCTCCTTTTCTGGTAAAAAACGTTATATTTTTATAACAGCTAAAAATGCTGTATACTCTATTTAAGAATAAAACACCCTCTTTTGTCAAGTGGCAATTATTAAAAAACCACAGAGAGCGCAGAGCTTTCAGCGAACAGGATTCGCTGAAAGCGGTTCAAGGTTCAAAGTTCAAGGCTAAAAAGAACGCCGCTTCGTTTAACCTTGAACTCCGAAAACATTGATGCTAATATCGTTTAAGCTAAATCGTAAATGTTTTTTAAGATTTAATACCATAGGTATAACAGAGAAAAACAGAGAAAAAGCGTGCATCATTTATATTTTTTTTCATAAAATAATGCAGTTGACAGTATTTTTAATCTAAGGTATAAAGTAATACTGCAAAAATACGAACCAGAGATATTTGAACTTTCAAATATTTTTAGCTGGCACAGAGGCACAAAGTAAAAAATGGAAAATTATCATTTAGATCAAAGATGTTGTCTCAAAAATTGTGCTAAGCGTCTATCAGGAGGATACAAAAATGGCACAAAATGACAGGGATACTAAATTATCGAAGAATAAAGAAGAAGAAAAATCACAGACGCCATTTCCGCGGAGTTTTTGGACTGCAAATCTTACGGAGCTTTTTGAGCGGGGAGCTTATTATGCCATGGCAAGTTTTGTAGTGGTATACCTGGGGCAATTAGGTTTAGGTGAATATTGGCCAAGCACGCTTAACAGTGTTTTATGGTTCCTTGTATATTTTTTACCTGTGTTATCGGGAACGATAGCTGACCAGGTAGGTTTTCGACGTTCATTACTGGTGGCGTTTATCTTATTGGCATTCGGGTATTTATTTATGGGGTATCCTGTCTGGATAGGTGGAGCAGTTTTGAGCACAGTTATAGAACCGGAGATAACAGCAGGCTGGAATGTCACTTTTTTTGTTGCCATTGGAATTATTCTGATTGGTTTAGGTGGTTCTGTTGTGAAGCCATGCATTTCCGGTACCGTGCAGAAAACAGCAGGTGCTATCAAACGTGCCACTTTAGGTTTTGCAATATTTTATATGGTGATTAATATAGGTTCTTTATGCGGAAGAGGGGTTGGTTATTTTTCCCGCAAGCAATTCAACTTGAGCGCTATTTTTGCTGTTTCATTTATTTTTTCTGTAATAGCATTTTTAACGGTATTATTTCTTTATCGAGATCCTGAAATTGAAATGGGAGAGGCAAAGAAAAAAGAAAAGAAGTCAATATGGAAAATACTGACAAACATGATACTTGTACTGGGCAACAAGCGTTTTTCATTTTTCTTGATAGTTTCATCGGGTTTCTGGTTTATTTATAACCAGGTTTACAATGTCATTCCGCTTTATTTGAAGCGAGTTGTTGATTTAGATCCCCCGGTAGATATTATTACTATGGCAAATCCTGCTACGATTGTAATATTTCAGCTTGTCATAACAAAATATTTTGGAAAGATGAAGCCGATAAAATCAATTATTGTAGGAACAGTGATCATAGGATTATCAATGGTAGTGAATCTTATTCCCATATTTACAAGCGGGATAAGAACACTTGCTATTGGTGAATGGATTCCGATTGCATCATTATTTGCGGCACTTACTGTAGCGTTAATAGCATTTGGTGAATTATTTACTTCACCACGCACGTATGAATATATAGGAGCCTTAGCCCCGAAGGGGCAGGAGGGATTATTCCTTGGGTATGCTAATTTACCGGTAGCAATTGGTTCACTCATAAGCGGGCCATTTGGGGCACTAATATTTAATGAGATCATGTGTCACAATGCGGTCAAGCTTGAGAATGGTTTACTAGAGCCCGATCCGGCCTGGAATGCCGCAGGATGGCTTGTACTAATGGGTATTGGCTTTGCTTCGGCATTCAGCATGTGGATTTTCAACCGATGGCTGAAGAAACAACCAGAGCGGTAAAAAGAAAGGTAGCGGTACAGGTAGAGGTATAGGTAAAAGAGGTTGAGGGCGGGAAAAGATTAAAAAATAATTCCTCCTTTTTGTCAAAACCCGTTCTAATCCTCCTCTTGACTTCAACCTCGCCTTTCCTTTACCTTTACCTCTACCTAATTTTAATGGGATGAACGGTTATTATTAAGGTGGCTTTTCTTTATTGGTGAAATCTGGTATGATGGTAAAGAAATAAGAGCATTCATTCACAGGGGGTGAAAATGAGTGCGAGGTATTATGCTTATAATCTGGAACAGAGTTATTTTGCAGTAATAGCGCCGAAATTACTGAGAGAAAAAAATCTTCTTCTCTTTCTCATCGATTATCTTATTGAAAGACAAATATCGATGGTTCCGTTTGAGCAAATTGCAAAAAATAAGATAGCTGGAGCGCCCGGAATTCATCCAAAAATATTGTTAAAAATACTTTCTTATTCATTTATTAATGGCATTTATTCATGCAGGGAAATAGAACGACGACTTACCTGGGATCAGAATTATATTGCCATGAGCGGTAACAGGAAAATCAGTCATACTACCTTAAGTAAATTTATCACCACGTATAAGGAAGCTATCGAAGAAGCTTTCACAAAATTATTTTATGTTTTAATAAAAATATTTCATCTTGATTTAATGCTTATTGCGGAGAAAACGCCAAAGCAATTTCCGGGTGGTGTATCGAATTTTTCATTAGATGCGATGGAGTTCAATGAAGAGAAGGATAAGATTAAGCAGCATATTGAACAAATTCTCAAGAAGACAACGATAAAACCTTTCAAAACAAAACGATCTGCCAGGACTAAAACTGAGTTGATGCATCTCCGCAAGCAATTAAATAAAATTGATGCTTTTTTTAAAGAACTTGAAGAGTATGAAGCGGGGAAAGAAATAGGTCTGTTTTCTTATAAATAAGCATAATTATAAAATACCTGTTGGGGTAGTAAATACTTGTTTTTGCACATTAGCATTCAGGAAAGGGAAAAATTGTTGATCGAGGGCATTATAAGCCTGATTGGTTAAATGGGCATCCCATGGGTCTTGTGCGTATCCTTGTTTCAGGCATCCGCCGGCAGTAGCGAGAACTGAATACTGGTCGAACACTTTAATACGTGAATCGGATGAAGCAAGTTGATTTACCCATGCATTATATTCTTTGTGGAGCCAGATCAAATTTTGTGAAGTATTATTGCATGTTTCAGGAAGTGCATTACCGATGATAAGGATGGCATTTCTTTGAGTACGTACTTCCTGGCGTATTTGTTCCAGGTATTGTTTCTTTTCATTCAATGAATATTCGGCATCCTGGCGGGAATTGCCGTAGAAATCAACGAAACAGAATTTAAAAAAGACAGCCCAGGTAGCATCGACATTCTGTTGGTTTATTTTTTGAATTGCGGTAGTGACTATATCTGGGGGAGATTCCATTTGACCATAATAGAGGTCGTAGCCATTCCTGTTTACATGTTCCGAGTTACCCCAATGTTCAAACCAGCCTCCCATAACGGAACGTCCCAGCATGAGTATGCGGTGTGAAAATTGTGGAGGTGGGGGAGGATTATTATCATTATTATTATCGTCATTCGATTTATTTTTACACAGGGGCATAAAAAGCAGTAAGGCTAAGAGCAATACTAGATAGGCATATTTTTTCATAGGTAACTCCTGTAATTCTTTGGGGGCAGACACATGGGTCTGCCCCTACAATGAATAATGCTATGGATTTATTTTATAATTGGTATGAATCTCTGCTCCTGATCTTCGTAATATATTCATGACAGCACAATATTTCTGCTCTGATAATTCTATAGCGCGTGCTACATCTTTTTCTGCAATTGCGCTTCCATAAAACTGGTACTCAATATCAATGCGCTCATAATATTTAGGATATGACTCTGCAGCTTTCCCATTTATTTTTATCTCAAATTTATCATATGAGATACGTTTCTTTCTCAATATACTGACTACATCCATTCCTGAACAGCCTCCCAGTGCAACAAGAATCAGTTCCATTGGTTTTGTTCCTGCTTCCGAACCACCAAATTGATCATCAGTGTCCATTGCAACCCAATGATTCGTTTCAGCTTTTCCGATAAAAGTCATTCCATCGACAAATTTAACATGTATTTCTGCCATTTTTTTGCCTCCATATAATATTTATCTACCGGCTTATCATGCCTGTTCATTGTAACACATAAACAATTATTGTAAAATAAGCATTAATGGCGAAACTGCAAAAAGCTAATTTTTATAGATTTTGCTTTTGCCAAAACTGCTCTGAAGGCGAATCTTGGCAAATGATTTCTAGCCAAAAATAGCTTTTTGCAGTTTCGCCATTAATTATTTTTTTGTCAAAAAACACCTTACAATATTTGTGAAATGCGAAAGCATATGATTAATTTTGGAGGATTTCATGAAAAAAAGAATTTCTTTGTTATATCTTTTAGCTTCATTACTGATAATTATCAGTTTCACCGCATGTCAGAAAAGCACCACTTTAAAAAGATATATTTATCCTGATACGAAACAAAAAGAAGTAGTAGAAAATTATCATGGTACGATGGTTAAGGATCCGTTCCGCTGGCTTGAAGATTCAGGATCACCAGAGGTGAAAGCATGGATTGCAGAAGAAAATAAAGTAACTTTTGCATATCTTGCAGGCATTCCAGCACGCAAAGAAATTAAGGAACGTCTGACAACTTTATATAACTATCCGCGTTATAAAACTATAATAAAGAAGGGAAATCGTTGTTTCTTTGAAAAAAATGATGGATTGCAAAATCAATATGTTATTTATCAGCAGGAAGGAATGGATAGTGAACCAATTTTAGTTATGGATCCTAATTCATTAAGTGAAGATGGTACAGTAGCAGTAACTGATACGGTAATAAATAAAAATGGAACTCTTATGGTGTATGCACTTTCCACGAGCGGCAGTGATCGCCAGGAACTGAAAATCCGGTCTATTGATACCGGAAAAGATTATGAGGAAGTGCTTAAATGGTGTAAATTCAGTACCATTTCATGGAGCAAAAATAATGATGGATTTTTCTATAATCATTTTCCTGAAGCAGGCACTGTTCCAGTGGAAGATGAAAATAATTTTAATCGAGTTTATTGGCATAAACTTGATACGCCGCAATCTGAGGATAAGCTAATCTATGAACAGCCTGATGAAAAGGAGCTCATATTTCAGCCTCAGGTTTCAGATGATCAAAAATACCTTATCCTGGAAGTGTTTAAGGGTACTGATCCTGTCAACCGTTTATATTACAGGGAACTTAACGGAGAGGGTGAATTTATTAAATTACTCAATGATGCGGATGCACGGTATTCATTTCTTGGAAACGATGAACAGATATTTTATATAAGCACGGATCTTAATGCGCCGCGGGGTCGTATCATTACCATTGATACAATGAATCCAGCTGCTGATAACTGGAAAGAAATTATATCGGAGAGCAACAACACCCTTGATTATGCTGCAATAATCAATAACCAGTTTGTCATTCGGTACATGCAGGATGCTTCAAGCAA
>MFGW01000127.1:13170-14190 GCA_001780385.1 Candidatus Fischerbacteria bacterium RBG_13_37_8 | reverse complement strand
TACGCTAGAGGGTACTTTTGTGAAAGATATTGAGCTTCCCGCGCTGGGTACTGTTCGTGAAGTATCAGGGGAACGCGAGGATACAGCAATGCTTTTTTCGTTTACATCATTTCTTTATCCCGGGACAATATTCTCTTACGATTTTAACAACGATAAACTTACTTCATTCAAGGAATCGAAGATTGAATTTGACAGTTCCGGGTATGAGACCGAGCAGGTTTTTTATCAATCCAAAGATGGAGTGAAAGTACCCATGTTCATTGTTCATAAAAAAGAGATAGAGTTAGACGGGAATAATCCTGTATTAATGTACGGGTACGGAGGATTCAATGTAAATATGACGCCGTATTTTTCTGTATACCGTTTAGTATGGCTGGAGAAGGGTGGGATATGGGCAATGCCTAATCTTCGCGGCGGTTCGGAGTATGGTGAAGAATGGCACAAAGCGGGTATGCTCGTCAAAAAACAGAATGTATTTGATGATTTCATAGCGGCGGCAGAGTGGCTTATTAAGAATAAATATACAAATTCATCACGTTTAGCAATTGAAGGAGCGAGTAATGGTGGATTGTTGGTGGCAGCAACTATGTTGCAGCGTCCCGATTTATTCGGAGCGGTGCTTTGCGATGTTCCGGTAACGGATATGCTTCGCTATCATAAATTTACCATTGGTCGTTATTGGGTGGGAGAATACGGAAATGCTGAAGAAAATCCGGAGCATTTCAAATTTCTTTATATATATTCACCATTGCATAACGTAAAGTCAGGGGTAGATTATCCGGCGATTCTTATATCAACTGCAGACACGGATGATCGTGTTGTCCCGGCGCATTCCATGAAATTTGCTGCTGCGTTGCAGACAGCATCACCGGGCAATAATCCAATTCTTATTCGGGTGGAAGTTAAAGCTGGGCATGGAAGGGGAAAGCCACTTTCTAAGATCATTGAAGAATCAGCGGATCAACTGGCATTTTTAACCTCTGTCGTTATGAAAGAGGATGAATAATTAATCCGGAACGA
>MFGW01000127.1:11809-13145 GCA_001780385.1 Candidatus Fischerbacteria bacterium RBG_13_37_8 | reverse complement strand
TTGGCGGCATGGTAAAACCTGAATCTGCTACTGACATTACATCTTCCATGCGCGTTGGAAAAAGTGAAAAGGCAACTTTGAATTTGCCTGAATTTACTCTTTTTTCCAATTCATCCATTCCCAGGATACCGCCAACGAATGAAATTCGCGGATTAGTTTTTGGATCATCGATGCTAAGAATGGGTCCCAGCAGATTATCCTGAAGAAGGGACACATCCAGTCTTCCAAGCACATTACTTTCATCAACGTTTCCTTGTTTAGGTTCCAGGAGATACCACGTCTGGTCAAGGTACATGCCAAACTGGTGAATAGCAGCCGGTTTTCGTGATGCATAATGAGCTTTTACATTAAATTTCTCTGATACTTTATCTAAAAATTGCTCGCTGGTTAAATTGTTCAAATCTTTTACCAATCGATTGTAATCATAGATAAATAATTGATCCTGTGGAAAAATAACTGCCAGAAAATTATTATATTCTTCATTCCCGGTATGATTCGCATTTTCACGCTTTAACTTATCCCATACGCGGTAAGCTGATGCAGAACGGTGATGACCGTCTGCAACATAAAATGCAGGAACTTGCAAAAATAATGATTCAATCTGTGTAATCGTTTCACAATCATCAACAATCCAGAACTCCTGTCCTACCGTGCCAAATTGATCTTTTGTAGTAAATGAATACATAGGTTTGTGTGCAGTAATGTTATTGAAGAGAGAGGTAATACGTTCTTCGGTACGGTAAGTAAAAAATACCGGTTCATTATGTGCATTGGTACCAAGAATATAATTTACCCTGTCATCTTCTTTCGCTCGTAATGTTTTCTCATGAATTTTTATTTTGCCGCTTGCATACTCTTCACATGCTACGAGGGATACTAATCCTGTTTGTTTTCTTCCATCCATGGTGAGACGATAAAGATATAAACAGGGTTTTGTATCCTGGATGAGATTACCTTCCTGTATCAGTTTCTGTAAATTCTCTCCTGCTTTCTTATAAACTTGCGGACTGTATAGATCAGTGCCTTCCGGTAAATCAATTTCTGCTCTTACTACGTGCAGGAAACTTATTGGATTTCCTTCTGAATATGCTTTAGCTTCTTCCGTATTGACAACATCATAGGGTGGTGAAGCGATTTTACTCGCTACTTCTTTTTTTGGTCTTAATCCATAAAATGCTTTTATTTTCATAGACGCATTATAGGGGGAACATTTATTGAAAGTCAAATAGGGAATGGGGACTAGGGACTGGGGAATGGGGACTGGGGAATGGGGAATGGGGACCCTTAAGCGACTTTCTCCTCATCATTCTGTATCAGCAATACTAAATGACAGAGA
>MFGW01000127.1:11483-11752 GCA_001780385.1 Candidatus Fischerbacteria bacterium RBG_13_37_8 | reverse complement strand
CTCATCCTGATTTATTCAGGATAATGAGGAGAAAGTCGCTTAAGGGTCCCCATTCCCCATTCCCCAGTCCCCATTCCCCAGTCCCTATTCCCTAGTCCCCATTCCCCAGTCCCTATTCCCTAGTCCCCATTCCCCAGTCCCTATTCCCTAGTCCCCATTCCCTAGTCCCCAGTCCCTAGTCCCCAGTCCCTGATCATGCTATAATATAATATTACATTGACCTAATGGTTGGAGGTAGCATGTTGAGAGCACAACAGGTGCTTTTACTC
>MFGW01000127.1:9678-11473 GCA_001780385.1 Candidatus Fischerbacteria bacterium RBG_13_37_8 | reverse complement strand
TAAATATTGCCTTTATGGGTTGTTCCGGGAATGAAGCATTTAAATATACACAAAAAGGGGACCAATATTACAGTGCAAGTAAATATGAACCGGCAGCCGCTGAATATACAAAAGCAATAGCACTTAAGCCCGATTCACATTACCTGTACATGATGCGATGCGAATCATATTATTATATTAAAAAATATGAACTGGCGATAGCTGATTGTTCTAAAGCTATAGAACTTAAGCCGGAATTAGCCACACCATATATTCAGCGTGGACGGTCGTATGCAGCATTAGGGAAATATGATCCTGCCGTTGAGGATATACAAAAAGCGATGAAATTAAATCCATCCTTGACTGATACTTTCGAAAGATTACTGTCGCAAATCAGGGGAATGAAAGCTGAAGAAGAAGAGGAAAAGGAAAAAGGCAATCAGCAGAAAATAATAAAACCAGTTAATGTCTTTTAGTCAGGTGAGTAACAAGGAAAAGAGCGACGATTAAAAGTCCAACAATAATCACCAAAGTTGATAATTTAATCGTAAAAGGTTTTGATTTTTTCAGTTCTACAGTATCTACATTAATGGTGGAATTTGTTTCAGGTTCTAATTCTACTGAAAAAATTTCATTGGTTTCATTCGTAACTATCAATTTATCATTTTTCATTTCAAGTGAAGTAACAAAAATCCATTGCACATCTTCTTCCAGTTTTGGGTCAATAGGCACATCATAGATTTTCTTTTCCCAGAGAAATTTATTATTTTTTATATCCCATGCCTGGACATAACCCATGCGTTCATGTGGAGCTCTATATTCTATTCCTTTATATACAACTGGAGATACTGGAACAGGTGCTGCCCGTTTAGCTGCAATTACTCCGCATAAACACAACAAAGCACACAGCAAGAGCAATTTTTTCATGTGCCCTCCTCGTTTGCGAGCTTGCTGAAGGCAAGCGTGGCAATCCCGAATGAACAATAAGCAAGGATGAATGTCTGGGATTGCTTTGTCGCTTTGCTCCTTGCAAAGGATAATATCTTTTTTTCATGGACTTTTGACATTATTATTCTAATGTTTTTGGTGGTTGTGCGACAGTTCCAATATCAGCGACTACTTTCCAGGAGCCATCAGCTTCTTTGCGCCAGATGGTGAGATAGCGGCCATTATTTTTTATGATAGTACCTTCTGCATCTTTTCTTTCCGATACCCATGAACCGTATGTATACCCAAGATCACCGGAGGAAGATACTTCGGCAAAATCTGGTTGCCACCGGAGTGAATAACCGGGTGTTTCAAAAGCAGGCGCCATATGTTTCCGAATTGCTTCTTTTCCCTGTATAACATCAGCTCCACGAAACATTTTGCCATCCTCAGCAAAAAATGATAACCAACCCTCTAACCCCTTTTCCGAAACTGCTTTATCAAAATCACGATCTGCCTGCATGATTTCTTCACGAATATTTTTATCAGCATCGTTGCCTTCATTATCTTCTGTCCAGGTCAGTAATAAGCAAGAACAAACAATAATGCTTATCAAAACGCACACAAGCTTTATTCTCATATAAATTCTCCTTGATGGTCAATTTCTTATTTTACCGCATCCGCAAAAAAAATGAAAACTATGCCGGTTACTCTTTCCGATATTGCATAAACTGATTTAAAATAGTATTATAGTAATTCAATTTTTAGTTATCGGACGACACAAAAATTTTGTTTGATTAAGGCACTTTATGACAATTTTTCTTTCTTTTTTTGGCGCCAGAAAAAAAACTTTCTTTTCAAGGGAAATACCCGCAAAAAAAATTATTGA
>MFGW01000127.1:9421-9661 GCA_001780385.1 Candidatus Fischerbacteria bacterium RBG_13_37_8 | reverse complement strand
CCAATAAAAATGAAGCTGTCTTCACTCAATATGATGATGATAATTTTAAAGTTGACCTATGCCCTGGGGGAACCATAGAATTTATTTTTCGTGAGGGAAAATTAGAAGGTGATACCCAGACTAATATAGCTGGACCGGGTTTTCATTGGGCAGTAGTAGATTTTCTTGACCAGGTAAGTGCTGCTTTAAAAATTGATTTTGATGTGGAAGATGAAACAACGTATTGCGTTGACAGAAATT
>MFGW01000127.1:5968-9397 GCA_001780385.1 Candidatus Fischerbacteria bacterium RBG_13_37_8 | reverse complement strand
CGCAATGGTTGGTAAGTTTTCTTAAAGAATTCATTAACCGGAGCGATCTTGACATGAAACATATGTATGCAGGCTGGTCTCATGATGAGTGGACGATAGAAAATCCTGATGGTTTTATTACGCCGATGGGTATTTACAGTCATAATTATTGCAAACAAATTCTTGAAGAGCAAAGAATTGATGAATTTGCTAAAAATTATTTTCCTTGGTTCAATAATAAAAAGGATGCCTTGTATTATAAAGGTGCAGCTTTATATCTTATGTGGAATGATTTTAGCTGGATGAAACCGAGGAATCCGGAAGAAACAGCGCTTGTAGAAAGTATTTTATCATATCTTGCGACGGCACGGAAAAAGGATCCTTCATTGCCATTGCCGCTGAAAGAATGGGAAGAAATAGCGACGCTGGCAGGACGTGCAACATCAAATATAGGTGGTCCAAATCTTATATTGCCAATGAAGATAGGTTATCGTCGCAAATCAATAATTGCTCATTTCACAGGCGGATGGGAGGTACTTTTACCTGGCTCAATGATGTTGAGCGTTGAGGATGATGAATATATTTATAAAGATGAGGACAGGCAAATCGGTATTCGTTCATATGTCGTGGATGAAGAAAATCCGTCTTTCATCAGTGAGAAGTTATTAGCTCCTCTTGCAGGTGATGAACAAATAATGGATCATGAATTGCCCGGTTATTCTTATAAAGCAAAATACTGTTTTATAAAAGACAGAGAAGCTCCTGAGGGGCACTGGATATTAATGGGACAGGTAACGGGCGCTGAATCTATTGCAGTAGTTATGATTAAGTGGAAGAAAAAGGAAGATAAAACCTGGGCACTTGATCTTTTTAAAAGCATTCGAGGAAAATAGGGACAGTCCCTATTTATTAAGGTTTTTCAAGAATTTTCCCAGCTCTTCTGTCTGCGCGTATAAGCAGGAAAGCAAAAATTAATCCAACGAATCCAAGAGAAGCAAACATAATCATGCTTGAAGTATATGAATGTGTGATGTCCCGTAATGTACCATTTAAGTAGGGAAATAATGCCAGTCCGATATTTTGAATCATAGTACAAAGACCAAAAGCAGTTCCTACTTTTTCTTTAGGTACTACAAGAGGAATGGAAGGCCACATTGCGGCAGGCACTAAAACAAATGCAGCGCCAAGCG
Organism: Candidatus Fischerbacteria bacterium RBG_13_37_8; assembly: GCA_001780385.1. Lineage (GTDB taxonomy): Bacteria > Acidobacteriota > HRBIN11 > MFGW01 > MFGW01 > MFGW01. Next base: position 8,228 of record MFGW01000127.1, on the reverse strand, counting down.
TTATCATCATGTAAACGGGATAAATATTTGTAATGCCCATTAATAAATGACTCGGTATCATTAATAAAGAACCTACAATCATCAACGAAGCTCTTTTTCCCATCTTATCAACAAGATGACCTGCAAAAGGAGCACACACCATAGATGCAAAAATAATTATAGAAGAAATACCGCCGGCAGTGGAGAACATGTGCAGGAAATTATTTAGTACCTGGTAAAGAAAACCACCTTGTGTTTCTGCAACACGGGAAATACCCCATTTATCGACAAAAAAATCTGTCGATAACGCTGTGAATGGAAATATTGCAGAATAAAAAGTTACGCAAAGCATAGTGACATACCAGAAACTGGGACTAAAGGAGGTAATATCTTTGAAGACTATTTTATCACCGCTGTCTTCTTCTTTTAATTCCAGAACTTTTGCGCCATGACGATCCATAAAAATATATACTATATTAGCGAAGAGCGAGAACAGACAAAACAAAGAAGCTGCAATAAGTGCATATCGGTAATGTCCGAAATAGCTTGCGATCAATTCACCGGTATTAAAACTGAACATGGTACCAAGCCGGCTCACTGTGAGTGTTATCCCGAACGAAAGCGCCATTTCCTTGCTCTTAAACCAGCGGGTAAGCATAGCCATTTGTGCAACAACCAGGGGTTCTGAACCAGCTCCGAATATAAAACGACCAAGAAAAATTACCGGCAGACTTGTAGGAAATGCCACGAGAGCAGACCCAATGAATACCAGTATGGAAAATACTAAGCTAGATTTACGTATACCAAAACGATCAATGAGAATACCACCAACTAAAACAGAGAGAATAGCAGCAATGCTGTACATTGTATAGAATGTGCCAATGGTACCGCGTTCAGCGCCGAGATCTTCCACCAGTGTAGGTGCAATAGCGCCTATAATATCGTAGGCAAAATAACTTCCAAAGGTGAGTAAGCTAATAAATGCAAGGAGAGAGAATCGATATAATTTTGTGGAAGGATGAAAAGAAAAACCTTGATTAATAGCCATGTAATGCTCCTAAAACAGTTGACAGTGGGCAGTGATCAGTAAGTTCGTCAATGTACGAATTTATTATTGTAGTCTTTTCTTTTGCGAGAAGCAATAATAAAAAGGTAGAGGTAGAGGAGCGGGTAGTTAATTTCGAGAATAGGATAAACAAGGACTTTTCCTAAACCACATTCTAAACCTCTCCTTAACTTCAACCTCATGCTTTTCTTTACCTTTACCTTTACCTTTTTAATTTTTCTACTTGACATTAAGTAAAAATTTCGGTAACATTTTTTTATCATAGACATTATGAAGTCAAAATATAGAAGAAATCTTCAATCCTATCTTATCAAAGTATTATCTCTCTATTAAAAAATTGAGGAGGTCACCATGTCAATTCTCACAGGCTTATACATTATTATTGTGCTCGCAGTACTGGTAGTAGCTGGTTTTGTTTTTCACAAGCAGTACAAAAAAGTAGCACCAAATGAAGTTCTTGTAATTTCCGGGCGACGAAAATATGATATCAAAGCGCCTGATGGTACCATGAAACAAATTGGATATCGTTTCAGAGTTGGAGGCGGAGCTTTTATTAATCCAATCACAGAAATAGCTGAAACGTTGGTACTTGAAGTAATTACGATCAATATACGAATTGGAGATGCTACATCAGGTGAAGGAGTGCCTATAACTGCTGAAGCAACGGGACAGGTATGTATCAATACTGATGATTATCCGCTGACTATTGCTATTGAGCAATTTATAGGAAGGGGCACAGATGGAATACGGGAAGTAGCGGAAGCTATTTTTGAAGGGAAGGTGCGTGCGGTTATTGGAATGATGACAGTAGAAGAAATATATCGCCAGCGGCTTGAATTTGCTTCGAAAGTTGAAAAAGCTGTCGAAGATGATTTTGCCAGCATGGGTCTTAAACTTGTTGCATTCGTGCTGAGAGATATTAGTGATGCACAGGGATACCTCGATGCTTTGAGCAGACCAAAAATCGTAGCAGTGAAAAGAGAAGCCCAGATTGCACAAGCTGAAGCAGATCGTGATGCTGCTATTAAATCATCACAGGCACGAAAAGAAGCAGAAGTAGCACGATTAAAAGCAGAAGCTGAAATTGCAGGTGCATCATGGGATAACGAAAGAAAAAAAGCAAATTCCCAAATTGAAGTGAATAAGAGCAAAGCTCATGCAGATTTATCCTATGAATTGGAACGGCAAAAAATTGCACTTGAATTAAAGAAAGAA
>MFGW01000127.1:3207-5936 GCA_001780385.1 Candidatus Fischerbacteria bacterium RBG_13_37_8 | reverse complement strand
TGCAATTCAATTGGATGAGTTAGAAATTGATCGTAAGCAGAAAGAATTGGAAGCGACAGTACTGAAACCTGCCGAGGCAAAGAAATACCAGGTGCAAATGGAAGCGGAAGCTGAAAGTTACAGGCTTGCTACGGAAGCAAAAGGAAAAACAGAAGCACGCATGGTTGAGAGTGAAGCGGAAGCTGAACATATCAAAAAAATAGGACAGGCGCAGGCGTTGGCTATGATGGAAAAAGCTAAGGCATATGATAAATATAACCAGGCGGCGATCTATGAGATGATTATAAATATACTGCCGGAAATTGCCAAGTCAGTGGCTGAACCGTTATCCAAAGTTGAGAAGATTATCATGATTAGTTCAGATGATAAACTGGGGACATCAAAGATAGCTGGTCAGGTATCAAATGTAGTAGCGCAAGTTCCTGAAGTAATAGAATCGCTTACCGGTATTGACCTGAAAAAAATTATTAAAGATAAACTTTCTGGAGATAACAAGTAAATGATTAATAGAGGTGTCCTGTGATTTCAGAAAGAGCAAAGCAAATTGTTGATTCACCTACGCTTCGCATAAATGCAAAGGCTCGTGCAATGAAAGCGGAGGGAATTGATGTAGTAGATTTAAGTGTGGGGGAACCTGATTTTCCTACGCCTGAGAATATAAAAATTGCCGGCAAAAAAGCAATCGATGCAAATATTACCAAGTACACTTCAAATGAAGGAGTTCCTGAACTTAAGAAAGCGATTATAGCGCGTTTGAAAGAAGATCATAACCTGGAATATAAGCCGGCAGAAATTATTGTTTCCAGCGGTGCCAAGCATTCCATATTTAATTTAGTATTGGCGATATTGAATGATGGCGAAGAACTTATTATACCTTCACCGTACTGGGTATCGTATCCTGAAATGGTGATGCTGGCAAAGGGAAAGCCTGTTTACATAGAAGGAAAAGAAGAGAATGGATTCCGGATAACGGCAAAACAATTAAAAGCTGCAGTAACACCAAACACAAGGGCAATTATAATGAATAATCCTTCTAACCCAACCGGTGCAGTTTATTCAAAAACGGAATTGGAAGAACTGGTGCGTATATGCATGGATGAGAATATCCTCATCATAGCGGATGAGATTTATGAAAAATTAGTATACGAGGATTTCAAATTTGTCAGCATTGCATCGTTAGGCAGTGATGTCAAGAAAAGAACTGTACTTATAAATGGTGTATCGAAGGCATATTCGATGACTGGTTGGAGGATAGGATATGCAGCGGGTCCTGTTGAAATAATCAGTGCTATGAGTAGAATTCAGAGCCACAGTACCTCCAATGCAGCATCTATTTCACAGATGGCGAGTGTGGAAGCATTTGGTGGTCCGCAGCATGAAATTTCAAGAATGGCTGCAGAATTTCAGAGACGGCGTAATTACGTTTTGAATAAGCTTGCTATGATACCGAATGTATCATGTCAGAAGCCGGATGGTGCTTTCTATGTGTTTCCCAACGTATCTTCATATTATAACAAGGAGTATGAAGGGGTACTCATACGCAATTCTTATGGAATGGCATACTACCTACTCAAACATGCAAGAGTAGCTATAGTACCTGGTGATGCATTTGGTTCGGATGATTTTATTCGCCTATCATATGCAACCTCGATGGAGAATCTTGAAAAGGCGATGGACAGGATCGTAGAGGCATTCGGCAAACTCAAGATACCGAAGAAGGTGAAGATTATTTCGTTGAGTAATGCGATAACGAGAGTCAAGAAAACAGTACCGGTTGATACGCATGTCAGTGATGAGAGACGCGATGCATTGGTAGCAGAAGCGCAATCATACTTGCGCTATGATAATTATTATGAATGGAATGCAAATATAGACGGAGTATTAATTCAGCTTCGCACCAATGTGGCGCATTTCAATGATTTCTGGATGGAGAACTGGTACCCGGCACAGCTTGAATCTGACATAGAACCGCATGGTGTAATTTATGCGGTAGATGGTGTGACAGGACGTGAACCGCATGCATTTTATAATTCCGAAACGAAAACCGCCGTGCTTTTTAACACGGATTACTATGCATCATTACGCAGTATAGCTCTTGGGATGGTGACCGATATAGGAGAGAAACTGTTCGATGTGCATGCTATCCGTGGTATGTCGGTGGATGTAGAAGGATTAGGTCTTGTATTTGTTGGACCACAGGGAACGAAAAAGACGGAAATATATTACGGCTTGCTCAAGGAACCGCGTGTATTATTGCACTCGGCTGATTATTTGTTTGTGCGTTATGGCGGAGGTTATGCAAGCGCAGATACACCGGAAAGAAAATTTTATGTACCCACGAATAGTTGTGAAGCATTCCCGCCACTCGGGAAATTATTTGATCGCTCGAAATGCGAAAATGTCATTACGAGAAAAGATGATTGCAAAGATCTGGAATGTCAGCGTCTGGAAGATTGCAGGCTTGACCGTGGCTCACCTTATTGTTACCGGGCATCAAAAAATTCGTATGCGATGCTTGATCCGTACTGGCTAGGCGGCATGAAAAAACATGTGAAGCGCATTGATGTACGGTATATATTCCTGTTGCGAAATGATCCCCTTACGCAGGCATTTGTGAAAATTGATCCGGAAGAAGCAGTGCGCATTCTCGAAATGGGACAGAGCAGTGGTGCAGCCCAGGATATTACTCCAATGCGCAATCAATCTTTCTTTAATCCGCATTTCTTGAG
>MFGW01000127.1:0-3195 GCA_001780385.1 Candidatus Fischerbacteria bacterium RBG_13_37_8 | reverse complement strand
CCGCATCGAATTGCAGAAACGATTCTTCAGACGATTATTCAAGAGTGCAATCTGTTACCAGCTCAATGTCGGCGCTGCCAGTCTCGATGAAATCCAAAAGAAAATTCTCGACCTCTGCAAATAATAAAAGGAGTAGGAAATGGCAAAAGATATATATGATTTAGAAGCGTACAGAAAATTTGTTGAAGAGCTTAAGCCACTACTTAAGGGACCAAATATCAAGCATGTTGATCTGAATTGGCTGGAACCGCATGCGCGTGAATTTGGCACCAAAACCAAGTATGGTTCTTATGGGTGGCGGTCGTTTATTTCGAACAGGTTAGCAGCAAAAACAGTTTACCTGGGCGGTGAAAAAATCCAGCTTCCGAATCCCGATGATTTTCAAAAAAACCTGATCGAAAAAGCCCCGGAAGAATTAAGAAAAATTCTGCATTATATGAAAACGCTTCCTTTTTATCATATACAGCGCCAGATGGGGGATAATGATGCTTACAATCCTGTTTGTGATTTGTATGTTTGTTCAGCCGATCCGAAGAATTTTCGTATTGGATATATGTGGGGCAACACGTTGTTGAAGCCTTCTTCGCGACCGGGTCCCAATTTTATTATGATACATATACCGGAAGAGCATCAGATACGTCAGCAAATTTTGACCCTGCCTGAATATAATTTAAATATAGCACTGGGAACTGACTACATGGGGGAAGAAAAGAAAGGATTTCTGCGACAGGGAATGTGGTGTGCGGATGAACAAGGTATGCTCGGATTGCATTCCGGCACAAAAATGGTAACGGTAGTAGATGCTAAATCGGGGAAAATGAAGAATTACGGTGCATTTCTTTTCGGCATGACTGCAACCGGTAAATCAACATGGTCATGTCATCAACTTTTTCTTGACCATAAGCGAGGCGAAAGAGTCGAGGTGAACCAGGATGACATTGTGTTTTTAAAGAAAGATGGCTCTGCTTATGGTACAGAGAATGGTTTTTATGTAAAAACTGATATTATACCTGAACAGCAGGAAGCAATGTATTACGCATTGACTGATAAAACCGCCCTGCTTGAGAATGTCATGATAAAGGCGGATGGTGAAATAGATTTTCAGGATGAAGAGTTATGTGCTAATGGAAGGTCAATAGTGTTCAGGGATAAATTACGTGTAAAAAGAGACGGGAGATTAATCGGCATTTCAGCAAAATCAATCAATCTGCCATCGCTTGATGAATTGGATGGATTGATCTTCGCTTTCATAACACGCAGAAATACCATCATGCCATTCTCACAGGAATTAACACCTGAACAAGGTGTCCTGGCATATCTCTGGGGTGAATCAACCCACAGCATGGCAACCAATCCTGCCAAGGCAGGTGAATCGGTGAGAATTGTTGGCACGGATGATTTTATCATTGGTTCGCGTGCACGAAAAGTAAACCGTTTCTATGAAATTATCATGGAACTGGTGAATAAATATCCCGGCAAAGTACGCTTCATGCAGTATAATACTGGTGGTATGGGAGAAGTTATCGAAAACTATGAGGAAGGCGGCAAAAAGAAAAAACGCATGGTTCGCAAGACACAACGAGTTCCTATTGAACTGATGGCAGCAATTCAGCGAGGTGATCTGCGAGGCACTAATAAATATGAAACCAGTATGCTTGGCACAAAAGGCATAGTCAATGTTGAAGGAAAACCATTGACAGAATGGGATGCAAAGAAATTTTATTCCGATGAACAGATTGCACAGTACGTTGTCGAACTTGTGAAAGGACGGCGTGTGTGGACAGAAGAAATAGCGAAGGAAGGATTGAAACCAGAAATTATCCAGGCAGCAGAACGAGCATTTGCCATTGAAAAAATTGGCGGGAAATCAATGATTTCCATTCCCGGCATGCCAGGTGAAAAAGAAATTATTTATGTAAGCGAGGAACCGGTCAAGCGTCCGCGCCGACCGGGATTATGGCGTTGGAGATAAATTAGGGACTGGGGACTGGGGATTAGGGACTAGGGATTAGGGAATGGGGACGCATTCCCTACTTGCTAATTCTTGCACTTCATCTTCCCCATTCCCCATTTTCTACTCCCTATTCCCCGACTTGGTGTTCTAATGAAAATTGTCTCGGTATTTATTGTTTATGTATTCTGTACTTTGTTGTTATTTGTTCCGATTCTTAAAGATATTGATAGCACGATTCCTGGCAAGCTGGGAGATCCGCTCCTTAATCTCTGGATTATTTCATGGGATATTCATACTTTCCTGGGTGGGAACATCAGCAATATCTTCGATGCAAATATTTTCTTTCCTTATAAGAATACGTTGACTTACTCGGAGAATTTATTTGCAATAGCTATTGTTGCTCTGCCGTTTTATCTTATTACCGGAAGTTATATTACCGCATATAATATTGTTTTTCTGTTGTCCTTTATTCTTACTGCATTCTGTATGTATTATTTTCTAAAGGAACTTATTCCGTCTCACTTTGCTGCATTTGCCGGAGGATTAATTTTTGCTTTCAATCCCTGGCATTTGGGACATATTCCGCGTATTCAGGTTGTTGCTGCATGGTGGATACCACTCTGTTTCTGGGCATTGCTCCGCTATCACCGCTCACAGAAAATAAGATATGCCATTGCATTTGCAATCTTCTTTGTGTTTAATGCGTTGACCAATGCACATTATATGCTTTTCACCGCAATGGCAGTGATAATTTTTGAATTATGTTTGCTGCTTTTTGCTTTGTATAACAAAGAAAAACTGCAGTGGAATAAAAAGTATTTACTGCATGGAGCCCTGGTTTTGGTTATTACCATTCCGCCTATTTTGCTCGCGTATTTTCCTTATTTAAAAACTACAGAACTGAAAAATTTCAAGCGTCCCGTTCAGGAAATTGTTAAATACTCAGCGGAGGTGAGCAATTATGTAGCTTTGCCGTCTCATAATCCCGTGTGGAAAAAATTCGCTACTGTCCAGAAGCGGCTGTTTGGGATGAGAGTATTTCCCCCGGGATTAATTCAGTTAATCATAGTGATAGGCGGATTGTTTGTTTTGTCACGGGAAAGCATTCCTGCGGACAGAAAAAGAGTAATAGTATCATTAAGCATAGTGGGATTGAGTGGATTTCTATTCAGTTTAGGACCCGTGCTCTGGAATAGTGGCAGGTGGGCAATTCCAGGTCCGTATGCGGCGTTGCGGATTCT
>MFGW01000126.1:11429-11671 GCA_001780385.1 Candidatus Fischerbacteria bacterium RBG_13_37_8 | reverse complement strand
ATTTTATTAGGGCTGACTCTTTGAGCAATCATTGGCGCTTCAACTGTTTTTTTATAATGCCTCTTTTCTGGGGCTTGTCTATATAATGATTCAAGATATTCATCATGCTTAATTCCTGCAGGCAATTTCTTGGGGATCGATAAGTTTAAGTAAGCGCTTAAGGATTCTTTATCTGCTAAAAGCCATGATTCAAGCATGCATATAATCGGAACATAGAAAACAGGTATCTTTACTGCTTCTCT
>MFGW01000126.1:9324-11383 GCA_001780385.1 Candidatus Fischerbacteria bacterium RBG_13_37_8 | reverse complement strand
TTTTTGCATTCAGAATCGGTCAAAATAATTGCTTTATCTGCAGGATTAATTTGAATTAGACTTATCACCTTTTTTGCATCTCTGGATTGCATTGATTTTAATCTTCTAATATTCATTCTTCTGATTTTCTTTAGAAGATGGGGAAGCGAAGATTCCAGGCTTTCTTCTTCAACAAGAAACAAGATAATCATTTAATGGATTCCTCCAATGGAACCTGAGAACCATAAATCACCAAATCCAATTTTGGACAAGAATTTATCAATATCCGTTATATTATTTGCAGATTCTATTCGCGTTTTACCTTTTTCTTTCCATAGAATATTAATAGAATCCAATGAAGAGCGTTCAGCTAAATAATTAAGCAGATTAACAGAATGGGTCGAAATAATTATTTGCGTTTCCTTGCTAGCAGATTTTAATATGTCTGCCACAGTTTCTAAAAGATGAGGATGAATGCCATTTTCCGGCTCCTCAATACAAATAGTATCAGATTGCGGGAAATATGAAATTGCCTCAAGCGCAAGTAGCCTGAGTATGCCATCGGAAATAGACCATGAAGAAGTAGCAAAATTGATATTCTCTTCTAATAATTTGCCATATGCATGCCCACTTTCCAATAAAGGCGATAAAATTCCTTTTACGCCGCTTACTAATTTGATCGTATCTTTAATTGCATCTGTTATTTCAGGTTTTTCATTAAAAATAGTATGAATAACTTGCCATAGATTACTGCCATCTTCTTTCAAGTTAAATGATCTTCCGCCAGTGCTTAAAGCTTTCATCTTTATAGGATCAAGGAAAAATAATTTCCAATTTTGTATTATTTCTCTTATTTGATAAGATGAAGGAGCGTAAACAGGATCTCCATATTTACCTAATATTGGATAAGAAGGTATTACTTTACCAGAAGAAAAAGATTTTGCATCTGATTCCCGAAATAGCTTATATTGACCACCTATATTTTCAAGCAATACTTTATTCTTTTTTTTAAGGATTTCTTTTTTAACTGCTTGTAATCCTTTACCCCCAGCGTATTCCAGCATGTAATTAAGTTCTTCTTTGTTTTTGCAAAATAATATATCCCATTGAATTAGTCTATTTTCTATCTCTCCATTAAAAACGACCTGCTCAAATCCACCTCTTAATTCAAATGCATTTTGCTGAGATTGAGATGAAAGTTCACGAAGGCATTTCAAAGAATCAAAAATATTGCTTTTTCCAGCATTATTTGGTCCAATTAGCACTGTTAATGGCTGTAAATTGATTTCAATATTTTCGAGGCTCTTATAATTTTTTATTTTTAGCTTTGTAATCATATTCTATATTATATATATCTTTGATAAATTGTTTTACAAATTATCTTAATCATCATAAAACAAAAATCTTATCTAGTCAACAATTATTAATAAAGTATTGATTTCTGTCATATTTGCATATTTCTCGCAGTACAATAAAGCAATGCTCAGACTTATATCATAAAAATGTAAAATGCTTGGCATTAGTTATATTGATTCCAAATATCCCGTAGAAAATAAATGCCTCAGGGGCCTCTTCAATTCGTCCACTAGATGTTTTATGTCTACATCTGTTGGAAGAGCTTCTGTCTTTTAAATTTTCCTCCATATGAATCCGGCTTTTTACGGAAATAGGGGCAAAAATATATTTGCTGCCCCTATTTCCATAAATCCATTCATCTTCAATTGAAATTTGTTGAAATTCTTCATTTTTATTCATATAATAGCTTTATGATGAAAAAGCATTTTGCTGTTATTCTTAACGTGTGGCAAAATACAGGAAATAATTATTTTTGAGGATGAGAATAAAACTTGAGTGCTTATGATGCCGCAAATCATGTGCGGATAATAGGAAAAAGCAAATGGATGGAAAATCTTTAAATATAACAGAAGAAAAGCTTAACAAACTTAAAGAAATCATTCCCGAAGCGTTTACGGAAAATAAAATCGATTGGGAAAAGTTGAAAGCAGCTCTGGGCGAAGATATTGAATTTAAAAACGAGCGGTATGTATTGAACTGGGCGGGAAAGTCGGATGCTTTCCGG
>MFGW01000126.1:5784-9292 GCA_001780385.1 Candidatus Fischerbacteria bacterium RBG_13_37_8 | reverse complement strand
GCCCCGCAGAGAAGAATCTGACAATTTCAATAAAACGAAAAATATTTTTATTGAAGGCGAAAATCTTGAAGTCCTAAAAGTTTTGCAAAAATCTTACTTCGGCAAAATCAAGATGATATATATAGACCCACCTTACAATACTGGCAATGATTCTTTTATTTATCCAGATAAATTTTCTGAAACAAGGGAAGAATATTTGAATAGAATCGGGGACAAAGATGAGACTGGATTTATGACCCGTGAGGGCCTATTCAGAAAAAACAGCAAGGAAAGTGGGCATTATCATAGCAGTTGGCTTTCCATGATGTATCCCAGGTTATTTTTGGCAAGGAACCTATTGCGGGATGATGGAGTGATTTTTATTAGTATTGATGATAATGAGATGCATAATCTTCGCTTAATATGCAATGAAATATTTGGTGAAGAGAATTTTATTGAGATTATTATTTGGAAAAAAAGAAGTACTCCTCCTAATGATCAGATAATAGGGGCAAATCATGATTATCTACTAATATTTTGTAAAGATAAGAATTTGGTAAAACTATACTTAAGGCAAAGATCTAAAGAGCAAGTAGAAAGATATAAAAATCCAGATAATCATCCAAAAGGACCATGGGTACCCGGTGATTTGATGGCTAATATTAAAGGAGGCAGATATGTTAAATCTCTATATTTCGCAATTATTAATCCTAATACTGGGGAAGAACATTATCCGTCTTCTAATGGAAATTGGAGATTTAATAAAGAAAAAATTAATGAATTACTTAAAAACAATGAAATTTATTTTGGGGAAAATGGTAAAGGAAGGCCAAAGCTTAAGCGTTTTTTATCTGATGTGAAAACCGGAGTTACATATCCTACAATATGGGATTTTGTCCCTCTCAATACAGATGGATCGAAAGAAATGTCTTCTTTGCTTGGTAATTTGGCAATGTTTGATAATCCTAAGCCAAGCGGTTTACTCAAAGAATTGATAAAACTTGCATGCGCAAAAGATGATATCATATTAGATTTTTTTGCCGGCTCCTGCACTACCGCCCATGCCGTACTTGCTCTTAATAAAGAAGATGGTGGCGATCGCGCATTCATATGTGTCCAACTTCCGGAAAAATGCGATGAAAACTCGCAAGCTAATAAAGCTGGGTTCAAAACCATTGCAGAAATCGGCAAAGAGCGTATCCGTCAGGTAATCAAAAAAATCAAAGAAGAGCAGAAAGAAATGCTTGATTTGGACGGCAGAGCTGAGAAACAAGATCTGGGATTTATGATTTTTAAGCTTCAAGAATCCAATTTCAAAATCTGGCGCTCAAACATCGAAACGGAAGAAGAGCTTGTTGAGCAGCTTCAATTGCATCTTGAGCCGCTGGATGAAAATGCTAAAACCGAAGAGATTCTTTATGAACTGCTTCTGAAATCAGGTGTTCCGCTTACGGCAAAGATTGAAGAAAAGAACGGCTATATTTGTGTAAATGGCAACGAAATAGCCATGATGCTGGAAAAACTGGATGAGGATATTATAAAGAAAGTTATTGCAGAAAAGCCTAATAAAGTGATTGCCCTTGACAGGCTTTTTAAAAACAACGACCAATTAAAAACCAATACCGCATTGCAGATGAAGGATGCGGGGATAGAGTTTAAGGCGGTGTAAAAATGGCAAGAGCAGATATTTTATTTAGTTTAGTAAAGTCAGCCAATCGCAATGATATGCTTTCTTTTCGTAAATCAGTAGAAAGTTTAATTGCAGAAGAACGGGCTAAAAAACATTATATTCTTGCTGATAGATTGGCTGCATTAATTAATGAAAACGGCAACAAGAATAATACTGCTATTCGTGCTAATGGGCAAGCAAAAGATTTAGTCTTTGAAGTTGAGCCGAAAAAGCAATTTAATGATTTGATAATTGAAGATCAATGCCTTAACATATGTAAAGATTTAATATCAGAACAGCATAGAGCTGATTTACTCCGGTCTTATGGTCTTGAACCTCGTAACCGAATATTATTAACAGGTTCTCCAGGAAATGGCAAAACAAGTCTGGCAGAAGCAATTGCTACTCATTTAATGTATCCTTTCTTCGTTATTCGCTATGAAAACTTAATTGGTAGCTATTTAGGCGAAACAGCATCTCGTCTTAAAAATTTATTTGATTATATAAGGACACGAAATTGTTTGCTTTTTTTTGATGAATTTGACACCATTGGAAAAGAAAGAGGAGATACCAGAGAAACAGGCGAAATAAAGCGTGTTGTAAGTTCTTTGCTTCTTCAAATGGATAGACTGCCAAGTTATGTGGTTGTTATAACTGCGAGTAATCATCCTGAGCTACTTGATCGAGCTGTCTGGCGCCGATTCCAATTAAGACTGAATCTTGAAGGACCGGACAAATCACAAATTGAACGTTTTATTAGAATGTTCATGCAAAAAACCGGTATCATTATTAATTATAATATGAAACAACTTACTGAAATATTAGTAGGACAAAGTTATTCAGCTATAGAATCTTTTTGTACAGATGTTTTAAGAAAAGCAATTTTGGATCATCAGCAGGATAATACAAGGCCTATCGTAATTGAAAAACTAAAGCAGTGGCAACGAATATTATTGACTGATCGAAGGAAAAAGAGAAAATAATATGCCTGAAAGACCTTTATTAATATTTCCAATACCCTCTACTACTGCTCGACAAAAGATCATTCCTCGACCTTTTGATTCACCTTATCATTTCCCTGATTTTGTCAAGCAAAAAGAAAGACTTAAACAGCAATTTGAATCTTTGCGACAGTTTTTCATTGTTAATGCGGCAGATGGACTTGAACCTGAATATGTTCTAGTGATAGAGACCATAGGTAAGATTGATGATTTTCAAAGAGCAGCGCGTCACATTCCCGGTCTCGAATGGCTTGCAGAAGTTGATGAAGAAGAAATCGAATCGGATGAGAATTTCTATTCATTATGTAAGATAGGAAAAAAGATTTTTTATGATAATATTGAAGCTATAAATAATAAGCAATCATCAAATATTTGGAATCTTCTAAAAAAATATGATTTTATCGATAACAATGGTTATTTGATAAATAAAGATATTAATGATTTTGAACAATATGTACCCGCAGGATTTTCTGATTATAGCAAAGAAATAATAAAGATTATATTATCTAAATCTTTTTCAAGCCGCAAAAAATCATTAAGCGGACGACTTTTCCTGAGCATGAGCAACAGGCAGGCTATAGATAAGTTGCTAAATTTATGGGATCAATGGGATACAGGCAATAAAAAATTGCCTAGTCCTTATGGAAAATGGGCTGACATATTTAAACAAACTAAAGCATTAAGAAGGTGGGATGTTGAAGATCGTTTTAGTGAAACGCATATTAAAGATTATTGGGAAGAGGAATTAAAATTTAAAAAAGGAACGGCATCTAAAATAATATTCGAGATTGAATTTTGGTACAGAAACAATGAAGCCCAGCGAATTAAAGTACAAAAAGAATTTAGCGATCTAATCTAT
>MFGW01000126.1:5449-5740 GCA_001780385.1 Candidatus Fischerbacteria bacterium RBG_13_37_8 | reverse complement strand
ACGATTCCATGCAATCAAAGCAGAATTACCATCTGAAAGTATTGAAAAAGTTTTAAAATCCGAATATACACAAGTTTTTACTTGTAATGATGTAATGTTATTCCGACCGGTAAGTCAATGTAAAATAGATATATCCCCTGATGGAATACGAAGAAATTATAAATCTGGAAATACCGCTGGAGAGCCGATTGTTGCCATACTCGACGGATTGCCTTTTGCAAATCACGATCTTCTTAAAAATCGATTAAAGATAGATGATCCTGATGATTTCGAAAGCAACTATCCAGCAAA
>MFGW01000126.1:4374-5421 GCA_001780385.1 Candidatus Fischerbacteria bacterium RBG_13_37_8 | reverse complement strand
TCGCTTGTATGCCATGGTGAACTGGATGCGCAAGAGGAACCGCTTCGTCGCCCTGTATATATCAGGCCAATTATGAAACCGGATCCCTTTGACTTTGTAAATGATCCTCCGTGTGAAATTATTCCCAAAGAATATTTTATAGAAGACTTGATTGAACGCTCAGTTCGTAGAATATTTGAAGGGGATAGCAAGCAAGATGCGATCGCACCTACAATAAAAGTAGTTAATCTTTCCATTGCTGATCCAGCAAAGATGTTCTTTAACAAATTAAGCTCCTCCGCAAAATTATTAGATTGGCTATCGGATAAATATCAAATCCTTTTTTGCGTCAGTTCAGGTAATATTAATACTGACATTGATCTTAAAAAAAGCATTGATGAATTAAAGGATCTTTCGTATGATGAGCTATTAAGCCATACCATGTTGCAAATCCATAGGAATATTCGCAACAGGAAAATATTAGCTCCTGCTGATTCTATAAATTCAATATCTTTGGGATCTATTCATTCAGATAGATCAAAAGCAAATAATATAGGCAACAGATATGACATTTTGCCTAACCAAAATTTACCATCGCCAATCTCTGCTCATGGATTAGGTTATAAATATTCCATAAAGCCGGAGCTATATATTTGGGGAGGAAGACAGTTATATGATGCAAATAATAGTACCCTTTACAAAGTATCAAATTCAGGATGGCCACCTGGACAATGTGTAGCTGCAGTGCCCGCAACTGGCGGTGAAATTAATAGATGTGTTTATACTAGAGGAACAAGCAATTCGGCAGCACTCGCAACACGGGCAGCATCTCAAATTTTCGAGATGTTAAACTCATTAATAATAGAAAATAGCCTTTCGATCGAGGAAAGCAACATTGCTGTCATTTTAAAAACTTTGCTTGTGCATGGCGCATCATGGGGTGAAGGTTATGACATATTGGAATCTATTTTAAAGACAAATGAAAACTCAAGACATTTCAAAAATATTATCGCTCGCTATGTGGGTTATGGTACACCTAACATTCAGCGAGTACTTGAGTGTACTTCT
>MFGW01000126.1:0-4354 GCA_001780385.1 Candidatus Fischerbacteria bacterium RBG_13_37_8 | reverse complement strand
CTATGGAAATATCAAAAAAGATGAAAAACATGATTTCCAATTTCCTTTGCCACCTTGCTTAAGCGGAACAAATGAAATGAGACGATTGACTATTACTCTTGCCTGGTTTAGCCCCATCAATCCAGCAAACAGAAAATATAGAAAAGCTAATCTTTCATTTGAACCTCCTAAGGATATTATAGGAGTTGATAGAAAAAATGCGGATTCTCGACAGGTAAAAAATGGAACGGTACAGCATGAAGTCTTAGAAGGAAATAGGGTTGTTTCTTATCAAGATGGTGATTTCTTGAAAATATCGGTAGAATGCAGAGAAGATGCGGAAAGCCTTGATAAAGAAGTATATTATGGCTTAGCTGTAACGTTAGAAACAGGTGAAAATGTTGATCTGCCAATTTATGAAGAGATTAAAGAGAGAATCAGCATTCCTATAATAATTGAGGAAAAAATTCCGTGAAACTCCATTTCGATCAGAATCAACAATTTCAATTAGATGCAATCAATTCCATAGTTGGAATCTTCGAGGGGCAGCCATTAAGTCATGGCAATTTCAATTTTTCTATCAGTAATGAAAGCTATTTTGTTCCTGATGGAGGTATAGGAAATCGCTTGATGCTAAGTGAGCAGCAGATCTTTGAAAATGTAAAAAACATTCAAAGGAAAAACGATCTTGCAATTTCAGCTAAGCTGGATGGTAAGAATTTTTCTGTCGAAATGGAAACAGGCACAGGCAAAACTTATGTCTATCTTCGCACAATCTATGAATTAAATAAAAAATATGGATTTAAAAAGTTTGTTATAGTTGTTCCTTCAATAGCTATTCGAGAGGGCGTATTAAAAAATCTTGAAATTACTTTTGAACATTTTCAGAATCTATATGATAAAACTCCAGTTAATTTTGATGTATATGATTCTAGAAGAATATCCAATTTAAGAAACTTTGCGATTAACAATAATATTCAGATTCTCGTAATTAATATTGATTCCTTTGCTAAAGATGAGAACATAATTAATAAGCCCAATGATAAAATCACCGGCAAAAGGCCAATTGAATTTGTACAGGCAACATCTCCTATCGTGATTGTGGATGAACCCCAAAATATGGAGACGGAAATAAGAAGAAAAGCCATTGAAAACCTGAATCCTCTTTGTACCTTGCGCTATTCTGCGACACATACCAACATTTATAATATGGTCTACAGTCTTGATCCCGTAAAAGCATATGATTTGGGTCTGGTTAAGCAAATTGAAGTGGACTCAATCGTCACGGAAAATGATTTTAATGAAGCATTTATTTGCCTAGAAAAAGTAATCGCTGCAAAAACTAAAACGTCCGCAAAAATAAAAATTGATGTCAATACAAGCAATGGAGTTAAACGAAAAATCGTCACAGCAAAAGTAGGCGATGATTTATATGATTTATCAAATATGCGAGATATATATAAAGATGGTTATATCATAAATGGTATTGATGTGGGCGACAAATTTATTGAGCTTTCAAATGGCGAAACCGTTCTTGTCGGAGATACATTAGGTAAACTTTCCGATGAAATCATGAAAGTCCAAATAAAAAAGACCGTAGAGGAACATTTTATCAAGGAAAGAAAATTTAAAGATAAAGGAATAAAAGTGCTATCGCTTTTCTTTATAAACCGGGTGGCAAATTATCGTTCTTATGACGCAGACGGAAATCCAGTTAAAGGTAAATTTGCGCTGTGGTTTGAGGATATTTATCAGGAAATTTCCAGAAAATCCTTGTACAAAGACGTAATTCCTTTTGAAGCGAATGAAGTTCATAACGGATATTTTTCACAGGATAAAAAAGGCAAATGGAGCGATACGAAAGGCAATACTCTAGCAGATAATGATACCTTCAAATTGATTATGAAAAACAAAGAACGGCTTCTGGATATCAATGAGCCTTTGCGTTTTATTTTCAGTCATTCTGCCTTGAGAGAAGGATGGGATAATCCTAATGTTTTTCAAATTTGCACCTTAAACGAAACACGATCAGAATTAAAAAAACGCCAGGAAATAGGAAGAGGATTGCGGCTTTCCGTGAATCAGGATGGTAATCGCATACATAATACTAATATTAACCGTTTGACCATTATCGCAAATGAAGCCTATGAAGATTTTGCCAGGCAACTGCAGATGGAAATAGAAGAAGAATGCGGAGTATCTTTTAAAGGCAGAATCAAAAATAGGCAAGAACGAGCTACTGTCAATTATCGCAAGGGATTTGAACTGGATGAGAAATTTAAGACAATTTGGGACAAAATAAAAAATCATACTACCTATAAAGTTGATTATAACACACCAGACCTCATAAAAAAGGCATCAAAGGCAATCAGTCAAATTCCAGCAATAAAAAGAGCTGTGATTAAGACAACAAAAGCTGCTCTTGAATTCGATGATGCTGGTATTGTGTCAGAGATAAAGGCATCCTATTCAACAGCGCTTGATGGCATTTTCAGCATACCAGACGTGCTTTCCTACATTCAGGAAAAAACGGAACTGACCCGATCAACTATTCTTGAAATTCTATTACAATCCGGCAGAACCGGCGATATAATGATAAACCCCCAGCTTTTTTTTGATAGCGCGGTATCGACTATTAACGATGTATTGACCGAATTAATGATTGACGGGATCAAGTACGAGAAAATAGGCACAAAAGAATATGAAATGCGGTTATTTGAAGATTTTGAAATTCATATCAACGAACTGACATTTCAAATATCAAAGAAAGATAAAACCATTTACAGCAATCTTATTCCGCTTGATTCCAATATTGAATATGATTTTGCCAAAGAATGCGAAAATCGTGATGATATAGAGTTTTATTTCAAACTACCTTTCTGGTTTAAAATTCAAACACCTATAGGGAATTATAATCCTGATTGGGCTTTGATAAAAAAGAATGAAAAAACCATTTACTTTGTCGCTGAGACAAAATCGGCAGGGCAGGAATTAAAAACCACCGAAAAAAGAAAGATAAAATGCGGCAAAGCACATTTTAATGAGTTTGAAGATGTGGAATACAGGCAGATTTCAACAGTAAGTGAATTGGATTAGGAAGGGCTTCTGCACATCAGGCTCACTAATAGAAAAATGAGCATATATTTAAAAAGAAATAACGAGCAACATGTATATAATAGATAATATTCATGACGTTTCCTCATTTTTATGCCCAGAAAAAATTAATCTATAAATCCAGATTAGAAGAATATCCGAACCAGAGTTAGGATATCATGTAATTTATAAAGAAAAAAATTGCTGATAAGGGAGTATATTTATAAAAGTAAAATCTTGTACAATATGGGGAGAGGAAAAAATATTGATGCAAAGAAATTACATCAATGAGATAACGAATTTTCTATTTGCAGAGCTGTCTTTCATAATAATAGGAGGTAATAATGAAAAATAAATCACAAAAACAGGCTAAGAAGCAGCATGTATCTAAAGCGATCAAAAAAAATGAAGAGATGGAGATAACATTTAGCAGACATGAAGATTACTATAGGATTGCGTGCGATGCAATGCGACAAATCGATGTGTTGCAAAAAGAAGCTTCCATAATACCGGGTAGGACAGACGATGAGGCGGCACGAATTGGTTTCTTGAATAACACCATAGAGAAAGTGCAGATTGTAGTAATTGTCTTTTGTGCGATGTCTTTAGAAGCATTTATATATAATTATGCATGTCATCAGATTGAATCCAAGACATTTTTTGATGCGCACCTTGATAAATTAAGCGCAGAAGCGAAATGGAGAATATTTCCGCAACTCATTACTGGAAAATCTTTACGTACGGAAGGCAAAGACGCCGCATATTTATTTATACGAGATCTTTTCAAATTAAGAAATGAGCTTGTCCATTATAAGTCGCATCAAACAAAAATATCAAATCTGCATGAACATTTCATTACAAATGCAGATGCCCAAAATGCAACGAAGGCAGTCAAACTTGCAATCATGCAATTACATGAGCTTGATCAATCAGTTAGCAAAGACTGGCTAAGAAATGCCGAAGATGAAATTCCTTGGTATGCTCGATAAGACAGTCAACTATACATCTCATTTCCATTCAGGCTGATGAATTTTCGCAAGCTGCATATTATCACCTTGCTTTTACCTTCGCTTGTAAGCATCTTCCTCCGACCGATATTATTTTTAATCCTTTGATGATATCAGGTTTATGCGCATTTTTTAGATCGAGGATAGAGATCTCTTACTCCTGACGGGCGCGAATATATTATTACGACCACGCATCAGCAGATGACACCGGCGCCATGGGTGAATGTGCTGGCAAATCCGCATTTCGGAGCCGTCATATCAGAGAGCGGCTCTTC
>MFGW01000125.1:12222-16486 GCA_001780385.1 Candidatus Fischerbacteria bacterium RBG_13_37_8 | reverse complement strand
AAATGTTCCCTCGCCAGTCAGCGAGAGATAGGAGTTGATGCAGTCAGTTTTGCTTCCGCATTGAAAGCTTCATTACGACAAGATCCGGATGTTATCATGCTGGGAGAGATGCGTGATTCTGAAAGTATAGAAACTTCGTTGACCGCAGCAGAAACAGGACATCTCGTCCTTACCAGCATGCACTCTCTTGATACACTCGAAGCAATTAACCGGATCATCGCATCCTTCCCCGACCACCGACAACACCAAGTACGCGCACAACTTGCAGGTGTCCTCCGCGCAATTCTTGCCTTGAAACTCATCAAGGTGAAAAATAGCGGGCGTCTCCCCTGCACGGAATTACTCATTGTAAATGCATCCATTCGAGAATGTATCCTCGATCCTATGAAAACTAAAGATATTCATTCGTTCATGAAAAAAGATGAGTACGACGTCATGCATTCATTTGATGATTCGCTGTTTCTTTTCTGGCAAAACGATCTTATCGAACCTGATGAAGCCCTGCGCTTAGCAACCTGCAGGGACGACCTCAAATTAAAAATGCAAGGCATCGCCCGCCGATTAGCAGATTAAAAAGGTTAAGGAAAAGGAAGTAGTTGTATCTACCTATACCTCTACCTTTTTTAACTGTTTACTTTTCTCGAGTCTTCATATATTATATTCCCTTATTAAAATTTAAGGAGAAAACCATGAGTGAAGGTTTACTGCTAAGTATAATCATTGTAATCAGTTTATTTGGGTTGTTAGTAGCGTATCTTCTTGCAAAGTGGGTACTGAAGAAAGGAGTCGGTAGTGAAGCTATGCAACGCATTTCCAATGCGATTAAGGAAGGTGCGGAAGCATTTTTACGCCGTCAATTCAAAACGATCATTTATTTAGCATTGATGTTCGCCATGATACTGTTCATCGGGTATGGTTTCATCCGATCGCACAGGGATTTTGACCCGGTCAATACATCGATTGGTTTAGGATTCTGGATAACACTTTCATTCGTTCTAGGTGCACTTTGTTCGCTCATAGCCGGCTACATTGGTATGTGGGTAAGTATCCGCAGTAATATTAGAACAGCAACTGCCGCTATGTCGAGTGTTGATCAAGCGGTACGCATTGCGATGAGAGGTGGTGCAGTTTCCGGACTTATGGTAGTTTCGATGAGTCTTCTAGGCGTAGCCGGATTGTATGCACTCGTAAAATTTATATCTGCCGTAGAAGCGACTCGCATACCATTTTTAATAGTCGGGTATGGATTTGGTGCTTCATTCGTAGCATTATTCGCACAGCTTGGTGGTGGAATATATACCAAAGCAGCCGATGTAGGTGCTGACCTGGTCGGAAAAGTTGAAGCTGGAATTCCGGAAGATGATCCGCGGAATCCGGCAGTTATTGCTGACCTGGTTGGTGATAATGTGGGAGATTGTGCAGGACGAGGCGCAGACCTGTTCGAATCAACCGCCGCAGAAAATATCGGCGCTATGATCCTGGCAGCAGTTATGGCAGAAAAAGTACCCGATGCAAATCCACTCTGGATTCTCGGTGTTATGTTATTTCCGCTCGTTGCACGTGCCTTCGGAATCATAGCATCGGTAGTTGGTATTCTCATGGTAAAAGTCAAAGGCGACGAGGATCCAATGAAAGGACTCAACCGCGGTTACTACATAGCGGTAATACTTGCCATGATAGGTTTTGCCATTGCCAGCAGGTGGTTATTGCATCATGAATCAGCCCCGCATGCCTGGATCAATTTCTTTTTTGCTGGACTTATAGGAGTAGTAACTTCGGTAGCATTCGTCTACATAACACAATACTACACTGAATATAAATATCGCCCCACACTTTCAATTGCAGAAGCCAGTCAAACAGGTCCTGCCACCAATATCATTACCGGTGTTGCAGTGGGCTTAGAATGCACGGCGCTGCCGGTATTAGTTATTTCAGCGGCGATACTTGGCGCATATTATCTTGGTGCGACATCAGGTTTTAAAGATGCAGGATTATTCGGAACAGCGGTAGCAACCATGGGAATGCTTGCAACTGCGGCATACATATTAGCTATGGATACCTTTGGACCGATCACGGATAATGCAGGCGGAATCATCGAGATGAGCCATCAGCCGGAAGAAATCAGAAAACGCACCGACAGACTTGACGCAGTCGGTAATACAACAAAAGCACTCACGAAAGGATACGCCATTGGTTCAGCAGCCTTAGCAGCATTTTTGTTATTCAGTGCGTACCTCGATGAAGTGCGAAATTACGGTCTGAATCTCAAAAGTGTTGACATAGCTAAACCGGAAGTATTCATAGGAGCACTTCTCGGTGGCATGCTCGTATTTCTCTTCTCAGCCTTTGCAATCCGGGCAGTAGGAAGAGCTGCGTTCTATATAATAAAGGATGTGCGTGCACAATTTCAGGAAAAGCCTGGTATTTTAGCCGGAACAGAGGATCCTGATTACGGAAGGTGCGTGGATATTGTGACAAAAGGCGCCTTAAAGGAAATGGTATTACCCGGTTTGCTTGCCGTTTTGATGCCCGTCGCCGTCGGAATAATCTTTAAATTATTAGGGATAGGTGCAGAAACAGTTGCTTCGCTTCTCATGGTAGGAACGATAACTGGTATTTTGCTTGCCACATTTTTTAACAATAGTGGTGGCGCCTGGGACAATGCAAAAAAATACATCGAATCCGGCTTTCTCGGCGGTAAAGGTTCCGACACACACAAAGCCGCAGTCGTCGGTGACACCGTCGGCGATCCCTTCAAGGATACTGCCGGCCCATCGCTCCACGTCTTGATCAAGCTCCTCTCGACCATCACACTCGTGCTCGCTCCCCTGTTCATATAGAATGGGGGTCGTACCATAACATTAGCCTCTCTTATAGCGCAGTCCCTATCATCGTTTCGAAGGGCTCTGCGAAATTTTCAGCAAAAAACGCCTGGTCGAAATCTAATCTGCTTAGTCTTGGCATCTGATGCGCATGAAAGATTGCTGGTGAGAGATTCATCAAATTTTGCTCAATTTTTAGCAAGAGCTTCTGGAACGATTTACATATCAGCGTTTGGAGAGTGACTAATGTTATGCTACGACCCCCCTAATGACCGAATTATGCTACGACCCCCCTAATGACCGAATTCATGGGGCAACGGCCGAAATGAAGACATTTACTGGATCGAGGCACATATCATCAATACCCTGAAAAAAGCGGGATCAAAATAGCACTATCATTTTTTGCTGAAATTTAAAGACCCCCCTCCTGGAATGCCTCCAGAGACTTCGTTTGCGGAGTGTCTAATGTTAAGGTCCGACCCCCTCCTAATGGAAGAGGGACTCGCGGCCGGGCTTCCAGCGGGGTCGGGTCCAACTTACCCCGGCTCCAAATACTACGCTCCTCCCCGTTTCCT
Source organism: Candidatus Fischerbacteria bacterium RBG_13_37_8 (assembly GCA_001780385.1). Classification (GTDB taxonomy): domain Bacteria; phylum Acidobacteriota; class HRBIN11; order MFGW01; family MFGW01; genus MFGW01. The sequence continues at coordinate 13,089 of MFGW01000125.1, read as the reverse complement.
TCGTCATCTCTACCTTGCCGCGATACGCCAATACATCCATGTATGTATAAAATGACAGGCGCTTTACGAACGGTATCGTGAGACTGCTGCGCCATTTGGCATAAAATCCCAGGTCATATTGCGTGTCTTTCTTGTTCGGAAAATAATACATCGATTGCACCACGTTCTGCCAGGATACCTTCCCCAAATACTTCACATGCATGAACTGCACCTGCAATCCCTCCGAATGCTTCTCAAAAAGAAAATTCTGCTCGGTAAACAAACCAACATATGCCAAATTGTCCAATCCCAATCCTGATATAGACAATGCCACTGTCCCACGAAGCAGGTTCAATCGCCCCCATGGTTCGTTGGTATACGGGCTTATCCCTTCCTGCGGCGTCAACTCCGTTTGCCATGCCATGCGCACTTCCGGACTGATACTGAATCCCAGTCCCAGGTCCTTGCCAAGCGTCGGAAAGGCTAATCCACTGCTTACCATCACCGAATCATAATTTTCCTGTGACAGTTCTCCCAAATCATCACGCGTGAATCCAATGGTAGTACCCACATCCCAGACCAGTGACTTTGAATCATACGCCATTCCCCAATTCACACTATAACTCTGCCGGATGAATTTCGTGTTCGTTATCCGGTTGCCTTCACTCCACCGAAACCTGTATGATTTGGTTGGCTCCGTCCAGCTCTCCACATCTAACCGGAATTCATTAAAATCTATATAAAACCGCGGCTCCTTCTCCGAATAATCATACCCAAGGTCATGCGCAACCTGTTTCTGCGCTTCTTCTCCAAGATTCGGATAGCGCCGCTTCAGCTCCTCCAGGTCTGCTATCACTCCCTTTCTCAGAAATAACTCTTCCCCATCCT
>MFGW01000125.1:11864-12185 GCA_001780385.1 Candidatus Fischerbacteria bacterium RBG_13_37_8 | reverse complement strand
CCATAAATAATATCCCTGACTGCCGCTCCAGGCATATCAACGCGCAACACCAGAAGATTCGGCGGTATGTTCTGCTCACAGAAAAGCCGCGGCACCGGTCCTGCACCACCATACTTGAGCAACAATGTACTTACCAATGCTACATCTGCTTCCAAATCCCGTCTCAGGATAGATGCTACTAGCTGTGTCCACAGATCCGACGTGAGCACGGCGGGAAATCTCTTGTTCCTTAGCTCCTCCTTGCTTAGATTCCTGAACGAAGGATCCGCTAACATACGCTTCAAAAGCACCGGATCATTCTTGATAATAGGATCCATATCC
>MFGW01000125.1:7584-11826 GCA_001780385.1 Candidatus Fischerbacteria bacterium RBG_13_37_8 | reverse complement strand
CCGTACCTGCGCTACCTTATAGGCTACATCCTCATCGCGTGCCTGCGTCTCCCGTATTATAAATGGCTTTATGAATACCTCCTTTAAATCAGCAAAGCTTTGCGAATCGATAAACATCGCGGAGAGCGTCTCCAGTCCCTGCTGATTGATCGAACGCACCAGCAGCGGCGCTCGCGTGCGGCTCTTCCTCGGATGCGTATCTTCCTCTTCGATATACTCCGGTGCAGTCATACTCAGTGACCATCCCGTCCCATCGGCACTCTGATCATCCGCTAACAGTATCAGATCCACTCCCTTTAATTCCGATGCTATCCGCTGTCGCCACGTCCCTGTTAAATTACCTACTACCACCACTAGGTTCAACTGGTAATTTGCTGCCCTGTTCAATTCCTCCAACGCACTGCGTACTGACTCTATAGGATCTCCTATGCTAGCTCCCTCCAGCTTCTCCGGGTGGAGCTCCCTCGCTATCGCAGGATCACTCACCCCAATTATCCCCATTTGCAGGTCCCCCTGCTTTATGATACGGTAACGCAAAAACAGTTGTTGCCCGTTCTTGCTCAAATTCGCACTGATCAATGGCACACCGGCTTTCTCCGCCTCCTGCGTCAACGCAGTAATCCCCGCTGATATCTCGTTCTGCCCGGGCACCAACCCGCCAAGCTTCAATTTCGTCGCTACCTCCCATGAAATCGCTCTCAATTCCTCCGCTCTCCCGGGTGTGCTCGATTCTATCTCCTCCACTAGGTTGCCCCCGTCCACCCATGTGATGTTCTCCACCTCCTCTCCTTCCTGGATCTCCTTTATTAATCGTGCCCTCCTGCTGCCATCATTGTTCGGCCGCGCCAGCGTATAGAGCTGATGAAACGTGCCGTTCAAATTAATGCTCACCTTCTCAACAAAACGATTTTCCCATGCCTCCGGATTGGTTTCCAATATCCACTCACGTTGATCTTCTTCCGGAAACTCCAACAACAACGCCTTCTGTCCACCATCCGCTACTACCTCCCGCAGTCTTCCCACTGACCACTTTATATCCTTCAAGTCCTTCTTCTCTACTACCGGCTTCAAAACCGTCCCTACACCCCTGTCCTTCTTCATCGCCAAAGCAGTCCGCGATGGTAGTCCTTCCACCTGCGCCAGCTTTTCCAAAGCTTCCGAGCCAAACATCCCGCACTTCTGCTTTTCTGGTTCAAAACTTATCTCCGATGCACTCATCAATACCCACTTGCTCTCACATAAATCCCTCCCTATCTTCGGATTGGATGCCAAAAACTTCTTGAACTCCGCTACACTCCACGACGGATCCCTGTATAGTATGCGGTTGCCGTTCTTATAAAAATTAACATCGTACCCTTCCTTCACCACAAACCCTATACTACCCTCTCTGCCCTGCTTCAATACATCCTCCAACGATTGCGCCCCCTTGATCTCATTCGACCACGAGGAAAATCCTCCGCTGTTACCCGTGATTATCAATTGAAATCTCTTCAACTCCTCCCCGGAATCAGAAGCAATTACCTCATAATCCCTTACCCATACTAATGCACACAAAAAAAATATTATTATCGCCACCCTTCTGACCTGTAATAACATCCCCCCTCTATTGTGTTTAGATCCTTCTTTGAAATTTTTCAGAAAATAATTCATGTCATTACCAAAAACTTTGCACCGTTGTGTCTGCCTAAAATATTTGAATTTTTCAAATATTTTAAACTTTTTTTCTTCGTGCTCTTCGTCAGCTTCGTGGTTTATTATTTCTCATCTGAAGCATTCACATCCTTGAGAATAAATACAAAATCGCCCGTATCAAGATTCGGATCCTTGATCTTGCCAAACTGCGGATGCTGTTTTGGATTATAATCAGGTACTTTCCTCGTCAGGATCGTTCCAAGCTCAGAACCGGTAAGATACCCGTCTTCATGCTGTGTCCCCTCAGTCCCTCTTAATGCCTTGAGAAATACTTCCTTGAAAAAACTTCTATCCGGCACCGGCTCATCTGCCATCCCCGCCGTGATAAATTCACGTACAGGATTCCTGATAGATTCCTTTATCGCTTCAGGTGCTATATCTCCTCTTAAACTCAAAATAGATCCCGAAAAACAACTGTCAAACATAAAAAGTACATGCTTGCTTTTTATTAACTTCGAGTAATCAATAATCTCAGTCATCCTTGTCGCTTTTTGAAGAAATAAACTGTAATTATCCTTTGGTTGCGGCGTGTCAACCATGATGAGGTATCCAAGATTATCTCCACCAGAAACTTTTTCTGTAAATCCATGCCCCGCATAATAGATAAGAATCTGTGCATCCTTCTCCTGCCCTTTCCGTGCTATGAAATCAGACATCGTCTTCCTGAATTCATCAGAAGCAAGATTCTTAGCAATCTCTACCTTGAATCCTAACTCCTCGAGTACCTTGGCTACTTCTTCAACATCCCCTACGGTATATTCAAGCTTTTGAAAATGCTCATAATCAGAATTGCCGATGAGCAATGCATAGCTTACTGAATAAAGCTGTGACATCTTAAATGTTTTCGGCCTTATCAGCGAATCGCCTCGTTGAACCTCGTCAGGCTTTACTGCTGCTACTGGCATCATTTTTTCAGCAAGCTCTGTCTTCGCAGCTCCTTTATAATACTGCCAGGTTATTAGCAGTCCGGTAATAAGTAAAACTATCACAGCCAACGCAACAGATAATCTTTTTACCGCTTTTACCTTTTTCACCTGAACAACTTTTTTTGAATCAGCCATTATCGCTGTCTCTCCAACTTTTTCAGCTTTTACTTCTTGCGCCGAAACAGAAGTTTTGTCTTCAATATCAGCTGCTGCTTTTTGTACAACTGCATCAGAAACACTCCCTTCCAAATCTATGAGCAAATCCCTGGCATTCTGGTACCGCGTATTTATATCTTTTTCCAAACATTTAACAATGATGTCATTTATCTTTTGCGGGATGGCAGGATTGAAAATACGGGGTGGTATAAAAGGCTCCTTCAATATCTTCTTTTCAAATCCGGGACCCGAATAGGGCAACTGCCCTGTGAGCATCATGTAGAAAATGATCCCTATTGAATAAATATCTGATGCGAAGACTGCCTTGTTCAAAATTTGTTCCGGCGCCATATAAGGAGTCAGGTTCAAAACAGTCTTTGCAAGTTGTCCATATTCCAATAATTTTGCAGTACCCAAATCACTCAGCCTCACCCTGTTATTTCTCTCTATCAATATATAATGAGGCATTATATTCCTGATGATTATTGAATTCATATGGGCGTAATTTACTGCAGATGCTATCTGCTTTACTATTTCGGAAGCTTCTTTTATCTCCAACTTTTTTTTATTTTTTAAGTAATCAATAAGAAATATGGCATCGACATGTTCGATTACCATGAAAAAAATATCATTATGAAATTCGGCAGAAATCAATTTAACAATATTTTCATGATCCAGTTTTGCTAACAGCTTGGCTTCTATAAGCAGGTTCTCAAGTTCTTTTCCAGAAAAATGAGGGATTTTAATAGTAACTAATTTATCGAGCCATGTATCTTTAGCATTATAAATATGAGCAAAATTATCACTTACGATTTTTCTTTCTATTACATATTTACCTAATTTCTCGCCCCGTGATAATTTCCCCGGATTAAGTTTTATTTCGTTATTGTTAATTTGCCGCTTATCAGTCATGAGTTTCACATCGCCTTATTATCTTGTTTATGATTTCTTTTGCGGTTTTGCCTGCATCCTGCACTATCATGCAGGATGCAGGCATTTTAACAGTTACAACATTACTGCGCATCATAACAGTTGTTATTACTTTTTCTCCTGTACAGGCTCTGCTGGTGTTGCTGTTTTATCATCTCTGATCTGATGCCTTATTGAGCATTTCCCGTCATGCGCTTTTTGTACTTGTGCCTGCTGGCGTACACAATCGTTCCCATAAGTCTTTCCATCACAGCCGCATATTTGCTTTGTATCAGGTATTAAACAGCTACTCGGTATTTTTACACATACACCCTGCAGATCCGCACCTTCGCATGCATTGAGAGCAGTAATATCACAATACTCGCCCCTCGGGCAAGGATTCGCTATTATGCCGCCACATGTCTGGGGAGCTGCTTCACACTTACCGTCATGCGATTTTTGCACTTGCGCCTGAATGCGAACGCAATCATTGCCATAAGTCTTTCCGTCACAGCCGCATACTTCCTTCATATCTGGTACTAAACAACTTTTTGGTACG
>MFGW01000125.1:7350-7533 GCA_001780385.1 Candidatus Fischerbacteria bacterium RBG_13_37_8 | reverse complement strand
ATATCACAGTATTCACCTCTGCCACATTGCTCTCCAGTAATACCTCCACATGTTTTCACCGGTGCTGGACTTTTTGCAGGTTGTTTCTGTTGCGCCATTGCCTGGTTGCCACTAAGGGCAATAATCATGCCTAAGCATGCAGCAACCACAACAAGCAATGACAATGTCTGAACATATCTGTTC
>MFGW01000125.1:6502-7339 GCA_001780385.1 Candidatus Fischerbacteria bacterium RBG_13_37_8 | reverse complement strand
TGTAGAAGACCATTTCATCATGGTATACCTCCTTAATGTTGAATTTTCTTTTTCGTGGTTTTTATTCTTTTTTACATAATCATTTTTCATCATTTTTTTCTCTCACATACTATACGCATGATTTTAGTACTTTCTCGCAACGAGCCTCTCCTGAATTTGAAGAATTTTTATGGTTTTGCCTTTGCAAGCATTCCGAAGGAAAGCTCGAAGAGAATAGCCTCTTGTATTTATCATTTATTTATAATAAGATACAAAAGATAATTAATATTCTTAAGGTAAACGTTTAGGGGCTGTGCACCTTATGGATAAAAACGAGCTCGGAGAAACAAGCAGCAGCAATGGCGATTCAGAGCTAATAACCGGCAAGCCGGAACAAAGCTCAATAATCGCAGCAAATAATGATCACAGCTTCATTAAAGAAGCTGTGAGGGGGAATCATCTTGCCTGGGAACAACTTCATGCAAAATATTTTCGTGCCATTAAAAGTTATATCCAGGCACGTTGTTTTCATTCCGGTGATATTAATGATTTAGAACAGGAAGCATGGCTTGAAATTTATAAGCACCTCAGCACATATGAATCAGCAAAAGGTACCTTTTATTCCTATGCAAAGTATTGGATCAAGATTATACTGCACCGGTACTGGCGTGAACAAGGTAAAATACTGGAATCAGAAGTTGAAATGGAGACTGCTTCTGCAAAGGAATTTCTTATCACGGAGCATGCAGACAATTGCTGGGAATTTTTAAGCCTTACCTTCTCTGACGGTGGACCTCCTCATCAAATATTAGCATTCAGCTTTAACCGGCTCATTTCAGCCTATGCAGGCAAACCCCA
>MFGW01000125.1:1976-6492 GCA_001780385.1 Candidatus Fischerbacteria bacterium RBG_13_37_8 | reverse complement strand
GATGAACTCTCTGATATACCTTTTTCCCAGCTTTGTGATATTCTTATCCAAAGTTATAGTGAAGAATCCATGCTTAAGCACTATGAATTGGCAACCTATTTCAAACCGCTGATTGAAACTATGGATAAAACACTTGAAAATATCCTTGATGCAAAATCAAAACAGATATTTATGGATGTGCTGGAAGAAAAAACAGGAAATACCACAATGCGTCATTTTTATAAAAAAGACCCTGAACATTGTATATCGGACTGGACTAATAGAGTTATACTTCGTATCAGAAAATTATTACTAAAAGATATTTGAAATTTCAAATCTGTTCGGCAGACGAATAATGTAGGGGCGAACCCACGTGTCCGCCCTTAGACGCAAACGGGCACAAAGTGTACGGGCGGACCCATGTGTCCGCCCTCAGAAAGGATTAAAGAAACTACTACAAAAATGCGCGAGGAAGAAAAAATTAAAAAATTTTTTCTGACGTCACGAAATTTCAGGATAAAGTTGCGTATATATTAATGGAGAATAAATGAACAAGCTGACGCATTACAATACAAAAGAGATTGAACAATACATTGCCGAAGAGCTCTATGAAGAAAAAGAGCTAGAAATAGGAAAGCATTTGGCAGAATGTAAAGAATGTATGGAATTAGTGCAGGCTCAATTTCGAATAATATTCAGTTTGGAACAATGGACTGCAACGACTCATGGGAGAGCGGACTGGTATGTCAGAATGCGCAAAATATTGCAGAATGCCCTGGAAAATACCGAGGTTTCAATCCAGCAGCGCATAAAAAATTGGATGACCGAATGGAATTGCAGGGTGGGGGGCATTATTCAGATAATATTTAAGAACGCAGAACGGGCTGCCGAAGTAATTACCGATTTCCCCGATTTATTGCTGGCACCGGGCGCATCACGGCAATTCGTTCATGCTATTGCAATAGGGGCTAACAAACACCAGGGTGAAATTACTATAATAAGTAAGGATGATCCATCCATAGAAATCACTATTGACCAGAAAAAACGGAGTGCAATGATACGGATTAAAGGACCACGTTCCTTCAATCCGCTTCTGATCCTGGCGACAGAAACGGGGAAACCTATCGTTGTAGAAACACAAAAAATAGAAGGAACAAATTTTTATGGAGCTTATTTTGAAAATATTCCTGAGGGAACCTACACCCTCATATTAGAGCCAGAAAATGCAGTTAGACAATAACCTTTAGGGGGGCTGTATCTTGTCAACCGCTAAATTAATTCTTCTTGGATCTAAAAAAGTAATAGACAAGAGTCAGGTCCGTACCTGGTTCCTCGATGAAAATCATTTGTACAAAGCAGGGAGGAAAAACGCCGAATCCGTTGACATAGACTTGTCATTTGATAATGCAATAAGCCGTCATCATGCAGAGATATGGTTCGAAAATGGCTCATGGTTAATAAAGGATACCAGTGCTTTTGGCACTAGAATAAATGGACTGGAAATCCCGAAGGATACTGCATACAGACTTCATTATTATCATGCCCTCGTCCTCGGCAACAGAACTACCCTTCTCTTTGTGCCCTCTGACAGTCCAGGTATTGCATGGAATAATTTCTTCATTGAGGTCACGGGGAGTAAATTTTTCAGCTACGCACTTTATTATTCAAAACTGCCTGTTATAGAAAAAGTAAAAATAATTAATTGTCGCGACAGCATGAGTGAACCACTTACATTATGTTTGCGCTCACTTAATTATTTTCGTTCCATTAAGGAAATAGAGGCTCTTCCAGCTTACCATTCAACAGAATTTACACCAGAAATTACTGTCAACACTTTTTCATTGGAAAAACAAATCAACAGAACAAAGTCGACACTTGAGATTTTGATTAATAATAATCTCATTCATATGCAGGATATAACAATGCTTGCATGGAATGAGTGCAGTCTTGTTGAAAATCCGTATAATCAAACAGCGCTTGCTACCTTTGTTCTTCCGATGCATCCTTCTGCAGCCATGGCAGTAAAGGATTCATTTCCTGAAAAAACAGGCAATCATCAGATAGCAAACGCAAAAAAATGCATGAAGGAGCTTTATAAATACTTCAATGAGACGTGGAAGATTCGTTATTTGCCTCCTGTGGCTGAATCAAGGATCCAGACATTACGGCTGCCGGAACAGGTTTTGCTTGATTGGGAACATAAAGAAGGCCAGGGAACCTGTCTTGATTTAGTTTTGCTTTTTGCCGCATGTCTTGAACATGCAAAATTTCAACCCCTGCTGTTCATGGTAAGGGTATCTTCGCATTTATATCATGCCATGATAGCCTGCTGGAAAGATAATCACGTGCGGTTCAAGGTTTTACATAAAGATATAGAACCACTTCTTGATGAAATTATAATCTTAGACCCGATCACATTCACACAGCAATCACCTGATTCAGAGAAAAAAAACAATAAACTATCATTCGATCAATCATGCGCAGAAGCAATGCAGTGTCTCAAGCAAGGAAAATTTTTATTTGCCCTTGATATTGCCGCAGCACGCAAATGCGATATTGTGCCTTTACCTTATCGCGGACATGCACTGCTCAGTGAATTCATAAAAGAAGTTGATGCAGCAGCTAAACAACTGGCAGAAGAAACCGGCAATATAACCGGGTATAAAGTATATATGCCAGTTCATATGCTTCTTGCACTGCTCATGAAAGAAGATGGAATTACACGATTATTATTCAAGGAATCGGGTTTTGATATTGAAGAGTGTATCTCGATAATTAAATCCGGTATAGAAACTATCAAGCATGGGAACATTGTAAAAGAGCTGATGCCATCCCAGCATTACGAAGAATTATTCTATGCAGCATTAAAATATGCACAATCTGAAAATTCACTTTTTGTACTTGAGGAGCACATGTTATTGGCGTTGTTGAAATGTGAAAGCAGGTCAATAGATAAAGTTTTGCAAGCTATCAAGGGAAAGCGGGAGCTGCTTCTTGAAAAACTTGCTTCGCTGATACCTTCGCTTGCTTTGCGTGGCAGAGAGCATCTATCAACGTTTTGCTATGAAATCACATCCGGATTGCAGTAAGGTGGAAAACTTGTCATTGTGAGTTTGCCAGAGGCAAACGTAACAATCCATAACGGAATAGAGGAACCGTATGCGAAAAGAAAACGATGAGGAACTAAATGCAACCAAGGCGCCGGATAATGAACTATCATCAGTGAAAAAGGCTTCCGAAGTGTCTGCCGACAAACCAGACTCACCTCTGGCTTCAGCAACCATCGCACCCCAGGATACCATTGCTCCTAAAGAAACCATTGCGCCAGGCACACCTTCCGAACGCCCGTCACTGAAAAAACAAATCGGCAGGTACGAAATCATCTGCCTGCTCGGTGAAGGCGGAATGAGCCAGGTCTACAAAGCGTATGACCCTGCACTGAAACGCTACGTGGCACTGAAAATTATGCGAAGCAAAGATCCGGATTTTGTCCAGCGATTCCTGCGTGAAGCACGTACCCAAGCACAGGTCCAGCATGAACATGTATGTAAAATTCATGAAAGCGGTGAAGTTGACGGCGAACCGTATATCGCTATGCAGTTTATCGAAGGCATAACATTGCGTGAAGCTTCTGCACTGTTATCAACCGATGAGAAAGTAAAAATTATTGCTGAAGTTGCTGAAGCATTGCATTCAGCACATAGAATAGGCTTGATTCACAGGGACATTAAACCATCTAATATAATGATAGAACATACAGAAGAAGGATATAATATACCGTATGTAATGGACTTTGGCCTGGCACGCGAACAAACGGCAGCAGGATTAACAGCTACTGGTATTATAATGGGCACACCCGCTTACATGGCTCCTGAACAAGCAAGAGGTGAAGTGCATCAATTGGACAGACGCACAGATGTGTATTCACTGGGTGCCACATTGTACGAGCTGCTCTCCGGACAGCATACTTTCAAGGAGACTTCTGATGCAAACCTGTTGATTAAAGTAATCCACGAAGAAGTTGAGCCATTGCGGAAAGTGATGCCGTCAGTACCGGTAGATCTCGATACCATTGTGATGAAATGCCTTGAGAAAGAGCCCGAAAAGAGATATGAATCTGCAAAAGCATTAGCAGAAGACCTTCACAAGTATCTCGATGGTGAAAGTATTATCGCGAGACCTGCAACGTTGCGCAAACGTCTCTACAAAAAAGCACGCAAGCATAAATCCATGGTAGCAGCCATGTTTTCCGTCACAGTGATTATTATAACAGCAATTGTGTATGGAATACACATGAAGTATGAAACAACACAACAGAAAGAATTTCAGCAGCACCTCGGACAGCAGATTGAAAAAATAGATAACATGATGTACCGTGCCAACACACTTCCCTTGCATGACACCCGCAATGAAAAAAAGGCAGTGCGAGATTTGATTGCAGAATTGCAGGCGATGGAAGCTAAAGTCAAGTATGGAAAAGGAGCACGCAATTATGCGATAGGGCGCGGGTACCTGGCGCTTAATGAACTAAATAAAT
>MFGW01000125.1:186-1903 GCA_001780385.1 Candidatus Fischerbacteria bacterium RBG_13_37_8 | reverse complement strand
CATAGGAGAACAGTATCAAAAGAAACTGCTTGAAGCAGACAGGATTGATCAAAAAGAAACAAGGGAGTTTCAAAAAAGCCAAATCGAGCAGGAATATTTGCAACCAGCAATTACTTACCTTCAAAAGAGCAAAAAAGATGCATCGGTAAATCAGGAATATGTGGATGCGCTCATAGCATATTATGAGAAACGGTATGATGATGCACTGAAGAAAGCGCGAAAAACTTATGCAGAAAATGCCGGATTTTTTGAAGCGCTCAAACTTGAAGGAGATATTTATGTGGAGTTGGGCATGCAAAAATTTGTAAAAGGCTCCTCTGAGGAAGCAATCAATTATTTTTCAAAAGCTAAGGACACTTACAGCGAAGCATTAGAGATAGGACGAAGTGATACAGGCTTGTATACTGGTCTGTGCAGCATAAGCCCATTAATGAATTTGTCAACTTTCTTATGGAAGACTCCTGAAATCTATAATGTAGATTGGAATTATTTTGAAGAAAGCATCAAGGCATGCCAGCAGGCATTGGAAGCAGACTCGGATAATGTGGATGCCTATATTGCCCAATCATTTCTTTATCAAGTCATGGCTCGAACCATGTGGTTACTGGACAAAAATCCGCAGGAATATGTGCAAAAATCGGTAGAAGCTGCGCAAAAGGCATTGTTTATACAACCAGATAATGCTGAAGCTTACCTGAATATTGGTCGAGCCCAATTAAGACTAACTGCCTGGAACATGGGGCATGAGAGATGTTCGCTAGAAGAGATTCAGAAACTTGTTCAAATATTTGAGAAAACAGTTGCGCTCGACCCAGGAGGTATATGGGGCTATTATTTTTTATCATGGGCGTTTGATTTAAAGTGGCGATGCGAGTGGGAGCACGGAATAAATTTTGAAGAGAGTTTCCAAAAAAAGATCCAATTTTGTGAAAAAGCGATTGAAATAAATCCAAATTTTTCATCAGCTCTTAGCAGTATAATTGGTGCTTACATTGGTTTTTCTTACTACCAGATCTATAAAGGTGTAGATGTAAGCGTTCCTATTGAAAAAGGTTTGAATGCAGCTGAAAAATATTCCGAAATTCATTCCAAAGTTTATTATAACCTTGCTGCTTTGTATAGCAATTTAGCTCGGAATGAACTGGAACGTGGTCTGGATCCGATGATGAGCATAAAAGAAGGAGAGCAGATAATAGAAAAAGGATTAGCTGACAAGCAAGATAAGACACGCGAATTTTTATATTATCCAAAAGGAGAATTATCAGAAATTAAAGCACGATGGTTTATGAAACAGAATCAGGACCCGGCTGATGCCTTTGCCGAGGCAGAGAAAGCGATTGAGAAAGCAATCCGGCAGTTTCCTAATGGTTGGCATTTTCTTGAATTGGTAAATGTTTACCGCTGGAAAGCAACATGGAAATTGTCGCAAAAAAAACCAGCCACAGTTGAAATCAACAAGGGTTTAGGTATGTTGGATAAATGCCTCTCCATTAATTCTACCGACAGTGAAGCGATTGCCTTGAAGGGAGTCTTCTTTTTACTGAAAGCGCAGGAAGAAAAGAACCATAATCGCAAGCAAGCATTGCTTGAGCAGGCGCATCAACTACTCAATGATGGAATATCACGAAATGCTCATCTGACTCATTTCTATAAGCCTTCGCTGGAAGAAGTACAGCGTTTGCTCGCAACCTTAAAGGAAAAAAATCATTAAATTTTT
>MFGW01000125.1:0-145 GCA_001780385.1 Candidatus Fischerbacteria bacterium RBG_13_37_8 | reverse complement strand
CGTGGCAATCCCTAACGGATCCTTTGCGAACATGTTGTAGGGGCAGACCTATGCGTCTGCCCTTAAATTGCCCCCCAAGGGCGGACACGCAGCTCCGCCCCTACAGTACGTTTTAATTTATTTACGAAGGAAGCATATGGAAAAA
>MFGW01000124.1:26679-27588 GCA_001780385.1 Candidatus Fischerbacteria bacterium RBG_13_37_8 | reverse complement strand
ATCAGCGTTATATTCTTTGCAAGCAAATCCTTTTTGTTCTTGCAAGGAACAGTTTCCGTCATGTTGTTTCGGGATTATAAGAAAAAAGTCGTTATGGGTCCCCAGTCCCCATTCCCCATTCCCCAGTCCCTCTCTGTGGTTTTAAAAATTGAAAAAAAATGACTTATGGCGTATAATAGCGTTATTATCCGAACCAAGGATTGACGAATTATGCTATACCTTAATAAATTAAATGACCTGGAACTTGAATTTAATAAATTAACAGAAGAACTCTCTCATGAAAACACTATCAAAGATAGGCAAAAATATCATCAAATATCAAAAACACGAGCAGATCTTGAAGAAATTGTGTTCGTATACCGCCAGTACAAAGATATGCTTAAAGAAATTGCTTCTGCAAAAGAAATGACTGAGGATAATGACCAGGAAATTCGTCAGCTCGCACGTGAAGAATTAAGAAAATTCGAAAATCAACAGGTAGAACTTGAAGAACGTTTAGTGAAATTACTCTTGCCAAAAGATAAAAATGATGAAAAAAATGTTATTCTTGAAATAAGAGCGGGAACCGGTGGCGAAGAAGCGTGTCTTTTTGCTGGTGATTTATTCAGAATGTACACTCGTTTTGCTGAAATAAATAAATGGAAATGGAGTGTAGTAAGTTTTCATGATACCGGGCTTGGAGGTTTTAAAGAAGTTATCGTCATGATAGAAGGCAATGGTGTCTATAGTCAGTTGAAATTTGAAAGTGGTACTCATCGTGTTCAGAGGGTGCCCATTACTGAAGCATCGGGAAGAATTCATACATCCGCTGTCACGGTTGCAGTATTGCCGGAAGCTGAAGATATTGAACTAAAAATTGATGAGAAAGAACTTAAAATAGATGTTTTTTCATCCTCCGGTCCGGGCGGT
>MFGW01000124.1:19567-26662 GCA_001780385.1 Candidatus Fischerbacteria bacterium RBG_13_37_8 | reverse complement strand
GCAAACTGCAATTAGAATTACCCACATCCCCTCCGGTATCGTCGTGAGCTGCCAGGATGAACGCTCTCAATATAAAAATAAAGCAAAAGCTCTTAAAGTATTAAGAGCACGCTTATACGATCTCGCACTAAGTGAACAAGAAACTGCTCAATCACAAAATCGAAAAAATCAGGTAGGCAGTGGCGATAGAAGTGAAAAAATCAGAACGTACAATTTTCCGCAAAACAGAGTTACAGACCATAGAATTAATCTTTCACTCTATAAACTCGAGACCGTACTCAATGGCGCATTAGGTGAATTAATTGATGCGATGATAACCCAGTATCAAACTGAACAATTGAAACAAGCTGCTACTGTCTAACAAACAGGATATTTTCATGAATTCTTACTCTTCCTCTGAAATATTGCAACAAGCTACTGTTGAATTGCAACAAGCACATATAAAGGAAGCACGTTTTGAAGCTGAATTGCTCCTTTCGCATTTGCTTAATGTCCCCAAAGAATATTTCGTTCATCAAAACATGTCAATTGATAATAATATCTATACTGAATTTAAAGAATTAATTGCCAAACGAAAAACTCGTTGCCCGATACAATATTTGCTTGGAGAATGGGAATTCTGGTCATTTCAATTACTCATATCAGAAGGAGTATTTATCCCCAGACCGGAGACAGAAACACTGGTGGAATTAGCACTTGAACATAATTTATCTCACTGCAAATCACTTATTGACCTGGGGACGGGAACAGGAAACATTTCCATTGCTTTGGCAAAAGAATTTCCCGAACTACTCATTTTTGCAGTTGATATTTCGAAACAGGCTCTTCTGAACGCCCGTAACAATATTATTCTTAATGGATTAACAAAAAGAATAAAATTAGTGCAATCAGATTTCTTGACTGCTCTAAATCCGGGATTATTTCCCGCTCCTGTTATGATTATTTCAAATCCTCCATATATTTCTCCCCTCGAAGCAACTCAATTAATGGATGAAATTAAACTCTATGAACCAGTTACCAGTTACCTTGCTGATAACAATGGCCTTGAATGTTATTTCAGGATTATTCAGCAACTGGATACCTGGAATTTGAGACCTCTTTATCTTATGTTTGAAATAGCTCCGCACCTTGCAGATGCAATCATAGAATATGCGCAGATACATAGTTTTATCTTAATGAATTCCAGGTATGACCTGGGTGGTTTGCAAAGAGCATTATTATTTGAACGTGTAGGGGCAGACCCATGTGTCTGCCTTCAGAGACACGGGAGCATAAACTTAAACTAAGGATAATTAATCTATGGCTAAAATAAAAATAATTGGTCCTGCAATCCTGCAGGGAACAATTTCTATAAATGGCGCTAAAAATGCTGCACTGCCCTGCATGGCAGCTTCCCTCTTAACAGATTCCCCCGTAATACTTCATAATATTCCTGAAGTAAAAGATGTCGAAACATTATCAACGCTATTGCGCTGCAATGGCGCCGACATAAGTTTCAAAGAAAAGGAAACATGCCAATTGCATTTTAAAGAGATTCGATCTCCTGAAGCTCCGTATGAATTGGTAAAAACAATGCGAGCTTCCATCCTTATTTTAGGACCATTGCTTGCGCGTAACGGATATGCAAAAGTATCACTACCGGGAGGATGTGCCATCGGTGCACGCCCTGTTGAACAACATCTTAAAGGACTCGAGAAATTAGGAGCCGAAATAATCCTTGAACATGGTTATATTATTGCCAGGGCAAAACATTTAATGGGCTCAGAATTTACTTTTGATAAAGTAACGGTTACCGGCACAGAAAATATTATGATGACAGCATGCCTTGCCAGAGGTGAAACTATTCTGAATAACTGTGCACGTGAACCTGAAATAGAAAACCTGGCACATCTGCTTATCAAAATGGGAGCTATTATTGAAGGAATTGGGACAGATTGTCTCTTTATTAAAGGAAACACTTCATTGCATGGCGCAACTCATACTATCATCCCTGATAGAATAGAAACCGGAACCTATGCAATTGCAGGTATCGTTAGCAAAGGCAACATTACCATTACTAATTGCAATCCGGAACATTTGCATATACTTCTTCAAAAATTAAAACAAGCAGGAGCAAACATTTCAATTACTCAAGATACCCTTCTTGTTTCCTACCAGGATGAGCTGCTGCCGGTAGATATCGAAACGAATCCCTACCCGAATTTTCCTACAGATTTGCAAGCACAGTTCATGGCATTGATGACGCAAGCTAACGGAACATCCCTCATCAAAGAAAATATTTTTGAAAATCGTTTCATGCATATCGGTGAACTGCGCAGAATGGGAGCTGATATACAGGTTAATGGTTCAATTGCCATGGTGAAAGGTAAAACTCCACTATCTGACGCTCATGTGATGGCGACTGATTTACGTGCCAGCGCTTGTCTCGTTATAGCTGCACTCGTCGCAAAAGGTGAAACTATTATCGACAGAGTCTATCACCTCGAACGAGGATACACTAATCTGGTATCAAAATTGGCAGCTCTCGGCGCCTCTATTGAAAAAATAACATAAGCAATCTTCATCTTTTGCTAGGCTTCGCTAGCAAAAGATGAGTCACAAAGGCACAAAATGAAAAATTATCATTTAAAACAAACAGGTTGGTTCCAAAAATAAACAAAAAGCCTTTTAATTTATGCTATTATGAAATATCAATACAAAAATAAAGAAGATAAACTCAAAGCTATTATCAAAAAAATGAAATCCGTCATCGTCGCTTTCAGCGGTGGTCTTGATAGTTCATATCTTGCATGCATCACATATGAAGTTCTTCAGAATAATTGCATTGCAATTACTGCCTTGAGTCCTTCCTTATCCAAAAAGGAATTAATGGATGTCAAACTTGTTATTCAACAAATTGGCATCCCTCACAGATTTATACCCACCTATGAACTGAACCAGGAAGAATATATTAAAAATAATTTTCTTCGCTGTTATTATTGTAAAAAAGAATTGTTTCGTACACTCAGGGAAATTGCCAGCATTGAAAATTATCACTATATCCTTGACGGAAGTAATTGTGATGATTTGAAAGATGAACGCGCCGGAAGAAAAGCAGGCAAGGAATTTCAAGTAAGAAGTCCTCTTATAGAAACTGGCTACTCCAAAAAAGATATTCGCTTCTATGCAAAAAAACATAATCTCCCAACCTGGAATAAGCCAGCTTCTCCATGTCTGGCAAGCAGAATACCTTATTCATCTCCAATAACAGAGGTAAAACTTCATCAGATCGAAGAAGGGGAAGCTTATCTGCACGACCTGGGCTTTATTGTTTTCAGATTGCGTCATCATGACTTGATTGCACGTATCGAATGCACCCCTGAACACTTTCACCTCATCCTGAAACATGCAAAAAAAATAATTGCAAAATTTAAATCACTCGGTTTTCACTATATTACATTGGACCTGGAAGGATATCGTCTATCAGGCTTGCATCAACCAAAAAGATAATAGTATAATATTCTTTGCGAGTACTGCGATGTAGGGGCAGACCTATGTATCTGCCCTTAAGCAATCCCGAAAGGAGCCGTTATTATGAAATTAATTACTTTTTCAATCTTCATTCTTTTCATTTCTTTTTTTGCTTATGCTCAAACTGAAGAAACACCACCTCCTGAAGGTACTAATGAAGTTATTTCCATAGAATCGCCACCTGATTACAGTAATGTCACAATCGGTGAAATACAAAAAAAAGAACAGGATATTGGTAACCTGCTTGACCAAATTAATAATAAAATTTTTAAAGCTTCCGCCTCCCCCAGTGCAAGAGCTAAAAGAGCTCTTGCCGATGAATTAAAACAACTCCAGGAAAATCTTCAAAATGAAATGAAAGAATATGCCGACATGATCGCATCATATAATGCAAAAATAGCAACTACCCTCATTCATGCAATTCCTCCAACTGAAAATCCAGCAACTCTGAATGAAATCGAATTGAAAAATAAAGAAAAAGAATTAGTCGACCTTGCCAATAGAATTAATCAAAACGTGGCCATGGCAAATAGAGAGACAACTGAAGAAGGTAAAAAAAGCTATATCGATCAAATTGACCAACTGAAAAATCAATTCCAGACTAAAAAAGCCCAATACTTCATGCTGGTAAAAGAATACAACAAACAAATTCTAGAATCAATGCAGCTTAATAAAGAAGAAGAACAATCCCAAAAAAATACAACAACCCAGTAACCCTTCTTGGCCTATAATCCAAAGAGAATATCCTGAAGCTCATCATAAGATAAGGAAGATTTTTTCCTGCTTGCTACAATTTTTCCCCTATCCAATACATGAATCGTATCAGCAAGTGCATATCCTGCTGAAACATCATGAGTCGAAAAAATAATGAGGGCCCCTTCATTTTTCATGCGGTTCATTATCTGATTTATGATTTGAGTAGTGGTAATATCAATTCCTGTATAGGGCTCATCCCATAATATCACCTCGGGAAAATGAAGCATGCTCCGTGCTATGGCAAGTCTTTGCTTCATCCCTCGCGAAAATTGCCGTACGAATTTATCTGTGGAATCCTTAAGCCCTACTAATTGAAGAACCTCCTCTATCCTCAATTCCCAGTCCTTAACTTCATAAAGCTCAGACCAAAATTGTAAATTCTCCTGTGCCGTTAAATTATTATACAAAGATAAATCATGCGATAAAAAACCAAGTACACAGCGAAATTCATACAATAATGTAAACACATCTTTACCCTTGAAAACTATAGCTCCTTTATGCGGCTTCATGCTTGTGGATATAACTTTTAAAAATGTAGTCTTCCCCGCTCCATTAGGTCCAAATAATACATGCACTTCACCTCTGTTGAATTCCAGAGAAATATTATTAAGGGCTGTATAAATGCCATACTTAACAATAATATTCTTACACGCAAGCAGTACTTCTGTCTCCTGAATACTTACCCCCTTTTATCCAATTCCTTTAAAATCTCTATCGCTTCCTCTGTAAGCTGATTCTTTGTCATAATATAATCATCCTCCGCTATTTTTCCCTGCCTGTAATCATATTCAAGATCCTTGATTGAATTATATACCTCAACTTTTTGCATAATAAGCTTTTGCCTTTCCGCTTCCGCATGTGCAAAATTTAATTCTATTTTACGAAAAAACAAAGGTGTGAATATGTATATAATTAATAGAACTACTAAAATAATAAACAATACAAACATGCTATTCCTTTTTTCTTTGCATGCTATACTTATCCGGAAATAATAAAAATAATGAAGCAATAATCAACAATAGACTGCCGTACCAGACCCAATTAACCAGCGGATTGAAATATAATTTTAACAACACCGTTTCATCCTCTTCCCAACCTGCCAGTACTACGTAAAGATCTTCCTTCCAGGTAGATAATATATCTACTTCAGTCATTGGCTGTTCTGAAGTAACATGAAAATCCTTCCCGGGGTGAAGCGTTATTTTACGCTGATTCCCTTTATAAACATCAAGATCAGCAATCACCGAAGTCTTATTTTCATCAGAATTAATTCTCAAATTATGATATTCCAAAACATAACCGCCAAAATGAACAGATTCACTCTTCTTCAGTACTACTTCTTCCTCTTTATTGAAATATCCGCCTATAAATCCAATAAATATCAGTACGATTGATAAATGAATCACAAATCCAAGATATCTCCGCTTGTTTTTTATGATCAATTTTACCAATGAAATAATGAAATGCTCCTTTCTCATCGCCTGGCGCGCTCGTATTCCTTTATAAAATTCTGCAATAATCGATACGACAACAAAAACACTTACAAAAGAAAATGCCAATACGCCCGGTAACCTTACCCCTGTTATTATTAGCAACATTATTACTAATAAGGAAACTACCAACGGAAACACTAAATTTTTTATTATCCTCATGACGGCAGATCTCCGCCAGCTTATGATAGGACATAATCCCGTCAACAATAATAGCATTAAAGATAAAGGCATCAATACTTTATTAAAAAATGGAGCCGCAACGGTTATTTTCTTCCCGGTAAATAATTCTGAAATCATTGGAAACAGCGTGCCCCATAAAACTGCAAACGCCATCGCTACAAATAATAAATTATTAAAAAGAAAACTGCTTTCCCGCGAAATGACAGATTCCAAACGACGGCTTCCCTTTATCTGATCTAATCGTAAAAAAAATAAAGCACTGCAGAAAAATAATACAAATGATAAAAATACTACAAAAAAACTTCCTATGGTTGATTCGGCAAATGAATGCACCGAAGATATTATTCCACTACGAGTTATAAATGTACCAAGCATACATAAGAAAAATGTTAGTACTACTAAAAAAATATTCCAGACCCGAAGCATATCTCTCTTTTCCTGTATTATCACCGAATGTATAAAAGCGGTTGCTACAAACCATGGTATCAGTGATGCATTTTCTACTGGATCCCATGCCCAATATCCGCCCCAGCCTAATTCTATATACGCCCATTTTGCCCCTAACACAATCCCTATAGTGAGAAAAAACCATGACAGTAAGGTCCATTTCCTCGTCGCTTTTACCCAGGTAATATCTAACCTACCCATTATTAATGAAGCTACCGCAAAAGCAAATGGTACCGTAAAACCTACAAAACCAAGATAAAGTGCAGGCGGATGAAATACCATGCCAGGATCCTGTAACAACGGATTTAAACCCTTTCCATCCGGTAATGGTTCAAGCATGAGTTTAAATGGATTTGCTGAAAATAGTAAAATACTTAAAAAGAATCCTGCAACAATCAACTGTATCATATTTACCATCGGCAGAAATTCGATAAGCCTCTTGTTGCGATTCAGAACTATGATAACTCCATAGATAAGCAAAACCCAGGTCCAAAATAAAATAGAACCTTCCTGCCCTCCCCATAAAGCAGTGACCTTATACAACATCGGCATTGCCCTGTTACTATGCATCGCGACATATTCCAACGAAAAATCATCAGCAATGAACCCCCGCAGTAATATGGCTGTGCTTAATGAAACCAGTATAAACAAGGCTATAATACAATGATTGCTGCTTCGAAGATAATTATAACTCTTCTTCCTGTAACTG
>MFGW01000124.1:17843-19506 GCA_001780385.1 Candidatus Fischerbacteria bacterium RBG_13_37_8 | reverse complement strand
CTATTCTGTACATTATAATTAGATAAAGCGCCAATTATGACGCACGCGAATTAATAATTTAATAAAATAGACAATATGCCATTTATTTCTTCTTGTCTTTTTCCTGTGCTTCATATTTTGAAGGGCATTTCGTAATCAGCGTTGTAGCTTGAAATACTTGAGACTTTTTATCATATTTCCCCTCTACAACAACTTCTATCTCATCCTGAAAAATATCTGAGGTTACTCCTTTATAAAATACCGGCAATTCACTCTTACCATCCGTAATCTTAAAAAAATAATTGAATGTTTGTCCTTCATGCTGAATGCTTCCTTTTACTACTTTTCCATTTATTCTGCAGCCAGTCTCAGACTTCTCTTCCAGAAACTCACTTACGGTTAAATAATATACCATTGTATGGCTTAAACTTGTAAAAATCATATATCCTATTATTGCTGCAATAATAAGCCCAATTATTAAATGATGTACTTTCATAAGAGGTTAATATACGCTATTTTTAAGAATATTTCAATGATTCCAAAAAAAAATGGACGCGTTTATCAAAAAACCGCGTCCAATTATATGATAGACAAACCCATAGGGAGGGAGTTGAGAAAGGAGGAGACAAAAACTTGTCGGAGAGAGGGAGCAGGCTATTAATAAGATATGGGGAAGTTTGATGGGTAAAGAGTGTATCTCAGAAGGTGGGGGAGTACACTCTGTTGTCTCGCCTCCCTAAGGGTTTTCTCAATGAGGCATAATATGCGCCATTTTTCTCTATTTCTCAAAGAACTCACTTACATAAGTTGCAAGTATTATTTACATGTACAATCTTCATGCCATTGTCTTATTAACCTCTTATCCCCTTATTGTCTTGTTTTTTTCCTCTGCCTTTTTGGCTGTTATGACATTTTGTCGTGCGCTGTTGGCAAAACATGTCTCTTTCTAGGTCTTTTTCTTCTTGGATTGCATTTTATGATATACGGATGCATATTCCTTCCTGTAATCCGCTGATTCAATTGGTATAATGTGGCACATCTCATACAGCCGAGAGGTAACCTGATAGCCTATTCTATCCGTCAATTGTTCAAAAAATAAATCAGTCGTCATTTCCTGCATATTAATATTGGTAGTTAAAAGCAATACTCGTCTTTCATTATAGAGACTCTTTATTATATAGGTAAGAGTTTCCAGGACCCAGTCTGTTACTCTCTGGCAGGCAAAATCATCGACAACAAGCAAAGGTGAACGGAATAATTCTGACAGAATCTCCATTTCAGAAAATCGTGATACGGGATTATAACTGGACCTTATTTGAACTAACAATTGACCAAAATCACAAAATTTCCCTTCATAACCATTCTGAATTACTTCATTTAATATGGCAGTTGCTAAATGAGTTTTTCCGACACCACACGGCCCTATAAAAAATAATCCATAATCTATGAATGGATATTCTTCTATAAAATTACTTGCTGCTTTTTTAGCAATTACCTGATTTGAGTTTATCGCATTATAATTATTTACCCTGTTATTTTGATAGCGTGGAGGGATATGAGCTTCCGATGTTAATCGTTCTATTTCTTTTTCTTCGTGACATTCACATCGTACGGCGAGGGTGGTTCCATCTTTTTCTTTTAAGATCCATTCCAAGCCATTGCATATTTCGCATTTTTTCATCGG
>MFGW01000124.1:15483-17832 GCA_001780385.1 Candidatus Fischerbacteria bacterium RBG_13_37_8 | reverse complement strand
ATTTAATAGTTTTTGTTAAATTTCTTTAATGCCATGTTTCACTGTTTTTATTCTTAAAATACCTGTCTCGGTATTTGCAATGAGAGTACGTCCGTAGTTTCCTCCCACATCTTCTGCTTTTATAGGAATACCTTCTTTCTGTAATTTTATTCTTGCTGATTCAATATTTTTATCTCCAATCCAATGTTTTTCTGATGCAGTAATAAAATGAAACATACGAGCACCGCCTGCTATCTTTCCAACGAGATTCTTTTTCAAGGAACCTTCTCCTGTAAGATGAGCTATCATCATCTCAACTATATTGTAGCAATATTTTTCCGGTCGTATTGGTGCAACTTCTTCACATCTGCCGGGCAATAAAATATGCCCCAATGCTCCTGCATGTTTTACCTTATCAAAAAGAAAAATTCCCACACAGGAACCTAATCCATAAGAAATCAATAAGGTTCGCTGTCCTGCTTGATAATTACCTATTCCTACTTTTATTTCGTTCATTTAGCTGACCTGAGAAAAATTTCAAGGGAATTATAATCGGGCAATAAAAAGAAATGTCCATTCATATTGCCCTGGAGAGAAGTAAAATTAGTTTCCATAAGCAATGCTACGTTTGCTACTTTTCCTAATTCAATAAGAATATAATCAACCACGGCACCTGCCATATCGCATGAGAATCCCGGCACCGATGGTATAAGCATTATATTCAGAAATCGTGCAATCGCATTTAAATAAGACGCTGACAATATATTACCCAATTCTTTTAATGCTGATATTTCCGATTCATCCAACAGAGCAAGCGCATCGTACTTGGAATCACCTAGGAGCATTTTAAGTAACAAGGATGCACTCTCCACTGGAAACATTATAAGAATATTACCTGTCGCATCTCCGTAAATCTTCAAAAATAATCCTATCACTAATTTTTCCGGTCCGCCAAGTGCATCCGGTACTGCCGATAAGGGCAATACGGTAACTCTTGGTACCTGCAGATCTATCCTGTGTCCAATCATTTGAAATAGTGCTGTCGTTGCATGCCCCGCACCAATATTAGCAATTTCTTTTAAAACATCCACCTGCTTTTCTGAAAGTTTTTCAAAAGATAATGTCATGTTTTTCTTTCTCTTCATACCTTTTTGTTTTAGCATCTGGATAGTTAATATCTCACATGCCATCCTTTCTATTTTTAATAGGTTAAAAGTTTATTAATATCAATGACCGGTAAAATTTTCTGCTTGCTTAATATCGCTATCCCTTGATAATAAGGGAGAAGTTCAAGGGGACTATGCAATGGTTTTATTATTACTTTTCTCTGTTCTATTATTTCATCCACTATTATTCCCTTAAGATCCTCTAATGATTCTACAAGTAATACAAAATATTTTTCTTTTTCTTCATCGTTTGTCAATTCAAAAATATTACTGAGAAATTCCAGGCGAGCTCTTTTTGAATCTACTATTACAAAAGGTTCCGATTGAACATATTGTATTTCATCTTTGCTAATAATGAATGCTCTGGAAATATGAGACATAGGCACGGCAAAATAATAGCCATTGCTTGATACAATGAATGAATCTGAAATACTTACTAACAGCGGAATATAAAGCGTTATTTTTGTTCCTGCGCGAGTTTTTGTTTCAAGTTTAATACTCCCTCCGAGAGATTCTATACGTGCTTTGACGATATCCATGCCGAATCCTCTCCCGGATACGTCACTGATAGTTGGTGCTGTCGAAAAACCAGGCAGTGTTATTAAAAATAACACTTCATCCGGACTCATTTGCATTGCTTTTTGTTCCGATATAAAGCCTCTCCTTACCGCTTCCTCTTTTATCTTTCCTAAATTAATACCTCTCCCATCATCAGAAATAACAATCTTTAAATTTCCAGATTCTCTTGTCACACTTACGCTTATCATTCCTTCTTCATTCTTGCTAAATTGACGTCTCTCTTCTGGTTGTTCAATGCCATGATCAATACTATTCCGTATTATATGAACAAACGGATCAATTAAATGTTCCAGTATTGCTTTATCAATTAAAATTTCTTCCCCTTTTGAAAGAAATTTTACTTTCTTTTTTTGTTTGCCGGATAAATCACGTATCATTCTCGGTATATTTGATAATGCTACTCCTACCGGCAATAATCGCACTTTGGATATATCATCATAAAGCTGTGTTATAAGAAAATTAAAATCCGTAGAAGTTTTCAGTAATTCTACAGGAAATTTATCTTTGTATTCCTGAAATTCTTCATTTAATATAAATAGCTCTGTGACGATATTATAAATCGAATCAAGCATATTTGTATCTATCTTAAATGTTGAATCAAGGGAAGGCATTTCAAATGATGATG
>MFGW01000124.1:15256-15387 GCA_001780385.1 Candidatus Fischerbacteria bacterium RBG_13_37_8 | reverse complement strand
AATCAGATTGTTGCATTTCAGTTGTTGCTAATTCTGTTTGTATTTCAGCGTCATCGGATTTTATAATACTTTGTTCCCTGCAGCCTGTTTCTTTCTGCCGTGCAATTGATTTTATCGTATTTATATATTCA
>MFGW01000124.1:14417-15234 GCA_001780385.1 Candidatus Fischerbacteria bacterium RBG_13_37_8 | reverse complement strand
TTTTTTCAGCTTTTTCTATGCTTGTTTTCAGGCTGTCAATGCCTTCAAAAAGAAGCGTTGAAAGTGAATTATCAACCTTTATTTCTCCCCGTCTGAGCATTTCAAAAATATCTTCCAGTGAATGTGCGAGATCTCTCAAACTGTCAAACTGCATAGTCGCTGCCATACCTTTTATTGAATGCGCACCCCTGTACAATTGAAAAAGAAGAGATGCATCGGAAGGATTTTTTTCTAATGCTGTTATGCACTCACTCATTAACTGAATATACTCATTTGCCTCTTCTATGAATAATTGTAAATATTTATCATGTTTCATAAAAAGGCATTCATTAAGTTAATTTTGCTACTTGTTCAAGTACTTTTAATACTTTTTCAGGCGAGAAAGGTTTCACGATAAAATCCCTGGCTCCTGCTGCTATTGATTCTATAACTAAAGGTTCCTGTCCTAAAGCACTTACCATGACTACTTTTGCCGTGGGACTTATCTTGAGAATTTCTTTTGTGGCTTCAATTCCATCCATGACCGGCATCACAATGTCCATGGTTACTAATTCAGGCTTGAACTTCTTAAAATGTTCAACCGCTTCCTTTCCGTTTGAAGCTTCCGCTACTACATTAAATTTGCCGGAATTGTTTAAAATATCCTTAATCATCGACCTCATAAACATTGCATCATCAACAATTAATACTTTTACGCTCACATCTTACCTGGTTTCTATGCTTATTGAACTATATAATTTCGGTTCCTTTTCACTTCTCATGCTGAAAAGTCTCTTCAGAACCATTACCTGTGCTATCATACCAGGATTTCACACCT
>MFGW01000124.1:12803-14406 GCA_001780385.1 Candidatus Fischerbacteria bacterium RBG_13_37_8 | reverse complement strand
CATTCAGGTATATAATATGTTATCATATGCTTTTTTTTATTTTTATACAACTGCTCTTTTCCATTTTTCGTTCAATTAATTCTGTTGAAATAAATTAAATTCTTTCCTGAGATAGAATTGCATTTCCTTAAATAAATAATTATAAAGCTTATTCGGGGATATGATTTGAATCATACAATTTTCTATTAATAATTCACCCTGAAGTATCTCTTTTCCGGGACTATTTATTGTACTCTCTGACAGGGGATTTATTTTTATCTTGCTTACCATGAGCGTCTCAATTTTATCATTAATCATTAATCCAATATGTGAATAGCTGCCATTCAACAAACCCAGGCATAGATTTGAGGGTGCTGTTTTTTTTATTATATACGCTATATTGGCAATAGTTATTATTTTACCTTTATAATTAGCTACTCCGTAGATACCGGGCGGTGTTTTGGGCAATTGTAACACATGTTCCAACTCTATTATCCTTGTTAATTCTTCCAGCATTAAGCCATAATATTCCCTGTCAATTTCAAATTTCAATAACAATTGATTTGCTGTACTACCAAGCATTACTAATATTTAAAAAGTTCCGTTAATGATTTTAATTTATCAGAGGTTTTGCTGAATTCTTGAGCGGAAGAAGCAAGCTCTGCCATAGCGGCAGTTTGTTCTTCTGTTACTGCCGAAAGTTCTTGCGTGTTTGATGCATTATTTTCTGCTACTTTATGAATTTCTTCTACTGCCCTGATTACTTCCTCTGCTGACTCCATAATTTCTTTTGCAAAATTTGTAATTTCATTTATATTGCCTGTTGTCGTATAAATCGCTTTTAAAATTTCTTCGAATGAATGATGAGCTTGATCTGACAGTTCTACACTTTGTCGTGTTACTTCTACACCCTGATCCATTAATTTTGATATTTCAGCAGATGTCTGAGAGATTTCATCTGACAACTTTGAAATTTTTTCTGAAAATCCTTTAGTGTTATCTGATAATTTTCGTATTTCTTCCGCAACAACGGCAAATCCTCTTCCGTATTCTCCTGCTCTGGCAGCTTCTATGGTAGCATTAAGCGCTAATAAATGTGTTTGCTGAGATATATTATTAATTACTCTAACAAAATCACTTATTTGCACTGCCTTGCGTCCAAATTCTTTTACTGATTCTGAATATTGTATTGTTAATCTGTTCGCTTCGCTGATCATATTCGTAGATTTCATAATCGTTTTCTGACCTGATACTGCTTTTTCCTGTGTTGCGGTTGCTATATTTTTTGATGCTTCAGCTTTTTGACTAATTTCTTCAATAGACAATGCGACTGATTTGATAATATCAAAGCTTTTATTTACCATCTCTGCCTGAACATCTGCTCCTTTTGCAATTTCCTGAATCGATGCAGCGATTTCTTCCGTTGAAGCATTCATTTCTTCTGAAGTCGATGAAACATTCATTGCAGCAGTGTAGATACCTTCAGATACTACTTTTACTTCCTTCAGTACCATCGCTAACTGTTCTGTCATTGCTAAAAATGAACAAATCAATTGCCCTATCTCATCCTTGCTCTTAGAAATCACGCTAATTCTCAAATCACCATCACTAATTTTTTTTGTCG
>MFGW01000124.1:10180-12795 GCA_001780385.1 Candidatus Fischerbacteria bacterium RBG_13_37_8 | reverse complement strand
AATAGTTTCTTGTATATTTTCAACTTACCGGAAACAATTTCCCACTGTCCTAAATAATCAGCAGGTAAATTCTCGGTCAAGCCTAATATTAATATGCCATTCCTTACTATTGAATGGTCAATTAATGTAAAAATACGTTCCTGGCAATTCTTCTCAAGAAATATCAGTAGATTCCTGCATAAAATAATATTATAGTGATGAAAAAGGGAGCGTGCGTTTACTACATTTTCTTTTCTGAATCTAACAAATTTTTTTATCCGTTCATCTATGGCATACCGATCTTCTGATATTTTAGTAAAATAATTCCTATAGTTTCTGGGAATTTCCATTATTTCCTTCTGCCGGTAAATTCCTCTCTTTGCCTCTTTTAATATTTCACCATTTACATCGCTGGCATCAATGCTGATCTTTTTATAACTGGACAATAAATTTGCTTCATCAATAATCATCATAAGAGAATATGGCTCCTCTCCTTTTGCACAACCAAGACTCCATATTCTCATCTCCTGCTGACTTTCATTTTTCATTTCTAATAAATAATCCCTGATAAAATAAAATACATTCTCATTTCGGAAAAAGTTTGATACATTGATAGATAATGCTTCAATTAATTCATATACCTGACCAGGATTCTTTAATAAAAATTCATAATACTCTTCAAGATTGTTTGCTTTTGCTGAATGCATTGCAACCCGAATACGCCTCTGCATAAATTTTTCCTTATACGTTAGTATATCAAAATTGCTTGCTTCTAAAAGCAAATCCTTAATTTGCTGAAGATAAAAATTATTATTTTTATCTTCGGTTATTAATACCTTATCTAAAGTAAACAATCTTTTTTTATCCTTTGCAATTATCAATTATAGTCAATAGCTTATTTTATTGTCAAATACCAGCCAAGTAAATATTCAAAAGCTATAAAAATACTTACCAGGTGAATATATTTAATCTTCTCTTTGTAATTCATGATAATTGATAAGTTCAATATTACATTCCTTTATTACTTCCTTGATTTTTTGTGCGGTTAATGCTTTCAGTTCCTTTTTGCGACTTTCTTTTAACCTCGTATGCCGCTCTTTTAATTCCTTAGTATAATGTCCTGGATGGCACATTAATTCAGTAACTCCGGGTGGCATCTTTCTAATTGCCCGCTCTATTACTTCATCACTTAAATAACCAGTGAATTCAATTCCAAAAAAATTATCCGGATATTTTATGGAATATTTGTTAAGAAGTTTTCTCATTCTTTTTTGCACTACTGTAAGCGTTTTAATAATTATATGAGTCAGTGTCTTTTTTTCAGGAGCAAAGTCAATTTTAAAAGAATCATAAGGAACGCGTATTGCTTTAATATTAAATTCCAGAGCAAGTTGAATAATGATTTTAAAAAGAGGCATGTACAAATGAAAATGTTTATGCGAATCCAGGTGCGAGGGTTTTATTCCGCTATTTATTAAAAGCATGCATTGATTATACAATTCAGCTTTTACTTGTTGAATAGCAGCGGGAAACATCATTAATCTTTGGATTAGTACTGCCGGGGAATTATGAAAATATCCATCTTTATTTATCAGAAATGGTACCTGTCCGGGAGACAGCGTAGGTTTCGTATTACTCAATGTCAAATGTACTCCTACTGATAGATTTGGAACATTCTTCTGTCGATCAATAAAATCAGTCATATAATCTCCGCATGCCATGAGGGAACAACTCGTTATAATACCTCTTTTATGTCCCTCAATTACTCCCTGGTTAATACCTTTAGTAAATCCACAATCATCTGCATTCACTATTAATTTTCTTTGATTCATAAACACCCCAGATTCATATTTTGATTATTTATCAATCTCTTGTTTTTCCAATAGTTCACTGAGTCTTTGCGCTAATTTGCTTCCCACAATTGTACTTACTTCTTCCAAAGAAGCTTTTCGCAGAACATCTATACTTTTGAAATGCACTATCAATTTCTTTTTTCTGATTGTGCCAATTCCTTTTATTTTATCCAGCAGAGATTCTATTTGTGAATGCGAACGTTTTCGCTTATGATAATTAATGGCAAATCGGTGTGCTTCATCTCTGATTTTTTGTACAAGCTGCAGAACAGGGGAATATTTTGGCAATAAAAGAGGTATGTCTCTTTTTTGCACATAAATCTCTTCATACTGTTTTGCAATGCTAATAACAGGAACAAAAAACTGATGGCTCTTTAATATTTTTTCTACTGCATGCAAATGACCTTTGCCCCCGTCTATTATTAATAAATCCGGCAGTGAAAGATTTTCTTTTATTAACCTGTTTATTCGACGTTCCACTGCTTCTGCCATAGACTGGTAATCATCCACTAATGATACCGTTCGAATTTTGAATCGCCGGTATTGCGAACGAATAAAACGATTTTTTTCATAAACAACAAGCGACGCTACCGTGTGTTTGCCTGCTAAATGTGAAATATCGAATGCTTCTATTCGTTCCGGAGCATGTGGCAATCCTATCATTTCTTTCAATTCCTTCAATGTAACGATATCATTATCTTTCTGCATACGGCTTTGCAATAAATAAGCATTTTTGGCATTCCTGGATGCTAATTCTACTAATGATTTCTTTTTTCCTTTCCT
>MFGW01000124.1:3480-10042 GCA_001780385.1 Candidatus Fischerbacteria bacterium RBG_13_37_8 | reverse complement strand
CCTGTATATCATCGCAGCTTCATACTGAAGCTCCCTGGAATATTCATTCATTTTTTGGCGCATATACTCAATAATTTCTTCTTTTTTTCCCTCTAAAAAGTGCTTAGCCTGCATTACTCTCTCCCGGTATTCATGTTCTGAAATGAAATGAGCACATGGTCCCGAACAACGTTTTATATGATACAACATGCATACTTCTTTCCTGCGTTCATCAATTTTAACTTCACATTGTCGTATCCCAAAAATCCTGTACAACAAAAACAGTAATCTTCGTGCTGAAGAAGCAGGAATAAAAGGACCATAATATAGTGCACCATCTTTCTTTACTTTCCTTGTAATAAATGTCCTTGGATATTTCTCCTGTATGGTTATTGCAATATAAGGATATGTTTTATCATCTTTCAGTAAAATATTATATTTAGGCTGATTTTGCTTTATCCATTGATTCTCTAAAATCAGTGCCTCCCCCGAAGAATCGGCAAGCAGAAAATCAATCTCCTCAATTTCCCTTACCATAAAATCTGTGAGTGGGCCCCCTTTCACATTCCTCATAAAATAAGAATGTACTCTTTTTCTCAAGGAGGTTGCTTTTCCGATATATATGATCCTTTTCCGTTTATCCTTAAACAGATATATGCCAGGATGATCAGGCAGCATTTTAGCAATCGCTCTGAGAGAATCTATTTTACTCATGTTACTCACCTGCATTGTATTCACTTAATTCACTTTTTGGTGCTTTGAAACAGGAATAAATTTCATCTTTTGCCGGGTTATTTTCTCAAGTGCTTCCTTACTTATTACCCATTTATACAGTTTTCCCTGACGCCATAAATCCATTTGATCCTTATAATGCCTGCTCATTGGATGGCCTGATTGTCCAATATTAATAATTGAATATGTTTCATTTAATCCATTTAAATCTACAATAAACCTCAGTGTTGATATTAAATGTACATCATAGGTATCATCAAGTTTAAATAAGCCGGTATTTACCGTATCAATACTGCCATCAATACCAACTGGCGGTATATTGAATAATCTTCTTGTAAGCCACGTGTCAGCTAACGGATGAACATACTCTACCTTATGCAATGCTGACCATTTCCATTGTGACCTATCTTTACCTAAATGCTCCACGAGCCACTGGTAACTACTATCCAGGGCATTCGCCAGAATAATATCCCGGTTCTCTTTTGATGATGTCTGGATATTGTCAAACCACCTGTTCTCCTTATCCTCGATTATAGCTACTATCCCTGTATACCTGCCCTGTGAAACAAATTCTGCATATCTGTCATAAAGATCTTTCCCTAATTCATCTTCAAAAGTCGCTCGCATAAAAGATGAATAATATACTTCAAAAAACAGAGCACCAATAGAATCATTAACGTGCACATTCCATTGTAATATATGCTGTTTTACTTTCAATGCCTCCGCTGTCAGCATATTATCGGGTAGTTTCTTTATATAAGGCACTACAATCTCCGCAATCGTGCTTTTCGTATCCAATTGAAATGCTTGAAAATCTTCAATCTTGAATTGCTTTTTCGTTGTAAGCAATTCTTGTATTCTCTCGGCTCGAAACGATCCTAACCAATCTATGGCAAACAGTTCACTCCTTTGATCATCCGTTATTTTATTATTTGCCGTTATTATGTAATGAGACTGTGGATTATAAAGTCTCGGTTTTTCATCATGAGAAAGAAAATCATTCCATTCCTGATGCGTAGTATAAGGAAATAATGAGATTTGATTTATCCTTTTCGGAATTAATCCTGCAGGGTAATAACCAATATTTCCCCGGTTGTCACCATAAATAAAATTGAAAGGCGGAGCAGAGGCAAGCGATAATGCCTGGAGGAAATCATTCCATGTAGTTGCATTATTCATAAGATAGAAAGCTTTTAGATTTTCACCTGGGATAAATCCTGTCCAGAATATTTCATAGGCCTGCTTGTTAAAATAATCATCACAAGCAGGAATCATCCCACGTGAATGTTCTCCCGTATGCACATTGATAAGTATAATTTCCCCTCCTTTTGCCTCTATTTTTTCTATCTTCCGGTCAAATTGAATATTGCTCAATGCAGTTTCTTTATGCAGATCAATATCTTGCGTGTCAGCAGGTAGAATAGTTATTCCCCATGAAATAGCATCATTGCGTCCCACTAAATAAAATGGTATTCCCGGTATGCCTGCTCCAAGAATATTTCTTCCTTTTATATTACCATGAGCTTGATACCATAAAGTAGGAATTGAAGAAATTGAATGCATATCATTTGCTAATAACACATGATTGCTCACAGATAAATTGGGATCAACGACCCAGGAATTACTTGCAGCAGTTCCCGTTAATCCTCCTAAATATTTATCTATTGCTTCTTCTTCACTGGCACTGTCATTCACTATAGCAGGATATTCTAATGGATACGCTCCTGTTAACACCTTATCAATTGATACCTTTTGCCTCAGCTTCCAGAATATCTTCTTCGCTTGATAATTAAAACTGAAATTCCAGCTTATTACTTTCATTATCTTTAAGACATCGCTTACTTCCCATAATTCAGGCTCAATGTTTAAAAAAATAAATTCAGGCGACAATCTTTCCTGATTCTTTTTAATAAAATAATTTATGCCATTTGTATAAAAACGAAGTTTATTTTTCAATTCAGGTTCGAGAATGAATTCTTCCAGACGAACTGTTTCTGTCAAATTAAGACATCTAAAAAATGTATCAACAGATACGCCCTCTTCTCCGTAGATTTCTGAAAGTTTTCCACCGGCTAATCTTCGGTATGATTCCATTTGAAATAAACGCTCCATAGCATGAATATATCCTAAAGCAAAGAAATAATCTTCTTCATTTTCTGTAAAAATATGCGGAATACCGGCCTCATCCCAAAAAATATGTATTTCATTGCCAATAGAGGGTGCTGAAAATTCCCCGGTGTAAACAGGAATAGATTTACGAATAGAAAACCAGGTTTTAATAATTGTGGCGCTGTAAAAAACAAGAACAATTATTACAAGAAATACTATTGCTGCACACCAGCGTAACCTCATAAATTAGTGCTCCTCAAATACTTTGAATACGACTCAATGAGGTTTTCCATAAATCCCCAGGCGAAGTTTATAGAGAGAAGTGGCGGTCGCTAATCCAAGATTTCCCTTTTGATCAAATGCCACTCCAATAAGCGGAGGACTTGCCACTATCTTTAATACTTCTCCTGTTGATTTTAAACACCATAGTGCACTCTCTCCCACTTTTGCTTCGCATATATAGAGGTTGCCATCTTTATCAAAAGCCATGCCCTGCGGTCTACCAAAACCTGCATAAAATAATACGCTTTTGCCAAAATTATCAATCATGTAAATCGAACTGACTGATGAAATATCAGGAATTGAAACAAATAAATTCTCATCCAGATCTAAGGCAAAATGATATGCTACAAGACTTTCCGGCAATTCAGCGAATAATGATGTCTGCCCATCAGGCGATATTTTATATATCTTGCCCGTCCTGTCTCCTACATATATATAACCGCTTTGCGTAATTGCCACACCGGTAGGTATGCCTAAATTTTCTGCAAATACCTCAACCTCGCCTTCCGAAAGTACCTTGTATAACATCCCTTCAAATCTGCTGCTTACAAATAAAATACCATCTTTATTGAACGCCATAGAAGTAGCATTCTTAATATTGGTTATATATGGACTAATCGCACCATCCCGCGTTACTTTAAATATTGAAACCTCCGGCGATTCATCCCTTTTTCCACTATACGTTACATACCAATTCCCTTCATTATCAACCACAGGATTATCGACACAGTGAAGATTATCTGCTAATTTCGAACCAAGTACAATAGAATAAACAGCTTTTTCATCAGCATTACTTCCCAATACTATTTCACCCTTCCTCGCATACTCCGGAATGGTAACAACTATTTTGTCTTCACTGACAAATTTCTTTCGGGCTACTATATTATCAATTAATACACTATCTACTGCATAATCATCCGCAGTAAATCCTTCCCCATATATTTCTATCACGCCGTTCTCAATTGCCGCCGATGGAACTACTTTATTAATCGTTACATTCTTATTTTTCATAATCAAGCAACATTATCCTTCCTACCATTAAAGCTCCTCTCCCTCAGAATATTAATCATTTCTCATTAAAATTAAGTATTTTGAAAGGCTGTCTTGACTCTTACATTTAACCATTGATCCCTGTTTTGCCAGAGTGTATATAATCCAACATACCAGAAACCAAAAGCAAAAAGTGCAAGAAATGGTACCGCTGCTATCAAATCATAATCTATGCAAAAATATATTGCATATGCATAATACATTCCGAATAAAATTTCCCACCATGCTGTGAAACCCTTTTTGCTGCGGTACCCTTTCGGCATTAGTTTCTTGTTCTCTTTTTCTATCATATATTTCGGAGTCCTGACAAATTCTGATGGTACATTTGTCATGGCTTCAGCTACTGCCTTTCCGTTACTTACACATAATCCATATCCGAGCGCCATTAAACAGGGAATATATTTTATTTTTTTCTTCCAGTCAGGATAAATTTCTTTCGCTGAAAATATATAAAATGCTCCTATTGAAAAAGTTGCAAGACAGAATATCGGTAAATCAAAATACATCATATCGTACCAGCCTAAGTTAAATCTGAAAATCATCGATGGAAACATTAATATTGATAATAGAAGCATTAAAAAATAAGATACATTATTTGTTAAATGAAAAAATCCTTCAACTTTTATCCACCAGGGCAGTTTACTTTTCAATAAAGTAAATAATAGCTTCCTGCCTGTTTGAATTGCTCCCTTTGTCCATCGATATTGCTGTCTCTTAAAGGCATCCATATCTACTGGTAATTCTGCATCAGAAACAATATCAGGTAGATAAACAAACTTCCAGCCTCTCATCTGAGCTCTATAACTTAAATCTAAATCCTCCGTTAATGTATTCGATTGCCAACCACCTGAATCAATAATTGCCTGCTTCCTCCACATTCCACCCGTACCATTAAAATTTAAAAATCTTCCAGAACGATTCCGCGCTATATGTTCGACCACAAAATGTCCATCCAGCATAAGCGCTTGAATCTCTGTCAATAAAGAATAATCACTATTTATATGTCCCCAGCGAGATTGCACAACTGCTACTTGTGGATCAGTAAAACTATGTATTGTCTTTATGAGAAAATCATTGGGCGGGATAAAATCCGCATCAAAAATTGCAATAAATTCACCTTTCGCCGTCTCCATGCCTGCCTGCAATGCCCCTGCTTTAAAACCTTCCCTGTTTCGCCTATGCAAATATTCAATATCATATCCTTCCTGCCTTGCCTCCTTGGTAATTCGCTCAGCTAAATAAATCGTCTCATCCGTTGAATCATCCAATATCTGTATGTGCAATTTTTCACGTGGATATTCTATCTGACATATCGATTTTATCAATCTTTCTATCACATATAGTTCGTTATATACCGGAAGCTGGATGGTAACTGTCGGTAGCTCCGTAAATTCCTTCACCTGCTTTTTCTCATCATTCCTGTGCTTCTGAAATAAATATACCATTATATAACGATGAAAAGCATACACTGTCAAGATACTTAATAACACAAAGTAACTTATAATAACAAATGTTGCCACAAGCAACCTCCTGTGTCCGATTACCTTCCTGCATTTTCAATCACCTGCATATCTTTCTCTTCGGACAACTATGGGTAAAGTTTATTGTATACCACAACCTCTAAAAAAGCAAATTATTTCTCCCTGCAGTTTGCTTATTCTATTGCCTGGGGAAGTTCCTGAAATTTCTCAATTGACGCTACATCATAAGCTTGTGCTTCAAAATATTCCCGCTCCAGCTCTTCTATCAAAAATCTGTCTAACCCACTATTCTGTATGAAATCTTCACGTAATTTTATATCATTACTTCGAACTACTTTCGGTAATATATTCCTTAAATAATACGATTCCTTCTTCAAGTCAAAAACGACTTGATCAAACATTTCTACAAGCTCTTTGCTGCTCTCCAACTTTTTATTTAATGCCATAAATTCTATTGTCTCGCTTTCTAATGCCCGAATTTCTTTTTTCGATGCTAAATCCCAATAATAATTCTTCATCCGGTTATTCAAAAATGCATGTATCGCCGTATATATATTCTCATCCCGTGTTATCTGTCTTAAATCTGAAACTAATTCCGGCAATGAAATTTCATTCTTAATAATCTTTTTGAATCCCTTTATTAATACCTGCATCTTGTTCAGCCCAAACCTCGTTAAATATTTATCTACCAGCAAATCCTCAATGAATAATCTCGAAAATAAATTCGGGTTCAACTTATTAAACTCAGTCATGCTCCCATATAAACTTCTTATTGTTGAATCACTTATATCAATATTCTGCATAAATGCTATCTTGTTGATAAAATCTGCACATGAATCAAATCGGTCAAAATACGCTATTATATAACCGAAATTCTCCAGCGGTCTTATATCATCCTTGTCCCTCAATATTTCATCGCATAGACGCCC
>MFGW01000124.1:276-3455 GCA_001780385.1 Candidatus Fischerbacteria bacterium RBG_13_37_8 | reverse complement strand
CTATTATCTCGTAATTGAACAGCTCTCTTCTTTGAAAATAATAACTTCTGCAGATCATCATTCGTAACCTGAGATTCAATATCTTCCGTATGAATAAATATGCTCTCCAATATAATCCTGCTATCTTTTAAATATTCCGGTTCATAAATCTCCACCGCTTCTTTACTCTCTAACAATAATTCATCTAACGTATCAAATAAACTGCTGGGAATATTATTTCGCATACTTAATGTGCGAAGCCTTTTTAAACGCGCTTTCTGAAAATCAGACAGCCTCTTTTGCTGACCCTGAATCAATATATCCTTGTATTCATCCACAATATGCCGATGTTCTGTATGTTTGTATACATTATCTATCTGCATACGCTCCCTCTGATACTGTGGGATCTGATTTTCATCAGCATATTCCACCAATAATTGTCTTTCCTCCCTGCTTAAATTTTTCTTGTTATTATAAAACTTCTTATACATCTGATAATACATTTCATTATGTATATTTTTTAATCTCACCAATAGCAAGGTTGTTTTTTCTTCATTTAAATGCATAAGAATTTCATTGGCTAACTTCTCATCATCAGCCCGGCCTGTCAATATAGATCGCTTTAGTATTTTGCCCAATTTTCTGCATATAGACTCCTGCCGCATTCTTGGTTTGCCCTGGTAGTCTGATTGAATAAAGAAATAATAATTGCTGATCGCATGTCCCCTTAAAAATATCTCATCATAGGTAAGAAAACTACTTACTTCATCAGTAAATATAATTTTATCATAGAGCATTGAATGAAAAGCACCAAATATAATTAAACGATTCACTACATCCTTTCTCAAAAGATCAGGCAATGGTTGATCTACCCCAAACATGTATTCACATAATCCCCCGCCAGTTCCATTAAGCATTACTCCCCTTCGATCAAAAGTTATCTCGTTGCCTGCTGCAAAAAAATGATCACACTCCCTCCCCTCACGTTTAATTTTTTCAAAAAAAACAATCGAATTGATATTGTATCCCGCTACCGTTACATAGTATTCAATTCGCGATGATATTACATTATGATAGCGTATTTCTTTCATGTCCTTATTGGTTCTTGTATATCCCTATTTTTAGCTTAATATCCCCGCCTTTCCATAGCTTTTATAAAATATATATAGTGCAGTGTCGTTAATTCTATAACTGCTGCATTAAATCACTTTTTATATGATTAATTCTATGCTGTATATCTTTTATCTCGCTCTCGCCAACTTCTATATAATTATTATAATCCAAACAATTTTCAAGATACTTTATGGCTTGCTGATACGCATGAAGCGATATCGCTTTTTCTGCTCCTAATAAAGAATATTTATATGCTTTATCATATCTTTGCGCTTTGTTATAATGATAAGCAAGCATTTCTATTATTTCATTAATATTATCCTGATGCATCCTCTCAAGCAATTCAGCTAACCGAAGATGCAACTTCTTCCTTCTTATATATCCCATCTCCAAATAAATAGTCTCTCTAATTTTATTATGATAAAAAGCAAATTTTTCAGTCCGCTCATCTACAAGTTCCTTTATTATAAAAGCTTTTCGTGCTTTTTCTAATACATCCAGCACATACGATTCATCCTCCTCAAGCAAGGTGTATAATAAATCAAGAGGAAATTCCTGACCTATCACTGAAGCATAGCCCAGAATCCGCTGTTCATTGACACTCATTCGCAATACTCTTCTTAAAATCAATTCCTTTACCGAATGCGGCAATCCAAATTTTTTATAATCAGCGACTGCAATTTCTCCATTATTTTTAATAATCTTCCCTTCCTCTATGAGTGATTTAATAATTTCCTCTGCATAAAATGGATTGCCCTCCGATTCATGGTGCAACCATTTCTTGAATTCCCCTGATAATAGATAAGGATCAAAAATTATATCTACCATGTTTGACAGCGATTCTTCGAATAATCGCATTAATATCATGTGCTTAACTTTGCTTTCCCTGCTCATTCCTTTTATTAAATGATAAAAATTTGAATTCGGAGCTTCTTCCTCTCTAAAACAGGTACAAATTAAAATTCTCTCATTTTCAGTATGCTTCGCTAAAAATACGATTAAATTTAATGATGCTTCATCTGCCCAATGTATATCGTCCAAAATTAATACGACAGGTAATTGCTTAGATAATGCAATGAGTAAATTTAATATGCTTTGATACAAAAGAAATTTATCAATTTCTCCCTCGGCAGATAATACCTCGCTGGTTTCATACCGTGTAAAAGAAGGAATAAATTTAATAAGTTCTTTCCGGTATGTTTTATCAAGACTCCTGTAGCATTGCAGCATCCTCGCATCTTTTGCCTCAAAACAATGACTGAGACCTTCTCTAAATGGATGATAAGGTATTACCGTGGTACTATTACTGCATTCCCCTAAAATTATATTATAATCACCAACACGCAAACTCCTTGCAAAATGCTTCATTAATCTTGATTTACCAATCCCGGCTTCCCCTTCTATTAACATAACATGGCCTACACCACTTTTTGAATGCACCACTATATCGCGCAGATATGCTATCTCTTTGTCCCTTCCTACTAATTCCCTGCAATATACTATCGGCGGCCAATTATTACGCACACGCTCAATTACCGTGCACGCCATGCTGCCACCATAAAATGTACCCCGTCCTTCCCTCTTTGCATAATATAATGCTCTATCTGCCATATCTATTATATCTGCAAATGTCCTCCCTTCACTCGGATAACAAGCATATCCGGCACTCACTGTCACCTCTTGCATCCCAACTGGAAAACCGTTATATGCAAATTTTTCCCGTAAATCCTTGGAAAACTTCCCACATAATTTCCTGGAACCCTCTTCTGTAAAGTCAGGCAATATCACTGTAAATTCATCACCTGCATACCTGAAAATGACACCATTCTCCCCTACACTGTTCTGAAGAATTTTTGCTACTTCGATCAATACCTTGTCTCCGCAGGAATGTCCGTAATTATCATTATATCTCTTGAAATCATCAATATCTAAAAATAAAAGAACAAACTGTCTCCCCTTCTCCTGTTCTTCCTTTTTTAAATAATCAAGATACTGTCGGAAATACCTGCGATTGTAAAGATTGGTTAATTCATCAGTTATCACAAGTTTCTGTAGTACAGCCGGATCATATGTTTGAAACATTTCCG
>MFGW01000124.1:0-270 GCA_001780385.1 Candidatus Fischerbacteria bacterium RBG_13_37_8 | reverse complement strand
TCATCTCGGTACCTTTGTTGATTCAAAGAATTGACTTATCACTCTACACCATTGCACATCTTTTGTCAACAAGTTTCAAAGTATCTGCCCGATTAAATCATACCCGCTGGCATCTATTATTCTTACTCTTACAAGATCTCCCTCCTGGTAGTTTTTCTTTCCTCCCAAACGCAATCCCGTGCTCAAAGTTGCATAAATAATCCCGTCTATCTCTGGCGCCATTCCCTGATGCCGCAGTTGAAAATTCTCATCTTCCACTTCGTCTATCAT
>MFGW01000123.1:12692-12863 GCA_001780385.1 Candidatus Fischerbacteria bacterium RBG_13_37_8 | reverse complement strand
GCGTATGACCAATCGGTCAGCACAAATGAAGATACGCTCATTCCGATTACACTTGTTGCAATCGACGTCGATAATAATCCTCTGACTTATTTAATAGAGACACCTCCCGCGCACGGTGTGTTGAGCGGCACACCGCCTGACGTTGTCTACACTCCTGAACTTAATTATTAT
>MFGW01000123.1:7241-12596 GCA_001780385.1 Candidatus Fischerbacteria bacterium RBG_13_37_8 | reverse complement strand
GTTGCTTATGATGCCTCAGTAACAACGAACGAAGATGAAGCTATTTCTATCGTGTTCAATGCTGAAGATGTAGACAATGATCCGCTCGAATACACTATTATCGAGGAACCGCAACACGGTACCCTGAGCGGTACTCCTCCTTCCGTGGTCTACACACCGGAGCTGAATTACCACGGAACGGATAGTTTCAGCTTCTCGGTGAATGATGGAACGGTTAATTCCAATGAAGCTATGGTATCAATAACAGTGACAGCAGTAGATGATGCACCGTTGCCGGATTTCACGGTAGCTGGTGATGAGCGTAATGTCGCAATCGTCGAGAATAACATCGGCTCACTCGCAGAGGGAGCTACGGTTGCCTTGTGCTCGAACAGTGCATCGAGCTATCCGCCGGAAATGGCGCTGGACGGTGTGACTGATTCGCAGTGGAGAACTGAAAGTGGGCATATTTCAGGAGAATACATTATAATAGAACTACCCGGTGGAATCGCGCATACAATTGACCGTGTGCGGATGATAAATGATAATACTCCGGTAGGTGTGCAGCATTTTAAAGTAAAGGTTTCCAATACACTTAATCTGGAGTCATTTGTGACAGTGCTTGATGAGATTGCATTGAAGTCACTGAAAGTACAGGAGTTTCTGTTTGATGAGCTGGTGAAAGCACGCTACGTGCAATTATATGTAGATGATAATTATGGAAGCACAACTAACATATACGTGCGCGAATTTGAGGTGATTGATGTTAATCTTGCGGGCATACCGTCGCATTTTCGGTACCCTGTGAATGCAGCGCTGCTGTCGGAAGGAGGAAGCATACAGAGTGTATCAAGTGAATACGGAAGTCTGTCGGCAGATAAAGCAATTGACGGAGTAGCAGGCAGTCTCTGGTCGACAGCGCCCGGAGATATCGAGAATGAAAACTTTGTCGTTGAGCTTGCGCGAGGCAAAAGTTATCCGATTGACCGGATCCGGTTATTGAATACCTACGGAGCAGGTTACGGTGCCGTACAAAATTTCAAGGTAGATATATCGAATACAACACCGGACGATGATCAATTCATAAACGTGCTAACAGCTACAGCAGAAAATATCAGCGGCTGGCAGGAATTTATTTTTCCTGAAGGAGCTGTTTGGGCAAAATATGTTCGTTTATGGGTAGTTGATCGATACGGGATGGCTAATTTCATTTCATTGTACGAGTTTGAAGTGATCACGGTACCAACCGCGATAAGCTCATATTCGAGCTATAACTATACCTATCGGCCGGAGTTGATGCTTGATGCAAATACATCGACAGCATGGCTGACTGATACCGGCAAGATAGAAAATGAGTATGTTGAGCTTCGACTGCCAGGTGAGCCGCTCATCGAGAAAATAAGGATACTTGGTTCAGCCGCTGTTTCCAATAACGAGGCGATAAATCAATTCGAAGTTCTTGTTTCGGAGACAACAGATGAAGACAGCTCATTCGAATCTGTGATAAGCGATTATGTGTCAAATGACGGGCAGTATCATGACTATGTTATATCGCCGGAGCCGGTGCGTGCGAAATATATCAAATTATTGGTGAAGAATAATCATGGCAGTCCTTCATATATTCGCGTTGCGGATTTTCAGGTAATCACGGTAAACGATGAGGGGCATATCATCACTTTACCGCTTGCGGAACGGAATGCAGCAAAAGCGGAGAGTCCGTCATTTAAGGAAAATGGTGCGGAAGTTATTGCATATTCGAGCGCTACGTCGGGACACACACCGGATAAAATGATAGATTTCAATGTGTCGGATTACTGGCAGGCGACTGGCAACAGTAATGAATGGGTGAGAATTAAGCTTGCCGGCGGCATTATTTACACGCTTGAAGGAGTGCGCATAGCGCCACGCATTGACTATATCAATGAATCGGTGAAAGATTTTCAGATACTCGTTTCGACGGATGATGTGAATTATGACCTTGTTTATAGTGGAACGGTGAGCAATATTCTGAAAGTGCAGGAATTTATGTTTGCGGCGCCGGTACAGGCTCGCTATGTGAAATATGTAGCAGTCAATACACAAGGTACGGCAACTAAAGTCTCGACAGGATTTTTTGAAGTGATAGCGCAGGAGAGAGGCGGTCTGCTGCATGAATCGAGTGAGAAGAGAGCCGGCAGTTATGCGGAATTTTTGCTTGACGGAACGACGTATAATGCATGGGAGACGGACGGTGTCGCCGGTTCTCATTCTGCAACGATACGGTTATCCGGTGGTGTCAGTCATACTATTTATGCGATAGTTATCGAGACAGCAATAAACACAAAAGCCTTAAGAGAATTTGAAGTATGGGTATCGGAAGATGCTGAAGGTCCCTACACGATGGTAATTGATGCACAATATTCAAATAGTATCCCGGGAGCGCAAAGATTCATACTTGCGGAGCCAGTTCAGGCAAAATACATACGGTTGGTGCCGAAGAGTAATTATGGAGATACAAGTGTCATTGCCGTAGGGGAATTGAAGGTACTGGAAGTGCTGGGAGC
This sequence comes from Candidatus Fischerbacteria bacterium RBG_13_37_8, assembly GCA_001780385.1. Lineage (GTDB taxonomy): Bacteria > Acidobacteriota > HRBIN11 > MFGW01 > MFGW01 > MFGW01. The sequence continues at coordinate 10,074 of MFGW01000123.1, read as the reverse complement.
GGGAGCGCAGATATATTCCTGTTCAAGCACAGCCGGCGCTTGCTCGGCAATAAATGATATTCTTGATTTTAATCCTGCGGGAGTATGGACTGCGACGTATGATGCATTGAATAATCCGCGTTTCACGCTGCTGCTGCCGGGAGCCAGTACATGGATAATAGACCGCGTGCGGTTGCAAGCGGCGGCGGGCAGTTATGCGCCGCGAACGTTCGAGGTGCAAGCATCCGTGACAACGCAGTATGACAGTGCTTTCACAACCGTACTGACCGGCACGCTTGAGAATGACGGCACGGTGCAGGATTTCTTCTTTGAGCCGGTGGCGGCGAAATACCTGCGTCTGATTATACGGAGCAAATGGAACACGACCTACACGCCGGTGCAGATGTCGATGTTTCGTGTGTATTCGCCGCAGATAGGCGGCCAGACGGTGCGTTTTGTGGATCGTTCCACGTCGGTAGACGGCGCTATCGTGTCGTATGCGTGGGATTTTGGCGACGGCGCATCAGACGTGCAGAGAGATGTAGTGCATACCTATGCGTCACCGGGAGTATACGATGTAACACTGACGGCGACCAGTGACCTGGGATTAGCGGCAAGCAAGACGATGCAGTATTATGTGTACGGAGCGCCGTCGGCTAACTTCAGCTATGAGCCAGCGGTACCGGATGAAATGCAAACAGCGCTCTTTACGGATGAATCCGTAGACCTGCTCTGGGGCATAGCATATAATGAATGGGATTTTGGAGACGGCAGCGCCATAAGCAAGAATTTTTCGACGACACCGCATATTTACTATGACAGTGGCGCTTACGAAGCAGCGCTGACGGTATGGAATGGACGCGGCATATCAGGAGTAGAGGTAAAGACGGTAACGGTGAATAATGTAGCGCCGACAGCGGAAGCTGGTTGGCCGTTATATATAGCATGCGGAGTGAACTGGGGCACGACAGCAGCGGTAGGAGATGTAAGTCCGATTGACAGGGAATTATTGCATTGTCATTGGGATTTTGGTGATGGGACAAGCGAGGATATCGATGATTGCTACGGAATTGCGGTTCAGGTACAGCATGCATACATGGCAGTAGGAGCATACACAGCGACGCTGACGGTGACAGATAAAGATGGCGGCACGGCATCAGATACAGTAGAAGTAACCGTGACGAGCCAGGCGCTGGTGAATATTTACGCGGCGCTCAATGCGACGGCGGACGGGCAGGTAGAGGTAGCAGCGCGATTATTTGACCGGCTGAATCCGACGGTACCGATGTCGGGGCAGACACTATTGTTCAAGCATGGCACACAGCAAGTAAGCGCTGTCACAAATGATAAAGGAATCGCGACGGCAGTGCTGCAATTCGATGCAGGGGTGGAGAATACGGTCACGGTTGAATATACGACCGGCAATGATTGTCAGACAGCGGTGCATACGGCGACATTCAATCCCGTGGTGGAATTTCCGGAGGTACCGACACTGCAGCATGAGGAGAGCCGTGCAGTAGCGCTTTGTCCGAATGATGCGGGACGCTATGTGCTGGGAGGAAGATTGCCGACGCGTGGATTCGAGAATCACTACCTTCCATTGTTTGTTAATCTTGACCCTGTGCAAATAGGCAATGCCGGCATCGATAATCCATTGCCGGGATTCGATACGGTCGTTCTGAATGGAGTGTGTGATATCGGAAGTGATGTTTTTCTGTTGAATCCTGTTTTTCGTGCTCGCATGGAAGAATATATAACCGGCGGAGGGAAGCTGATAATCTGGGATTCGGAATGCACGGGTGTCATAGCGCAGTTGGATTATAAGAACTTTTTCTTCCCGTTCACGACGAACAATCCCGGACCGCGAGGCCAGCCGGGCGGTTTGGAAATAATAGAACAAAGCACGCTGGGCGTGGATGATACCGGTTCGCCGTATTATATAAATACGTACCTGGTTGGGCAGCAAGGAGAAGCCGGGGATGCGAATGTATTTGAGACGTATGATCCTAACTGGTGCCTGAGCATGAAAGCGAAGAATGTTCTTTCCGAGGATTATAAACCGGCGAGAACATACGTGAATTACCAGTCAGGATTGATCATCTATGACGGGCTGGACCGTGATTTATTGAAGCATATTGGCAGTGGATTGCAGTACGTAGATATGTCACTCTTTTATCCCGGGAGCGCGTTGTGGTATTTAGCACGCATCTACGAGTTTGAGTTAATGCAGGGATGGAATCCGTCCGGGTTAAATTGCGGGACATCGGTCACCGTGGCAACGATAACGCTTGAGCCGGAGACAGCGACGCTCGAACCGGGTCAGCAACATACACTGACAGCTACGGCAACGGATGAGAACAATGCGCCGATAGAAGGAATAATTCTGACACTGCAGGTAAGCGGCGCTCATCAGATAGAGCAATCAGGGACGACCGGCGCTAACGGTGTAGTGACATTCAGCTACACCGGAAATACATTAGGAGATGACAGCGCAGTAGTGAAAGCCGGGGCAAGTGAATCCAACACGGCAATGGTATACTGGCGAGAGCCTAACACAGCGCCGGTTGCAGAAGATCAAGCAGTGACTACCGATGAAGATACTGCTGTTGCGATCACGCTCGTTGCAACTGATGCTGATGGAGATGCATTAACATACAATATCGTCGATCAGCCGTTGCACGGAACATTAAGCGGAATGGCTCCTGACGTAACGTATACTCCTGAAGAGAACTACTCCGGCGCTGACAGTTTCACTTTCAAGGCGAATGACGGTCTGCTTGATTCAAATATCGCAACCGTGAGCATTACGATTACGCCGGTCAATGATGCACCCGTCGCAAATAGTCAAAATGTC
>MFGW01000123.1:7023-7207 GCA_001780385.1 Candidatus Fischerbacteria bacterium RBG_13_37_8 | reverse complement strand
TGACGGCATCGGATATTGAAAATGATCCATTGACTTACAGCATCGTCATTGCACCTTCGCATGGACTTCTTACAGGGACACCCCCGGACCTAACCTACACACCGGAGCCAAATTATAACGGCACAGACAGCTTCACCTTCAAGGCAAATGATGGGCAAGCAGACTCCAATAATGCCACGGTAGC
>MFGW01000123.1:5844-7011 GCA_001780385.1 Candidatus Fischerbacteria bacterium RBG_13_37_8 | reverse complement strand
GCGCGGATAGTTTTACCTTCAAGGCGAATGATTCACAAATAGATTCCGCGATTGCAACGGTAACGATAACGGTGCTGTCTGCAATCGGATGTCCAGATGCTGCTACAATAGATTATAAAGGATACACAGCCGCCAATTGCACGGTTCCGCAAGTGTACGTAGCAGTTGCTAACCAGGCGGAGCTGGATGCGTATGAGCAGGATTTTGGATTTGATGGGACGAAAGTCAAGAACCTGCATGTGAATTTCAACCCGAGCGGCAACGTGACGATTATTTCACCATGCCTGATCAAGCTCAACGGTGAGAATAATTATCTCGACGTAAATGCCGCGAATGTATGCATTTATGGGCGGAAAGGAGTGCGTGTAGCGGAGGATTATGCGAATCCTGACGGTGGAATAACGACCGGGGCATTGCATCTCATATCAGAGGAAGATGATGCCGGGACATTCAAGAGCATTCAGATACATTCGACGCAAATATATATACGAGCGTTGAAGGAAGCAAAGATTGGAATGGATTCAGTAGTGGAGGTAACCGGTGAAGTGAAGATACTCTCGACGGGCAATCTAAGCAGCAGCGATGCTATCGTCCGGCAAGGCACGGAGCTGACCGCAACGAGTCTTCAAATAGAAGCATCGCGAGAAGCTGCAATAGGAGAATCAACGACCATCACTGTATCCGGTGCACTTGAGGTGAATTCGACCGGCATTGCAGTAGGAAGTGTGGCGATAGTCAAGCAAGGAGCACAGGTCAATGCCGGCACATTTGACCTAACCTCCGGCAATAAAGCACAACTCGGCATAGACACTACGACAACGGTAACAGGTAATTTCCACATGAATGCAGCGAACACCTGCACAATTGCCGCTTCGGCAGTAATCAATGCCGGCTCACGATCCGGCAACTGCTTATGAAAACTGTAGTGAACCTTATGAATAAAGAAAATTTTAAGTTATAATAGGAGTGATTGAAATGAAAATAAGTAGATTATTGAAAGCATGGATATTATTTACTATATTTTCACTTAATTTAATTACTGAGCCTGAATTAAGAGCAAAACAAGTTACTATAACGCATACCTATTCGATAGGTTGGAATTATGTTGCGGTTCCGTTGCAAGCACAGGATAATAGTCCCCATGCGGTATTTGATGAGATCACTCCT
>MFGW01000123.1:4633-5831 GCA_001780385.1 Candidatus Fischerbacteria bacterium RBG_13_37_8 | reverse complement strand
ATGATTACCAAAATGGATTCGAGGTAGGCGCAGATGAGCCTGGGTTTGCCAGCATAGATCCCGGACGCGGATATAACTTATTGCTCAAGCAAGAAGAAACAATCACCGTGACCGGAGAGACAGTATCAATAACAGAACCATTTCATATTACTTTAAATAAAGGATGGAATGTCATTTCCACACCGTGGCGCACGGAAGTCGAATGGGCAGACTCGCGTATTTCCATAAGCGACGGCACAACTACCGTATCGCTCAGCACCGCTATTTCAAACCAATGGACGGAAGGTGTGTTATATTCACTTGATCCTGCAACCGAAATTTACACAGCATTACAACCAAACGATACGCCTGTCAACAACATGTATCCCTGGCAGGGATATTTGCTCTTCAGTATGATTGATGGTGAATTGATCATGGCAGAGCCTCCGCCGGATAATACGCCTCCAGTTGTAATTATTAATTCACCAACAGACGGTACAAGAATATCATTAATAACAGATATAATCGGCACCGTAGAAGATGAGAATTTGATTGAATGGAGACTCGAATATGAACCGATTGAGTTAGGGCAACCTATCACACTTGCTACAGGTGAAAATGAAATAAGCAATAATTTAGTTAGTAAGCTTGATCCGACTTTGTTGTTGAATGGAATGGTCAACCTTCGCTTGATAGCAGAAGATATTGCCGGCAATACTTCCTCAGATGAGAAAACAGTATTGATAGATGGTGCGAATAAACTTGGAGTATATAAAATTAGCTTCGTAGATATGGAGGTACCGGTTTCAGGAATTCCGATAACAATCAGGCGCTCTTATGATAGCAGGGTAAGGAATATTTCACGTGATTTTGGATATGGTTGGTGGCTGGAAGTAGGAGTCGGAGGACGATACCTGAATAATCGCCAGCCGGGTGATGGATGGGTCTTTACCGGACCTTCAATTGATCCATGTCAAAATAGTCAGTCAACGAAATATCATTTGACGGAGATACGCATCTCCGATAGTGAATTTTACCAATTTGCATTGCAGGTAACACCGGAGTATGGAACTGCCGCAGCATGCTATGGTACCGCAAGTTTCACACAAACAGGAGGAATTCCGGGAGCGTCTCTCGTGATAGTAGGAAGCTCTGCTATTGAATGGCCCAATAATAGTGATAAATTATTAGATACCGGAGGAGGAGTATTTGAGCCGGA
>MFGW01000123.1:3230-4570 GCA_001780385.1 Candidatus Fischerbacteria bacterium RBG_13_37_8 | reverse complement strand
GAGCATGACTGACTTCAACGGCAATGAATTAACAATCACTCCGAATGGAGTTACACACAACTCCGGCAAAGGAATTACCTTCACACGAGATATCGCCGGTCGCATAATGACAATTACCGATCCGATGGATAAAAGCATGACATACCAATACACACCGGAAGGTGATCTCGACCAGGTGGTAAATCGTGATAATAAGACGACAGGCTTTACCTACCAGGCAGATCACTTCATCAAAGATATTCTTGACGGAGATAATAATACTGCATTGACAGCGGTATTTGATGAGCAAGGGCGTGTCATTAAATTGATAGATGCAGAGGGTAACGAAACAAATCTTGCGCATGATCCTGACATTACAAACGGTTCGACAATAGAAAATCGCCTTGGAGATTCCACTGAATACCGCTATGATGCAAATGGTTACCTGAGCGATATTATAGACCCGTACGGGAATGTGACGCATTTTGTAAATGACGAGAAAGGAAATGTACGCTACGAGACAAATCCGCTTGGGTATACGACAGAATATACCTATTATGACAGCGATAAGTTGAAATCGGTGATAGACGCACTCAATCACGTGACGCAATACGAGTACAATGACTACGGAAGTGTAACGAAGATAATAGATGCCAAGGGAAATGAGACAGTGAATGTGTATTATGCCGGGACCAATAATCTTGAGAAAGCAATCGATGCAAAGGGATATGAAACGAGCTACACCTATTATCCGAGCGGCAATCTTTGGACAACGACCGATGCAAAAGGAAATGTGATGACATACGAATACGATGATTACGGGAATCGGACCAAAATAACAGATGCACTGGGAAATGTGCGTGAATTTACGTATGACGGCAACGGCAATCAACTCACCTCGACGGTTTACCGGACGGTGGATGGTGTTGTAGTAGCGGAGACAAGCATATCCACGCATAATAATTCAGGGCAGTTGCTGACCTACACCGATCGTCTCGACAATACTACTACTTATACCTACAACAGCAATGGCAAACAGGAGACAATTACTGATGCACTCGGCAGAACAACCTACAATAAATATGACACACGCGGATACTTGTGGAAGATACTATATCCCGATGAGACGCCTGCCGATCTCGATGATAATCCCTTCGAAGCATTTACCTTTGATGAAGAAGGGAATCGCCGCTCTTCGCTTGATAGGAACGGTTACTTGACCAGTTACGAATACGATGATTTAGGGCGACTCAGGCAGACAAAATATCCCAAGAAAACACCAGATGATCCTCTTCCGGTAGTGGAAAATACGTATGATGAAACCGGCAGACTGCATTATGTGACGAATGAACGCGGTTACA
>MFGW01000123.1:0-3211 GCA_001780385.1 Candidatus Fischerbacteria bacterium RBG_13_37_8 | reverse complement strand
GCAGAATTACGGAATACGATGAAGAAAGGAATGCAAAGCACTTCCAATACGATGAACTGGGACATCTCAGGAAAGTGACGGATGAACTGGGCAATGAGACTAATTACACGTATGATGAAGTACGAAATCAACTGACACAAACCGACGCAAACGGGCACACCACCAGTTTCACCTATGATGCAAACGGCAGGAGACTGACACGCACTCTGCCGCTTGGCCAAACGGAAACAATGACTTATAATGCCGTGGGCAATCTCGAAAGCAAAACTGATTTCGAGGGAGATGCCATAACGTATGAATATGAAGTATGCTGCAGTCGTCTTCACAGAAAAATCTACCCTTACAATAGCGAAGTTATTTTCACGTATACACCGAATGGGCAAAGAGAAACGGTAAATGACAGTCGTGGTGTAACATCGTATGAATATTACCCGAGAGGCTGGCTGAAGAAAGTGACCTATCCCAATGGATTGACTATCGAGTACGACTATGATCTTTCAGGCAATCGCACATCACTCACGACCACAGCGGCAGGCTCTTCATCTACGACAGGTTACATATTTAACGAGTTAAATCGTCTTTCGAAAGTGACAGATCCTAACTTAGGAGAAACGACCTACACATACACAAAAGTAGGGCTTAAGGAGACAATGACATATCCCAACGGCACGGTTGCGCATTACCAATATGATAACCTGAATCGTCTTGATTACCTTGAGAACCTGATGCCTGATAATAGTGTGATATCCTCGTATGATTACATTCTTTCCCCCGCAGGCAATCGCACTGCTGTGACGGAGAATACCGGCAGAACCGTAACATGGGTGTATGACAAAATATACCGGTTGACCGATGAGCAGATCGTTAATTCTGACATGAGCACGAAGACCTATCATTATGAATATGATTCAGCCGGCAATCGCCTCAGCAAAACCGAAGACGGAATCGTTACTACGTATACATATGATGATAACGACCGCTTGCTGAATGAAAACAGCATAACTTATGGGTGGGACGACAACGGAAACATGATCACTAAAACTGAAAACAGCATAACCACAGCTTATTCATGGGATTATGACAAACGGCTTTTCCAGGTACAAAATGCAACTAATTTAATGGAATACCAGTATGATGTGGATGGCATTCGCATGCAATCAAATACAAATGGCGCTATAACCAATTACCTGGTAGACAAGAATCTCAATTATGCGCAGGTCCTGCAAGAAAGAGACCTGAGCAATAATCTCATTGCCAGTTATGTTCATGGAGATGATTTAATAGAGCAATCATCCGCAGACGGCACCAATTCATACTATCACTATGATGCTATAGGAAGCACACGCAGCTTAACCGATGCACTTGCTAATTCAACTGATAGCTACACCTACGAGGCATTTGGTACTATGATCAGCCAGAGTGGAAGCACTCCAAATAACTACTTGTATACAGGTGAGCAATATGATAATTCTGCTGAGCTATATTATTTGCGCGCACGCTACTATGATCCAAAGAATTCACGCTTCATCAACATGGACCCATTAGAATCATGCAGAACCTGCACACAAAGAAGCAGCTATGTCTATACACAACAAAATCCTATCAATTTTGTTGACTATAGCGGGAAACAACCATGGTATATTTGGGCTGGAATAATTGCTATTTTATTCATTCTTTTTTGGGCAATTTTTATCTATCGTGCTCCAGAAAGAGCTGCTCCTACTCCACAAGCTAATAATTGTGCAGATTGGAATGATAACTGCCAACTATTTTGTTATTCTATGTTTGAACCCCTTATAGGTGAAAGATTGACTCATTACAATCAATGTCTGCACGGCACACAACCACCAAATGCTATTATTGGTTGTGATCAATGTTATGCACAATGCAGGGATGATGATTTTGAAAATTTCCGATGCCCATATTTTGTTACAGATTGGATAGAAAATCCGACTTATGAAGGTGGGGAATGCGAAACTTTACACCCATTATACCCAATCTATTAAAGGATTTAATTAATGATTAATAAAATAAAAAAAAATCTTATTCAAATATTATGTTTACTCTTAGTATTTGAATTTTTAGTAATTATGTTCTTTTTGCGTTTGCTTGTATCAAATTATTACTTTGAGCGGAACATATATCGTAATAGCTATTTAATATTGGAAAATATATCAAAAAAAGATAAAAGAGCAGAAAAGCTCTTAGAGATTTCCAAATATTCAGAAGACGGATCAGCAGATATCAATTATATGCATGCATTTAATAATTATTTATTTAATATCGATAAATATTCCGATCTGCAATTAAGTGTTCATGATTTAATAAATAAAAATACTTTCAGATCTCAGGAAAATACTCCAGCCGAAATTAATAATATAATTGAAGGATCAAAGAAAAAAGATTTTAATGGTTGGTATATATATAAAGAACATATCGAACAGAATAATAATTTATGGTTTGTTTATTGTTCTTTTGCTAATATTATGCTAGATAATGCGGAAAAAGCATTGGAGGAGAAACGATATGATGACTTTTTTTTGTTTGCAAAAGCTACATATTCATATATAATCCATTTTCAGAGATCATATCCAGACCACAATATTATATCATCCTCACTTGGATTTAAACATCGTTTATTTGAAATATTAATAAAATATTATTGTTCAAATTCAAATTATAATAATTGTGATGAATCGATGAAAATATTAGGTTATTATCAATATGATAGATATTTCATTAAAGATATTTTTCAGGGACTAAGCTATCAAAATTATGTAGATTATATTATTACACCCCACAATGCATATGTATATACCATTATGAACATTTTATTATATGATATTGACAATATTGATAATATATATAAATTTGCAAAAAACAAATATTATATTTCAATAAATTTCGAATCAATGAAAGCATTAGGTATCATGAGTCATTTATATTGGCATCCAATCAAATCATATCAAGCTCGCAAAGCACTTGATAGTCTAGAATCAGATCAAGATATTGAAATAAGAGAATTAGCTAAGCTAGCTAAAAAGAAAAGTCTTAATGTTTTTTTTAAAGAAACTTTTAATTATGCAACATTGCGATTGCAAAATGTTAATAAAGCTAAAAAAGAAAATAAGCGTCACAGTATAAACTAGTGCTTACTTGCATAAATTAACGATAGTATTTTTTAATTGTGCTCCCTTCACTTCTCTCTTGC
>MFGW01000122.1:51593-53121 GCA_001780385.1 Candidatus Fischerbacteria bacterium RBG_13_37_8 | reverse complement strand
TTGTCCAATCTTTGCAATGAGTGGTGGAAAGAATCTCTGATACGGTAATGTCCCAGTGAGTTTGTGGGCGTGGTCCGGGTGCACATGCTATATAACAGTTGCCGGTGGGAATGCATGAGACTGTGGCGCCGGCAGGGATATTACCATAATTAGCAGAACCTTCAAGCGAAATGCCTGGATCCGTTGTGGTTGCCGTGGCTGTGACTGCATTTGCGTTGGTAGCGGAACTGTTGGTCCATGATGGTGCTATAATTACCGTCTCACCCGGTTCCCAGAGTCCCGTATTATCATTTGCCAGCGTAAAGCTTGTGCCATTCATCATGAATGATACACCCACACCGTTGAGATTAACCGCGTAATTATTCTCTCCTGGTGAATCAGATTGTATGGTAAAACTGCTTGAAAATGTGCCAGGTGAACCGGGAGCGAACTGTACTATAATTGTGCAGGTACTCTGGGGAGGCAGAGTAATCACCTGGCAATTATTAGTAATTATAGAAAAAGGAGATGCTGGATTTGTCTGTGCGGTGATGGACAAATTTGAAGTTCCTGCATTCTTGACCGTGACAGTCTGATTTGTACTATTTCCTGCCAGCACATTGCTAAACGGCACAGGATTGGGACTGGTTGTTATATCGGGTGCAGCAACAACATATTCAAATGCACCTATGTCAAAAGCAGAACCTTGCGGGCGAGGATTATTATCATAATCATAATCCGGTGCGGAGGTGGAGGTGGCATGTTCAAGTGCGGGTGAACCGGATAGCAGGTGAAAATTTCCTGCAACAGGATTTACAAAGAGCGGATCACCTTCCTGGTAATTAGTGCCGCGCGTTTCCCCCGGATAATCACTGAATCCATCAATGAGATTATAATCAATGACTGGCGTTGGCACTGATGCTCCTACGACTATCGTAAATGATTCATTCTGACTTACTATATTATTGCGAATGGTGATATTGGTCGACCATGGATTATCATGCGCTATTCCTCCGCCCCATCCACTGGTTCCATTATCGTAAAGTGTATTGTTAATCACCGTGATATTAGTCATTGGATGAGTAGGGACGGGACCTCCCCAATCGCCCAGAACAAGCCCCGTATAACCATTGCGATAGGAAATGTTGTTGTAAACATTGATATTTTCCAGCAAACCTCCCATTTCAGAAGCAAGCGATATTCCTGTCTCAGGATTGTCATGTACCATGTTCTGATACACATCAATATTATACGTATGCTTGTCCCATGCATCAACATAAAATGCCACCGCATACATATCATGCACATTATTCCCGTGTGCTGTTCCGTTATTAGAACCGTCTTTTAAGCAGATACCTTCCTTGCCGTTTGCACCTGGCACACTATGATGCACATGATTATTTTTAACTTCAAAGTAACTGGTGCTTGCAATAGAAATACATTCCTGCATGCCGCCGGTACAGCATTGACTTACTTCATTGCCTGCCACTGACACGTAACTGCTGTTCCATACACCAATCCCCGATGAAACCGTGTTGTAGATATAATT
>MFGW01000122.1:50622-51577 GCA_001780385.1 Candidatus Fischerbacteria bacterium RBG_13_37_8 | reverse complement strand
TGTGAGCAATTATCAACCAGGATTCCTGCATTAGATGATTCTGGTCCTGCGTTGATAATGCGAAGTCCTGCAATCCGGATATAGTCTCTCCCCTGCACATTAATTAATCCACTCCATTCCGGCAAGATCACACTGCTTCCATCAATGGTAACAATATGTCCCGGATACGCTGAATATGTAATATAGGCATAAGCTGTACCACTATTTATTGCTTCGACCTGTTCAGCATAGGTGCCTGCCTTGATATATACCATATCACCTGCAACCATCGTATCAGCAGCTTTCTGAATGGTTAGCCACGGCAGTAATTCGGTTCCAGGATTATCATTATTTCCGCCAGGAGCTACATAATATACGGCAGCATTTAACAACACTGGCGCATTTAAAATTATCAATACGCAAAACCATAAAGTCTTTGAAAATTCCGAGAATATTTTTTCGAGAGATAGAAAAAGAGATTCTAAAACCTTGTTATTGCTTAGCCGATTTTGTCTCATGGACACACTCCTGACTTTCTTAAATTTTAGTATTTCATTTCTATAATTGTACTCGCTTAATTAATAAAAGTAAATTCAATTGTTTAAGGATATGTTTTCCATCTAGTAGAGCTTATTCTATAGAGGAACGAGGGATTTTCACGTCCTGCGGGAAGCACGGGACTCACAACCACAGGAGGTCCGTTATTATTTGACAATAGTGCCAGCCGCAATGTCTTTATAAATATACGTATTCATGGCTGTCTGTACATTCTCACCTATCACAACCCCGCAGCGTACTGAGGAAAATCCACCGATTATACTTCCGCGCTTGATAAGTACGCGTCCGATGCGGAGTTTGTTTATGCTTAACTCATGCGTGAATATATGACAACCCCAGCCTAATAAACAATAATCCTCCAGTGTCACAAGTTCCGGAAATACCGGATCAATGATAACTCCCGGTGCTATGTAAACAT
>MFGW01000122.1:46629-50594 GCA_001780385.1 Candidatus Fischerbacteria bacterium RBG_13_37_8 | reverse complement strand
GTAAAGAAATACCTTCATCCAGGACAGCGGCACTATTTCAGCAATTTTAGCAATTGTGAATTTTGTGTAGAACCATTTGCTGGAACACCGCATGAGCCAGCAGGCAAAATCCAATCTGTGCTCCACCTGGTCCTTAAGGTCAAATTCCACAAATTGATCTTTGCTGGCAAAAAATGCCTGCATTCTTTCATTAGCTTCCTTCAAGTTTTTTTTGTCCATGATATTCATTATTGCTTTATATCAGGTATCTCAAAAAATTAAAACCACAGAGAACCTAGCGTTTTAAGCGAGCCTTGCTTGCTTAAAACGGTTCAAGGTTTATAGGGTCGAGGGTTCAGGGTTAACATTAGCGCTACCTTGTTTTATCTTGAACTCAGAAAACATTAAAATTATAGTCGTTTGGACAAAATCGTAAATGTTTTTTATGATTTTTAACCATAGGTATAACAGAGACATTAAAGAGAAAAATTATTCATTGTCATTGTGAGCTTTGCTCCGGCAAGCTCACAATGACAACAGAATCATAATCCCCGTGTTCTCTGTGGTTCAAATTCTGCAGATAGCGTTGAAATGTGCTCGCAAGTGGTTTTCATCAGCAAGTTTATTAAGTTCGACGAAGGTGCACATGCATTGTTTGCCGGTGGCAATTATTTCATTATCAGTGGATACAGTTGCGTTGACCACCGCACCCTCCTCGTTCATTGCAACCAGTTCTATTTCAATGATGAGCCTTGTTCCGCAGCGCACACTGCGCGTCAGTGTTACCTGTTCCATTTTCACCAGCATGGGTATTTTCTTGAAATCGATGCTGTACATGATGAGCCAGGATGCGAGTTGTGCTGCTGCTTCGAGAACCAAAGTGCGTGGCATAAATCCTTTTTCGAAACCGGGAGATGCAAGCAGGCATTCCTCGAAAGTGACGGTCTTAATGCCACGCGCGTACTTGTTTTTCGTGATGCTGTCAATTCTATCTATTAAAAAAAATCTCATATCAATATATAAAGGGAATGAAACGGTATTTCACTTTTTGCATATACGCATTGTATTCTGAATCATTCTGTAATATTTGTTCTTCAAAATGTGCTCTTAAGATATACAGTATAACGGAAAAAAGATAAATCGCCAAATTGTATACCGAAAAATAAATTAACAGGATAGGTGTTTTCAGCAGAATATCGGACACGTACATCAGATGGCGAATGACCCGGTAGGCACCCCTGGTTTTAATGATGCGAAGAGCGGGTACAATGCCGAAACTTCTGCCAAGTGATAAAAGCGCAATCAGGTTTACGATAATTGCCAGTGCATTTATCCCGTTTGCCACCGAATGTACTGTCTGACTTACAGTAACATGGCTTTTCATAAAAAACATGCTGGAGAAAAATGATGCGGTCGCTACCAGCCAGTGCGTCCAGGATGTGTCAACTTTCCGATAATTTCTGCGGATAAGTATCAGGAGCAAAAAAATTATGTTGCAGGTGAAAAATGTAATATCGATAAACTTCAGGTTCTTGAAGATCTGATAAATTTCAGTCTCACGGTAAATATATTGCCCAATGCATATGAACAGAACAACATTTATTATCCATTGGTGATGTTTATGAAAGAATTGTTTCAGCTTCTCCATGCTACTTCCACCTCATGAGATTATTATGCACACAACACGGCACAAGCCATTTTTCGCCAATGGGATAATGATTGCAGCATTTCATGATCCGGTCAAAATCAAAACTGTATGCATCCATAAAATTGTGAATAAAAATTGATTTCAATTTCTTATATGCTGCTTTGAATAATTCTTGTGGCATGGCATGAGTGCCGCATTTATCCACTTCACAGAGAATATTTTTCAGTTTGGCAAGTATTTTTTTTGATTCAGGTTGAATGCCGGTTATTGACCATATGTTATAGATTGCATCGCGTATTTTCTCGAATGACTCATTCTCCAGTCCCGGCATACTGCGGTTCTTGATTATATCGAGGTAGTCATTGATTTCAACGAGGCGTGGTAATGGGACAAACTCGCCGGTATCGAGCTTAAGCAGGTACGTTCCCGCGAAACAGACAGGATGTGAACAGGGCACATTTATGATATCTGATTCATGCAAAATTCCCCCGGAACCTGCTGCAATTTCACGTGCTATATGCGGTATTGTCATTACCCTGGCACTGTCATACGGCACCACGGGATTGACGAACGCAATTGGCTGTATCATCAGAGAATGAATAAAGTCCTTTTCCAGAAAATATCGCATTACATTCCCTATCTCTTTATTATTAATGCCATTCATTACCGTCATGACCAGCGAGACCGATGCACCATGTTGTTCCAGCAACGTCAGTATCTGTAATTTTTCTTCCAGCATTTCCTGCCCGCGCATAAGCCGGTACGCTGCTTCATCAAATCCATCAAATTGCAGTGACAGGAACACATTTTTTTTAATCAGTTTATCCAGAAGCGCTTCATTTTGCAGAAAAATCCTGCCATTCGTGCTGAGGGAAATGGTGATGATTTCGGGGCGTTGTGCAGCTTCAATAAGTTCGAGCAGGTCAGGATGCAGTGTTGGTTCGCCGCCGCTGATAGTGATCAATTCGAATTGTTCCTCAGCCTCGAGCAAATTATCAATGATTGCAGAAAATTTACTGTGTGGCATGAAGTAGCTGCTCTTATTCCGCGCAAGACACACAGGACATGACATATTGCAATGATCAGTAATTTCAATAATCGGCATGCAGGTATGCTGTTTATGTTCCGGACATAAGCCGCAGCTTTCCGGGCACCCGGTAAATTCAGGAACGAATAATTTGCGCGGTAGCTGTGGTGGTTTGGTAATATTCAAAGCATTTTCGTAAGCCTCGACACCGGTATAAATCAATCCGAGGAATTCCCCATGTTGCGGACAGGTACGCGCCAGGAATACCTTATCATCCTTATAAACGATTTGTCCCGGGACGACCTCTTTACATTGTGGACATATGCTTTTCGTCAAATAATTCTCCTAAAAAGGGGTCAAGGATTCAAGTACTGGCGAACGGTTTCGTTCGCCAGTACCTCATATTCCTTTGCAAGTAAATCCATTTGGCACTTTCATTATGAGTCCTGTATCATTGGGTTGCAATAATCCAGTCGTGTTGTCATTGGGAGCTTTGCGGAGAAAAGCGTAATAATCTGTAGTGGATTTTTCACCTTATCCGCTGCCAGAGATTGTTACGTTTGCCTCTGGCAAACTCGTAATGACAATATATTCGGGATTGCTTCCTTCTGCATTGCAGAACTCACAATGATAGCCCTTATTAAACTTTTGATAGCATTATTTTACTTTATTCCATGTGATAATGAAAGTGTCTTTGAAGGCGAATATATATTCTTGTGGTGCTATGATGCAATTAAAATATTAAGCATAAGCGAAAGTGTGAATATTTTTGTATTGAAAAATTAGAGAATCCTAGTCACTAAGAATTAAATAAGCTTCAGAGTATTAATATCAAAAATTTAATATTTTACAATGCTTATTTTTTTCAAAAAAGCACTTGACATGTTTTTTTTTATGTTAGAATTACGTGTTATTTTGTGGAACAATAATACAGGATTGAGTCTTTTGTGCATGAATGAAAAGTAAGAGGAAAAAAAATGTGCAATCCTCGGTAAAGGAAAAGTACATATTTAATAAGGAGGTGTTTTATGACACAATTTAGGTTAGTATTCAAAGTAGCTTTAGTTGTTCTCCTAGTTCTAATTGCAGTTGACAGCAGTTATTCGCTGCAGCAGAGAATTCCATCTAATCCGATTGAGCAAAAAGAATTTGCTTATGAACGCTTAACTATTTCTTTGCAGAACATAAACTTAGATGAAGTTATTGATCAACTTTCAAATAAGCAAAATTGGATTGATTTCATTAATGATTTTCCAGATGCAAATGTTTACATTGATCCTCGTTCTGGAGGTCCTACCTCAATTATGACTC
>MFGW01000122.1:43019-46590 GCA_001780385.1 Candidatus Fischerbacteria bacterium RBG_13_37_8 | reverse complement strand
TCACACTTGAAGACATATCAGAGCGATTAGGTTATCCTGTGACTACTATAACAGAAGAAGAGGTCAAAGCATTAGTGTTGCTGTTTCTAAGCGAATATACGGGTATTTTGCTGTTAGATCCGAATGACATTCATGAAATAAAAGCAGGACATCCAATTGATCATTTATGGCAAATTTACATTTCCAGAAAAGCAAGTATTATTCCTGTATGAGATTCAGGCTTATTTGTAACAATTAACAATGGCAATATCGTATTGTGGGCAACAAGAGAATGGGATAATGTTGATGTCAGCCTAATCCCTTCAATTACATTAGAACAAGCAGTCGAAATAGGATTTACATATATTGGAGGGCAACAGCAAAATGATCAATTCATTGAGCTTCCTCACCTGGAGATTATTCCCTTTTCTCGAGATGGTTGGGATGGTACTATTGGCGAGGGATATGAGTATCATTTAGTCTGGGCTTTTTCGTTCAGGCGGCCCAATTATTTAAATACATGGGAATTTTTAGTAGAAGCTCATAGTGGTGAGTTGTTGGCGCTGCAAGATACAAATTATTATACAACGAAAAAGATAACTGGTGCCATTTATCCCTACACGAATGATGGATGTGGAGTTGAGGGAAAAGCTATGATGACGCCTATGATATTTGCAGATACAGGATTTAGTCCTCCAAACCAACATACAAATTTAGGAGGAATTTACGATTATATTGCTGGATGGGCTATTACCAATCTTTATGGCTTATACAGCAACATTTGTGATGTTTCAGCAAATGATTGCACCGAATACACAGGATGTTCTCCGATATATGAGTATTCAAATACAGGAGATATTGATTTAGAAGGAAGAGACGGAGAACATGATAAAGATTATCCTCTAGGGCACTCAGAAGGAGATACTTTTTCGACACGAACAGTTACTTATGAGTTAGGATATCTAAACGCTATTGCAAGAGGATGGCTGAATTCTCAAGAGAGTAATCACTTCTTAGATATGCAGCTTACTTCGCGCGTGAATGATTGTGGGATTTCATGCAATGCCTCTTACTGGATTGACGACAATATGTTTCTTTTTGGTCGTTCTACTGATGAATGTGGAAATACAGGTGAAATATTATCACTTATTGATCATGAATGGGGCCATGCCCTTGATGAGCATGATGCTAATGGAACGGCCATGAATCCCACAGAAGCATTTCCTGATATAGTAGCAAATTATAGAACGTATGGTTCATGCGTAGGAAGAGGATTATGTATTGGTCTCACGACAAATTATTGTTATAAACCGGGTTTCTATTGCACTGCATGGCATTGTCCAGTTCAAAATTCCGATTCACATTTTGGCCATAATTGCTATCAATACGGTGATTGCTGCAGTGATTGCACCGAAATAAGAGATTCTGATTACGCGAAGCATGCAAGTGGTATGCCTCACACAATATCAAATTGGAGTTGTCCAGTGTGCGGAGGGATTCCACATTGTGCTGCTATTCCTGTTACAGAAGCAGCCTGGGATTTAGTGATGAGGGATTTGCAAAGTTTTCCTTTTAACTATGACAAGAATACAGCATTTGAAATTGGTCAACGTCTTCTTTATACCGGAAGTGGAAATATCTTAAATTGGTACAGTTCGAATTGCTCTTCTCCAGATCCTTATAGTGGATGCAATGCAGATTCCGGTTATAAACAATGGCTCGCAGCAGATGATGATAACGGCGATATAAATGATGGGACGCGCCGCATATGACTGCAATATTCAATGCTTTCAATAGGCATGAAATAGCATGTGATACGCCAATTCCTCAGAATAGGGGTTGTACAACAGGACCTAATACCGCTCCTACTTATATCACCGCGACACCGGGTGAATTCAAAGTGAACTTGGACTGGACTCCAGTCACTGACGCTTATCAATATTATATTTATAGAACTGAAGGACCAAAAGGATGTGATTTCGGTAAAATTAAATTAGGAACGGTGAATACTCCAACAACTGAATTTGTAGATAGCCAAACATTGAATTGCCGCGCATACTATTATGCTGTGCAGGCAGTAGCACAAAATAAAGCATGTTTTGGACCATTGAGTTCCTGTGTAGAGGTAATACCGGGCTTATGTGTAAGTTCGATTGAACCATCATCTGGATGTGCAAATGGAGGCTATTACGTTACTATTTCGGGTATAAATGGCATTGGTTTTCAACCTGAAGCAGAAGTATTTTTTGGAGATTTTAAATCACTGGATGTAAATGTAATAAACAGCACTACAATTCAAGCAAAAGTACCCGCAAATGAAAAAAACACAGTGGTAGATGTTAAGGTAATTAATCCGGATGGCATATATGCTGTTGTAGTGGAAGGATTTAGATATAATGATTCAATTAATATTATAAACGCGTATCCTGTTTCAAGACCGCTGACTGGTCTTGTTTCAATAGAGGTAACAATTGACAGTACAGCTCTGTTTTCGGACTATACAGAAGTGATTCTTAGATCAGATTCATGGATAAGAATAGTACAGCCTTATTACATTTCTCCTGATAAGCGAACTCTAAGATTTATGTCCTCTCCGTCTCAACAAGTACGAATTGCTGATTTATGCGTAAACAATTTGACAGATAGTGAGTGTGGAGAAATAAATGAAGCATGTTTGTATGAGGCAATAGGTTATTATGAATTGGATGATGCTCTTCAACTTTCAGATATGCCGTTCACACCGCATGAAGGTACAGCTGCTGGTTATACAGCTCTTATTATTTATGGACCGCCTCTTTATATTAATAAAGGAACCTCAGTATCATTTGATGGAGCGCCGGCAAAAATAGTTTCAAGAATAAATGGAAAGCTAACGGTTCAAACACCTTCATTTGTTGCATCCACATTTCCTTCATTTGTTAAGGTATGCAGCCTTTACGGAGTAGAGATACCTAAACCTCCGCAGTGTATTAATCTTTCGACTGAATATTATTTTGTTAGCTTTGCTTATGTGACAGGGAATGGGTCGTATATTGAAGTTGTGAATACTGAATTTGACAGATTAGTGGATTTTCAGCCATATTCCCAGGGTATTCAATCGAAGATCAATCTTAATGCAGAGGCAAGAGGCGCTACCTTTTCACTGGAAGAAACTGGTTTGCCTTATCAAGTTGCGGGAAGATATGCATATATTATTATGGATCAAAGAATAGCTAAGTTAGATGCTGCAACTGGTGAAATATTAGCTCTTAGTGCGCCTTTCATTCCACCGAAACCAGCTTCAAATTATAAAGACATTGATGTAGCCTTGATGCAGAATACTAATATTGTAGTAGTAGCGACAGATGAATTTTACTTTCCTGGAGAGAGGGGTGCAATACTGACGCTTGATTCGAATACGTTAGAATTGCTCCATTATTCCTATTTGCCAAATCTGTTGCAATCGCAAGTAATCAAGCTTGTAATGTCCAGGAATAATGCCTATGTTACTTCATTAAGAGGCCCGAATGGTCCACCGTATTACCAGGCTATAGTTAAAGCGGAGATCAGTAGTGAAACGGGTGAAGTAACCGTAGGTGATTTGTATGACACT
>MFGW01000122.1:38319-42894 GCA_001780385.1 Candidatus Fischerbacteria bacterium RBG_13_37_8 | reverse complement strand
CAATCCGCAAGCTAATATTCCTAAATCCACAGAGGGAATCACACCCGTAGCATGTGAGCTTAGATCAAGTAATGATAAGGTATATGTTGTGAACATGAATTCAAGAGACATCCTGAATCAAAATGATATTACAGTAATTGATCCGACTTTTAATGATATTAAAGATGAAATAAAAGAAATTGATGATGAATTTCATCCGAGAACTATTGCAATACAACCAGTTTTAGCAACGATGCATTTCTTAGAAGCTGCCGAGACAACGGTACAGTTGATGCAGGATGATGATTTTACAACTCCATCTAAAAGGAATGTTCTTCTAAATAAACTTGATGTTATTGAGCATTTAATGGGGACTCCTGCAAATAATCAAGCGATAATTTCTGATACAGAAGCTTTTGAGGACCAGGTAGATAAATTTGTAGTAAATGAGGAAAGAAAAAGCGAATTGATAGGTTATTCGGAAACAATAATTGCATCATTAGAATAATTAATGAGACAGTTACGGAGAGAAATGTGCATCCAAAAGGTTGCACTTTCTCTCCTTTTCTTGTATTTTAAATAATGAAGGTATGAAGATTATTTATATAGCATTTATCATTTATTTTCTTTTGCTTTCGTTTTGCCTTGCAGATAAGCAAGCAATATTCAATCCTGAGAAAGGGTATTACGAAATTTGGGATATAGAGAGGAATGAAATAATAGCAATACATAAATACGATGCAAAATCTAATAGGCCTTCAAATGGAATAAGATTAAATTACTTTCCATATCAGGAAGGATGGCCTATATTAATGGCATTTGGCATGGAAGAACCTATTACAATTGCTGATGTAGATAAAGATAATAAGCAAGAATTAGTATTTATGACAAGAAAAGATTGGAAAATGCACTTATATTCACATTATGGAACACCAGAAGATAAATGGAATGAGCCAATATTAAGTTTCATAGCTACTATTGGGGATATTAATCATGATGGGTATCAAGAAGTAATAGCTACTTTTTCAAATGACGGAAATGCGTATGGAGCAGGTGCTATGGAAATAACTTCTAAAATGCTCAATGGATTTCCAAATCCCGCGAATCAAACATTTATTACTTCAAGCGTTGCGGATATAGATAGAGATGGGAATTATGAAATATTTTTTGCTCCTCATTTTAATTCAAAGCTGTTTTATGGTTTATATGCGCTTGGCTCATGGGGAAGCTTGATGCCGGGATTTCCTGTATATTTTCCCTGCGCATGGTATCCGGATTCTGGAGGCTGTTTCGCACCTGCCAACTTTCATGCTTCGCCAAGCATTGGCGATTTTGATGATGATGGAATAATGGAAATTTCGTTAGGTACAAGCAATACAAAATTATACCTTATTAAGAATGATGGGAGTATCTTCAGAAATTGGCCGTTAGTATTTTATTTAGATGGTTGGATAGATTTAAATCCCCCAGCATTAGCTGATATTGATAATGACGGAAAACTTGAGCTATCGATAACAGATAGCGCTTATTTAAAGAAATTATTTGTCTTTAATGAAGATGCAAGTGTAGTTGAAGGTTTCCCTCAGCCTGTAGATGAATTGGGATATCGTTGCCCAGCGCTCGCAGATATAGATGATGACGGAAGCATAGAATTATTTGTTTCAGATAGTTCGGGACGCATATTTGCTTTCAGAAATAACGGCGAAAGCTTGCCTGGATGGCCTGTAGATGCAAAAATCGATACAGGAGACAGTATGCAATTTTATAATGCGCCTACTTTAGGAGATATCAATGGAGATGGAAAAATGGATGTGATTGCAGCAGGACTTAATGGGCAATCTTGCCCCGATGGCTATATTGTTGCGTACGATATCTATGGCAATATCATCCCCGGATTTCCACTTAAGGAAGTCGATTATGCATTTGTCAGGGGAGTTGGTGTTTTATTGGATTTAGATAATGATGGTGATATAGAAATTTGTGTTCACAGTGAGCACTGTCTTAATACCACTGATCCTTCTTATGTTTATTGTTATGATCTTCCATATACATATAATGAAGAAAAAATTGCCTGGCCGGGTTATGCTCATGATAGTCAGCATACAGGACGATATGTAAATCCTGCAGTTAAATCTCCAGAGGTAAGGAGTATCAGACCTGACAGCGTTTCTTATAAAGGAGGGAAAAAGGTAGTGATACGAGGAGAGAATTTTATATCAGGTGCCGGCGTATTTTTTGGCGGGATACCAGCGACCAATGTTGAAGTAATTAATTCAACGACCATATATGCAACCGCGCCTCCCCATAAACCTTGCTTCATGTTTATCAATGATATTTCAGTGTCACCGTATGAATTATCGAATAAGCTGGCAGGACAATTGGTAAGTAATGGTTCAAGGTTCAAGGCAGAGGATGATGTTGATGATAACATATCAAGCGGATGCATAGTCAATGTAGTAGTGACTCACCCAAGTCCTGATCAAAGGCAAGCGGTATTGCGTGCAGGATTTACCTATACAGGCTACGAACCGCCTATTGATACGGTAATGTTGTTCGTTAGTAAATACAGTCCGATGGGGACATTTGAAAATAATGGGGCAAACTGGAGATGGATGAATCCGGAAGGATTATGGGGAATGCTGAATGATAATGCAAACTGCATATCGAATCCATATCCTTCGGGAAATATTGTTGCGTATTATGGGAATGGAACTTCGTGTAATTATAATACAGGCGGGCGTAATTATGGCTGATTAGAAAGCCCAGCGATAAAAGTGAATAATCCGGATGCGAAGATAAGATTCCGATACTTTCGCGAAGTAGAATATAATGTTTCGAGGAATGCAGATGTATTCAGGGTAGTTGTAAAAGAAAAACCAGCGCCTCCGCCTTATGATGAAGGAATAACAGTATGGACGCTTGATTCAACAGTTCCATCGGAAAATCAATGGACATCATCACCGGAGATATCCATTGGTGACTGGGCAGGAAAAGAAATCTGGTTATTTTTTGAATTCGATACAGTTGATGCAATAGACAATTATCATATAGGTATTGCAATAGACAACGTAGAGTTGATTAATGCACACTGGGCAGGTTGGTCAGATAATTCCGGCGAAGTAATATTGAATTGGATAGGTGGTTTGCCAAAGTATTTTGTGTATCGAGGTGTCGAGCCTGATTTTAATGCTAATCCGCCGGAATTACGCGCGTATACTCCTTTTAATTCTAAATATGAAAATAGTCTTAATGATGATCAATCATATTTTTATAAGGTGCGTTGAAAAAAATATTTTAAAAGCCAATATGCAATTTTTGCAAGGGAGGAATATCATGAACAAATTGATCTACATAGTTACATTTATTATGCTTTCATTTACTTTAATGGGTTGGGCAATAATAGAGAGGACCAACAAGAGCGCTATTGAAACAAAAGAATTCAGAAGTAGTTTTCTCAATATTAGTCAGACAAGTGTTCTCTTGGAGGATGTAATTGAAATGTTACCCAATAAAGAAGCATATCATTCATTTCTTCGGGAGAATGCTGTAGGTAAAGTTTACATTGATCCTCGTTCGGGACGGCCATCAACTTTGACTTATCCTATTCCTCTTCTGCCGGGTAAAGAAGCAAATAATTCAATAGATAGTGAAACTCATTCGAAAAAAGCAGGATATAATATTGTAAACATAACAAAAAATGAGGTAAGGGATGCAGTCTTGCGCTTGTTGGATTCATATTCAGAATTATTAAATATAGATATTAATGAAATAGGAGAGATTCGAATCAGTAATCCGGTTGATTATTTGTGGCAGGTATTTATAACAAGGCAGATGGGAAGCATACCAGTTCGTGAATCAAATATTACACTTGTTATCAACCATGGTAATGTTGTGTTGTGGGGGCTTGAGAAATGGGGGGACGTGAATGTTTCTATAGCGCCAGCAATTAACGCTGAGCAAGCGCTGGAGAAAGGCTTTCTATATATTGGGGGACGATCTGATAGGGATTCTTTTCTGAGACAGCCGCATTTAGAAATCATACCGGTTGTATCTTCAAATGAAAGCATCGGCAAAGGTTATGAATATATGCTGGTTTGGGCATTCAGTTTTCAGCGTGAGGATTATTCCAATACATGGGAGATACTTGTGAATGCACATAGTGGAGAGCTGTTGTTATTTGAAGACCGCAATCAGTATATTGTCAAAAAGATAGCCGGAGCTATTTATCCTGTAAGCAGTGATGAATGTTGTCCGGAGGGGTGTGCTATTGAAAATATGCCAGTACTTGAAACGGATACAGGATTTGCAGTCCCGGATAATTATACAAATATAGGCGGATTATATGAATATAGCGGAGGAACGACGACGACGACGCTGACGGGAAAACGAGCAGATATTTATGATTTGTGTGGTGCAATAAATGAAAACTCGTTTACGGGGGATATTGATTTAGGAGGAAGCAACGGGCAGCATGATTGTGCTAAGCCAACCGGGCATTCTTCCGGTGATACATTTCCATCCAGAACGGCATTCAGAGAATTAACATGGATGAACGGTATGGCTTTAGGCAGGATTAATTTTGCGGTCTATGTTCCG
>MFGW01000122.1:32437-38306 GCA_001780385.1 Candidatus Fischerbacteria bacterium RBG_13_37_8 | reverse complement strand
TAAATTTAAGCGCTTCATGTTTTGCTTATACGGGTCCAGGCATATATTTTTACCGTTCCGGCGGCGGATGCAGAAATACCGGTGAAATAGCTGGAGTTATTGATCATGAGTGGGGACATTTTTATGACAATTATGACACAAATCATACCTTAAGTAGTCCATCTGAAGCAATAGCAGATGTGCTGACATCAATGAGATTGCATGATTCGTGTATTGGCAGAGGATTTTTTTGGACATTAAACCGCGGGTGTGGACAATGGACATGTCCGACCAATCCAGCTTCGACCGGTTATCACTGCGACGGGTACGGGGATTGCTGTACCATGTGCACCGGCGTGCGCGATATTGACTACATAAACCATGTTAGTAACATGCCACATACTCCCGCTAATTATATTTGCATATCATGTGGTCCAGCGGGGCCTCTTGGCCCTTGCAAAAAAATGCTCATTGCGAAAGCGCAATTGCAAGCGAAGCTGTCTGGGACCTTGCAGCCCGCGATTTTCAATTGCCTCCTTTTAATTATGACAAACAAACTGCTTTTGAATTTACTACCCGACTCATTTATTATGCCAGCGGAACTATTACAAACTGGTACACATGCACCTGTCCGTCAACATCTGCAGGATGTAATGCTACTAATGCATATATGCAACTGTTGGCGGCAGATGATGATAATGGAGATATTAATGATGGAACACCTCATATGACAGCTCTTTATGAAGCATTTAACCGGCACAACATAGCATGTCCTGTGCCTATTCCGACAAATAATGGATGTGCAAACGCACCTACAGCCGCGCCGGTTTTATCCGCTTCCACCGGCTCCAACAGTGTTTTACTCAACTGGACGGCAGTGCAGAATGCAAACAAATATTATGTCCTGAGAACTGAAGGACCAAAGGCATGCGATTCCGGCAAAATAAAAATTGCTACGACGGCAGGCACAACCTATTTCGATGATAGAGCTATGAATGGTGTGACATATTATTATTCTGTTATGCCGGTTGGTTCTAATGAAGCATGCATAGGGCCGCTCAGCAATTGCGCTTCCGCTGTCCCTGCCGCGTGTGTATCATGCGCAGAATACAAACCAAATTCAGCAGTTATCACTTCTATTATCGGAGGAGATAATGATGAATTCCTTGACAATTGTGAATCAGCAACTGCTCAATTTATCATCAGAAATATTGGCAATGGTATTGCGAATAATACACTAATCAGTATCTCTTCTGATAATTCTTTCGTTAGTATAACGACACCAATGCCAATAAATATTGGGTCAATTCCTGTTAGTGGTGAAGTGAACGCCAGTTTTAATTTTGATATTGGAAAAGGAATAGATAAAGCATCGTGTCAACAGGTGGCAGATTTTTTGATATCGGTTCAAGCTACTGGGCAGTCGCTTGCTGATCAGGATTCATTTTCATTTGTGACTGAAACTGATACCTACCAGGGAGACAAGATATGGGAATTTGAATCCGGAGGCGGATTGGAAGGATGGACAATATCTGAAGGCATCTGGCAATTGAGTACCGCGCGTGTCAATCCGGGAGGCAGTATGATGAGTCTGCATTCTTCTGAATATAGGAGCCGCGAGTGTGATAGTATTCTTTCCCCGGAAATAGAACCGGTAATAGGTTCACAACTTGTTATTCCGAATTGGTACGAAACAGATCCTCCACAGCCCAAGGGATGGGTTGATAGAGCTAATATTTGGATAATACAGGGGTATAGCGAAACGAACATAAGTCCACAGTCCGGGAAGCTTTACCAGGGAGCCCCTTTTGTCAATATTCCAAATTGTTCCATGGGAGCAAGTCCTGGATGGTCAGGGAATACTACCGGTAATTTCTGGGGTGATTCGATTTTCGATTTAAGTAGTTTTGCTGGACAGAAAATAAGTATAAAAATCAAATACATGACTGATGATTATAATACATATGAAGGCATTTATGTCGATGATATTCGTGCCTTGAATGTCCAGTACCAGGGTTGCGATCAGCAATCTGATTTTTGCAACAATGCGCCCGGCACTGTTCCTGATGGTGATAATTTTCCCGGGCAGGCCCTTACCATTTCCAAGTCTGGCAGCAGTTTGCAATTGAACTGGAGTTCACCAGGCGCTCCTTGCATCACAACAGATTATGGTATATATAGAGGGACATTACCATGGACAGGATATAATTATAATTCAGTGTTGTGCAGTACAGGCAATTCTACCTCAGCTACTATTCCGGATATTCCGGAAAGCAATTATTATCTGGTTGTTGCTCAAAATGAAGGATCTGAAGGCTCCTATGGACTTGACTCATTCAATTCTCAGCGATCCGCAGCCTCAAGTCCTTGTTTGCTGCAATCGATAGGAGACTGCAATTAGCGAATGTGAAAGCTCCTGGCAACCATAGTACATAAAGGATGGATTGTCACGCATTCCTTCGGAATGCTCACAATTACAGAAGAATTATTATCTCTGTGATCTCTGTGGTTCAAAATTTTTTCCAGGTTTGCATAGGTATTAATCATTCATGATCCTTGACTGAGATGTAAAATTCCTTCCAGGTCAACATGCTGTCTTTACCATGCATCGACTCAGCCCATCCACGACAACTCGTCCAACATTGTGAACAGGTGCTGTCTTTTTGTGCTTCGTAGAGTTTTTTCTTTATTGAAGCAGGGCTTTCCTGCAAAATATTTCCCACTGGCATGTCAGTCATTTCTGTGCAACGTGCTACATTACCATAATTATCGATGTTCATGTAGTATTTTCCAGCCTGGCAATTGCCAATGCCTCCGTTTTGAATAGCGTCATCCAGTTTATTTATATATGCAGTCAGAGAAACAAAATTCGCATGCTGTTTTTTTAATTGCAGCAGGAAAGGTGTGATGGTGCGTGCCGGTAAACGCTCATTTTTCTTGCCACGCTGATAACTGTACAAATTCACCATGTAAGTGACTCCAATTTCGTGGGATAAATCAATAAGCTGCTCAATATCGTCGACGTTATCATCCATCAGAACCGATATCATATGCACCCTGTTGCGTGGAGTGATACGATACTGCTTCAGTAATTTCAGTGCCTCTATGCCTTTGTCGAATGACCCTTCCATGCCACGCTGACGATCATGTTTCCCCGGACTTAAATAATCAATCGATACGCTCACTTCCTGCAGTCCCGCACGCCATAAACTTTGCGCGTTCTCATGCGTGATGTACCAGCCATTGGTTATCATTATAGGAAAATGATGCCGCGCAATAATTCTTATTATTTCCAGCAGGTCCTCACGTATCATCGGCTCACCGCCGGCCAACGAAACAACCAGTGTCCCATAAGCGCTCAATTTTTCGGAAATCACCGTTATTTCACTTAAGGTCAACTCGCGCTCCTTGAGATGCTCCACTTTCCAGAAATCGCATATCTCGCATTTAAAATTGCACCGGTGTGTTATTTGCAGGTTGCAATGAATATATCCATTGAATGCGAAGTTACTGATAAGCCCCAGTGACCGTTTCGCATAATGCAGTTTGTTGCGTATATTCATAAGCGAGTACCTTTTAATAAAACCACAGAGAACCTAGCGTTTTAAGCAAGCAAGGCTTGCTTAAAACGGTTCAAGGTTTATAGGGTTGAGGGTTCAGGGTTAACATTAGCGCTACCTTGTTTCACCTTGAACTCCGAAAGCATTAAAATTGTAGTCGTTTGAACAAAATCGTAAATGTTTTTTAAGATTTTATACCATAGGTATAACAGAGAGGGATTAGGGACTGGGGAATGGGGAATAGCTGCCTATTTGACATTGCTTCTTTATTATGCGTGTTGTATAAGATGCAAAAATTTTCATAAACAGCTTTAAATTCAATATTAAGCGAATCGGCGCTCTTTTCAACCTTGAACTTTGAACTACTTTAAGCGAGCAAGGCTCGTTTAAAGCTCTGTGTTCTCTGTGGTTCATATTCCTATTTCTTTCAGGGCTGTAAAAATATTCTTGTACAGGATCGATAAACCTGCATGACAAAGTATGTGACACACATTCCCGCATGCGGGCGGGTACGTGATTTCTGTGAGTGAATGTTTGATCGCATCGTGGAGACTGCGGTATTCCATCAGTGATGTCATTTTCTGCTCGATTTCGAGACACGGCACATAGAGTCTGCCGCCCGGGTTAATGACAGGCATCAGCATGGGATAACATTGATACCGTTCAAAATTACGGATGAGCTTGTAATAAGCAATTGATCCTACTGCATGGAGCCCTTTCTTCTTGCGCGCAATGATTGCATCTATTGCATTGCGGTATGCTTCAGAATGTGCGAGTGATTCGTCTGCATATATTCCCTTGAGTGCAGGCGAGCAGGTAAAACTAATGCGTTTTCGTTCACAATAGTCGAGAATATCATACGTATCTTCAATATTATCCGGCATCATCACCATTGAAAGAAGCACCCGTGTGCGATATTCTGATGTTGAAAGATTCTCAATAGTAGTAAGTATGTCCCAGGCTGTATCCTCAGATGCTCCGTATAAATGCATGAGCCGCTCCGGTGATAATGAATCGAGACTTATGGAAATAGTATCGACCCATTTCAGAACATCCGTGACCCTGTCCGGCATCGTCCCATTCGTATTCAGTATTATTTTGCGAAAACCTATCTTGCGTGCATAGGCGAGTATTTTGCTTATATCATCGCGCAATAATGGTTCACCGCCGGTTATATCCAGCACTTTCACGGATTTCACTATGCGGTCCAGCACCCTGCACATCTCCGCGGTGGATAATTCCGCTACCTGTTTCTCACGAAACGGCGTTCCATTCCCATCACTGCAATACACACACGCTAGATTGCAGCGGTGCGTGAGATACAATGATGCCAGCATCGGATGCGTTACGTATGCAGGTCCGTGAATTTTCTTGGCGAGATAATTTTTTGCGTATGCAGTAATCATACTTATTCTATAAACCACCGTCTATCAGCATATTTTGTGCGTTGATGTAACTGGCGCGGTCGGAACAGAGAAATGCAGCAAATTCTGCTACTTCTTCCGGTTTGCCGGCTCGTGCCGCCGCACAATATTTCACGTATTCCTTGTATTTATTTTCAGGCACATGCGTGCTAATGCCGCTTTCCAGCATCCCAGGAATGATTGCGTTCACCCTGATATGGTACCGTGCAAGCTCACGTGCCAATGCAAGCGTGAATCCACCTATTGCCGCTTTCGAGGTCGCATAATGAACCGGCACCTCAAGCATGCGTACTCCTGCTATGGAACCAATATTGAGAATGACACCGGAGCGTTGTGCAATCATTTGCCGCACTACTTCCTTAGTTACAAGGAATGTTCCTTTCACATTAACCGACATCATCATGTCCCAGTCTTCTTCTTCGATAAAAGGAAAGGGAAGTACCTGTGTTATCCCTGCATTATTTACCAGTATATCAATCCGCCCGAATGCATTCATTACCGCGAAGATCATGTTATGTACCTGCACAGCATCCGTTATTGAACAGCGTACATCAATGCCTCTTCTCTTCTTTCTCCTGATCATGGAAAGCACTTTGTCCGCCTTCTGTTTATTCTCCTGGTAACTGAATGCCACATCTGCGCCTTCGCGTGCGAAAACCCTGCACAACTCCTCTCCTATAGCACCGGTGCCACCTGTTATCAATACTTTCTTATATCTCAATAACATAATTATTGTGGTTCCTTCACCACCTGTAATTTTTCTTTTACAAGGCGCATGAACGTCCGAACCGTAAACAATTCCGGTATATCATTTTTTCTCAGGTTTCCTTCAAACTGCACAGGATCAATTTCCGGCAACGCTTCCCGCAGTGAATTCTTTGCCTTTTCTGTTAGGTACCCATTTAC
>MFGW01000122.1:30785-32407 GCA_001780385.1 Candidatus Fischerbacteria bacterium RBG_13_37_8 | reverse complement strand
TGCTTTCCGCTCAATCTCCCCACGCGTTATTTTAATCTTAAATGCCTGCTCAATCCTGAACACCAGGTCCAGCAAATCAAGTGAATCCGCACCGAGGTCCTTAATCAACGAGGCGTCCAGAGTGATGTCTTCCTCTTTTATCCCGATCGTCAATGCAATGCACTGTTTTAATTTAGTTAATAGTTCCTCGTCATTCATATCTTGAAATTCATTGTATCAGAGGCGCGTTACTATTTCAACGAAGGTCGGGGGACAGGCATTTACAAGTTTACAGATTTGTAAACGCCTGTCCCCAAAAAAATTTGAGAGAGGGGATAGGGGATAGTCCATTGGTCGTAAAATTCTTGCATTTTTGGCTAAAAAAAAATAACCACGAAGGACACGAAGAAATCCCTGGCGCTTACCTGTCGTTGTGAGTCCTGCGAAGAGCGGGACGTAACAATCCTTAACGGAGGTACTGTCATTGTGAGCATTCCGAAGGAATGCGTGACAAACCCTGACGGACTATAAGAGACATACCCTCCCCAATATAGAATGAACATACATGCGTCTTTGTGTATTTATTGTAGGGATATTATTGCATCTGATCAGGGGAATTTGTGTTGATGTTAAATTGATTGATGAGGGGGTGCCTTTTATATTCCGACAAGGATTATTACGCTTTGCAAGGCAAAGCTCATAACGACAGGCGCTGCGAAAGGGATTGCGGCGCAAGGGCGGACACGCGGACCCGATCCCGCCCTTACAATTTACAAAAACAAAGCAAGCATGGTATAATTCTGGATGGAAAGAAGTCGCGTGATTAGATAAGGAGCAAGGATGAGTACCAGGGAAGATAGTCCTAATAAATATATCATTTGGTTCAGCCGGCTGGTTGCTAT
The DNA here is from genome assembly GCA_001780385.1 of Candidatus Fischerbacteria bacterium RBG_13_37_8. Taxonomy (GTDB): domain Bacteria; phylum Acidobacteriota; class HRBIN11; order MFGW01; family MFGW01; genus MFGW01. The sequence goes on along the minus strand of MFGW01000122.1, from coordinate 31,526 downwards.
CTTCTTTGTAGCCTGGCTTATTAATCTCAGCAAATTCGTAATTATCGCGTGCAGTATTCTAGTCTTTGCATCTGGAGTATTGAGAATATGGAAACCGCATATTTTTTGTTTTTCGGAAAAACTGTTATTTTCTGATAAGCGCACAGATAATTTTCGTATATGTTCAGAAATGGCATGGGGGATACTTTTACTGCTAATTTCTGTCATTATGATAATGAGCTATCGGCACAATACTCTTCTATATGCATATATAGTTGCACTGACTGTAAATGTATTCGTATCAATTCGATATGCAATTTGGATTATTTACTATTCCAGGGAGCAAAAGTGGATTGCAAAAGCCTATGCGTGGATACTCTTTTTCGAAGGTTTGATATTTGCTGGATTAGGAATTGGTTTTTTTTCTGCTTTTCTTCATTCTCCCTACGCAAATGAAACATATCCTACAATGCCAGCTTTAGTATTTGTGATAATTGCCAGCCCCTTTATTTTTGCAGCAACGGTTCTCTGGAAGATGATTACCAGGAGAAGAAAACAGGGCATGAAAATAACGAACCTGAAAGCCATTGCTATGATTGCTTTAGGATTCCCAGCGTTAGTGGTTCTTTGGACTTCAGGCTTAATTATCATCTGGTTAGCAGCAGGAAATATTCTTGCTCCAATCATGGAAAGAGAAGCAGAACGCTCATGGGAAAAGAATTATTACTCCTATCAATATATTAGAAAACCTTTCCTTGAGAC
>MFGW01000122.1:28106-30767 GCA_001780385.1 Candidatus Fischerbacteria bacterium RBG_13_37_8 | reverse complement strand
ATTTAAGCTGGAAGAATTTACCAAAGCACTGGGGCTTAGCCGTAGGGATAAAGATCTGGCACAATCCCCTGCTGTACCTTCGTTTTATGATGTGAAAGGAGAAATGTATGATTATCGCGATCAGGAGCTTAACAAAACCGATAATATAGTCTCTGCACCTCCTGCTAAATTAAAAAAATATCTGGATACTCATGCTGATACCATTGATACAATCTGTGATTATTTTGACAGTCATGAGGTACCGGAGTGGGGGACAACCCAGATCAAGGATCATCATATTGATATTATTTTTTTAATGATGGATTTGCACAGGGTGATTGTTGCTTTTGCCCTTGATAAATTAAATGCAGGACAACAACAGGACGCTTTAAGAATAGTGGATACAGAATGGAAATTAAATCAATCTCTTGAAAATGCGCATGATGTAATAGCATCGAGGCTATCTGGGAGTCATTTAAATGATCTTGCAGTCATATTAAGAAAGATCGACAATGTGCCATCATACTGGCATAATCGCTTGAAAGATGATAGGCATCAGGAAACTGTGTTATTCCAATTAGAAAAGGAAATGCTGTACTACCTCGACTTTGAAGATATAGTAAAAGACAAACTTGAAAGTGAGGCTATAATGAGAAATAGCTCTCATAAAAGCTATGAGGAGATTCAGCCTGATAGATCAGAAGTACTGTACTGGAAGTATATTGCAGGTCCACTCATAAAGCCTTATTATCGGATCTGTATTGCTGATTACTTGAAAAGAGCAAGTGAATTGATAGGACAGGTTCACAAGAAAAATGACATATGCACATCAGATCAATATTCATATATTCGTCACGAATATCCTGATCGTTCATGGAATGAGCTAGAAATTCCTCATGCCTCATGGAATGAGATTGATCCTATTTCCCCTTTTTTCCCTTATCACCGTCATTTGATTTGTCTGGAAGTGGTATGGCTGAATTTCGAATTAACAGATAAGATCCTGCAGATAAAAGAAGCAAAAGCGATTTCACCTGATGGGAAATGGCCGACAAGCATTCCCGGTATTGAATCTTCGATGTGTCGGGGTGTTCGCTGGAATTACAGCATCACACCAGAGGGCAAAATGTGCATTTCCATCAACAAACCTCCCCCATCTTACGATAAAAAAAATAATGTTTCACCCGCATTCCTTCTTCCTCTCTCCTATTGCCAATAGACCAGGATCACACAATAAAGGTTATTATAAAAAGAACAGATAGGTTTCTGTTGGAGATATCTGTTCTTGATACTGTGATGCTCGACAGAGATTATATTCTTGGATTGACATCGCTTCCTGATTATTTCATAATAATAAGAGGACATGGTGTTTAAAAGAATTATAATTGATTCCAATTTATATGAGAACCAAAATTGTACTAGCGGTTACAATAGAAATGTGAACCTTATTTGCAAGCGCCTTGTTGATGCAAAAAATTTTCAAGCAATCCTTTAGAGGAGAGATTATGAATGAGGAACAACCTAAAATTGAATCATCGGCGTTTGGAGGTTATAAACGTCCGGGAATTGTGACATTGCTTAGCATAATAGAATTCTTCGTGGCTGCGGTATGGATTATAATAAGTATAGCGTTGATAATCGGGATGGTTCATTCTCAATATAATAATTTCATGTATATGGCAATTGTTGCTATTGCACTGGGAATTATCAATTTTTTTTGCGGGTACGGTTTATGGAATTTGAAGAGCTATGGGAGAACCATAATGCTTGTCTTTTCATTCATAGGACTATTGGGATTTCCTTTCGGTACAATAATTTCTATTCTATTGCTAATCTACTTTTATAAACCTGGAATTAAGATCATATTTTCTCAAAGAGATCCTGCAACACTCACTGCAGATGAAATCAGGCAGGTTACTGACTTGCAAAGCTCAAATCCATTGATAATAGGTACAATGGTAGTAATTTTAATGAGTTTTGCGATTCCAATAATAGGAATCATAGCGGCAATTGCGATACCGAATTTTCTTAATGCAAGGGATCGCGCCAGGCAAATTCGTACCAGAATGGAAATTCAAAATATAGCTGCAGCAGTCGAATCCTATAAAAATGATCATAATGCATATCCTGAGACATTACCGGTACAGCAACTGCAAAGTTTACTGGTGCCTAAATATATTGATAAAATATATGTTCAGGATGCATGGAAAAATGACTTTCGCTATATTGCATGGAAAGAGAATCCTGAGTCTGTAGGTCCCGACAACTATATTATTGCAAGTGCGGGTAAGGATGGTGTTTGGGAAGAAAATGACATGAAAGAGTATACAGAAAAGGTAACCTGTTCATTCAGAAATGATATAGTGCTGAAAAACAATGTCCTTATTCAACAACCTCAAGGGCCACAGATGGAAGCTGATCCGGCTGTACAATGTGATTAGCGGAACGGGACAGGTAATGACAAATTTATGACAGCCTTTCCCGGTGAATACAGGGTAGGGATCGGGGTCTAGCATTTTTTGATGAAATTTCCACAAAGCCCTTTGAAACGATTATGGAATCTATGTTACAGCAGGGTCTGATGTTATCCTACGACCCCGTCTATTGATGAACGGTAAATTCAAAATAGTGAGAACAAGGAAAATCAGGTAGTAAGGGAGATCAATTTATGGATAGTCAGTC
>MFGW01000122.1:23916-28097 GCA_001780385.1 Candidatus Fischerbacteria bacterium RBG_13_37_8 | reverse complement strand
TTGGTGGATGACCGGATTTTCTTACTCAGTATTTGGTCAGGAAGATATAAAGAAAAAGCAAGTTTGACGCAATAATTTTTAGTTGACATTGTTTAATTGCTCCTTTATAATATTTGAAGACTGAAGATTGGTTTTTTTTTAGCGAGCCTATGAAATTTTCCAATTTAATAAAATCAGGTTACTTAGCTCGTAGAACTTGGCATAGGCTTTACGAGATCTTACATCCTAAAGAGCCGTGGATGGCTCAAGAAGCAATTCGCTTCTGCGAAATGTTTCTTGACGGAACCCAGGTAGGGCTTGAATGGGGGAGTGGAAGAAGTACACTTTGGTTTGGTGAGCGTATGAAACGTCTCCTAAGCATAGAGTACGATCCTTTATGGCACGAAAAAGTGATAAACCAGATTCAAAAAAAGGGATACAAACATATTAAGTGTTGTCTCGTTAGGCTGGAACACAGTTTAGAAGAACCCACGAAACCCTTCTACGATAAGCAGCCAGCTTATGTGAGCATTATTGAGGATTTTGAAGATGAATCTTTAGATTTTGTGGTTGTGGATGGTCATTATCGCCAGGCTTGTATTTTAGCAGCATTACCCAAGCTCAAAAGCAAAGGTTGCTTGCTCGTAGACAATACTAATTGGTTACCAATAGAAGAATGGGGAGTTCCGCCTAAGTGGTTGATAATGCACCAAAGCAGCAATGTTTTGACACAGACAACGATTTGGCAGAAACCATAGTGTGTAATAAAAATAGTACATTTGGAATTGCTACGTTTTGCTTCGCAAATTTGCAAGGAAAGAATTCCTTGGCAAATTGCTTCGCAAGGCTAAACAGCGAGGGAGTGTTGTTTTCATAGTTAATGGTGTGCGTAAGTACATGTCAGGTTCTTATGAAGTTAGGTTTTAGTGAATAGGCATTGAGGAATGGTGAATGGCTCGCGTTCTCTATTCCTTCTCTGTTTATTTTGTGGTTTCTTATTGCCGTACCCATTGGGTGGCTTTGCGCATTAATTCCCAGTCGGAGCCTTCATCCTCGAGTTCATCGTACGAAGACACACCGTCGCGGCTGTCGTCTTCCTCAATTTCCGGATGTGGTCCTGAAAGAAACACCCTACCTGAACCATAGGTAAATGCAACCATTGCAGGTAGCCCGTTCCTGTGATAGCTGGCTAGGATGGATACGCTCGAATTAATGAATAAATGGAATGCTGGTCCCCAGTAATATAATACCATCAATGAATCAGATTCCGATTGCGTAATAGGATGGCTGTGATCGGAGATATTTACTTGAGTCATGCCATAGATCGGTGCATCCACGAGTTCCATCATGGGGCTGCGTGCTTCACCATGCAGCAATTTAAGTCCTTCTCCAGCATCTTGTCCTCTCAAGGTTATTACTTCAGCGGCAAAATATCCGCCGGCGCATATTCCTATATAGCCGCCGCCATCGCGCACGAATTCCCTGATATTTTTCTTGCCGGAAGAATTGACATGTTTTATGCAAGTGTGTTACTATGTTATGCTATGAGCAAGGAATTTTTTGGATCTTTTTTGCGATGCAGGTAATAAAATGAAGATAATAAAGGCATTGCATGTCAGCATTTGGTATTGCTTATTATCGGTTCTAATATCAATAGCTATGTATTGCAACATATTTGCTGATCAGACGCAAGGCATGAGCTACGAAGAGAGGGTAGATTGTCAAACAGCTATTGAGAAAATATATTGGGAGCATAGAATTTGGCCGGCAGAAAATTCAGCGTACAAGCCTTCATTTGATTTGATCATGCCTGAGAACATTATCAGGTTAAAGGTGGAGGATATTCTTAAGAAGACGCAAGCTCTTGATTATTACTGGCAGAGGCCTATTGAAGGTTTTCAGCTTCAGGCTGAAATGATACGAATTGCTCAATACACCAAGCAACCGGAGATACTGAGAGAAATCTGGAAAGCATTGGATAATAGTCCACAAGTAATTGCAGAATGTTTAGCACGTCCGGTGCTTGTGGATAGACATATCAGAGTGTGGTATGAACAGGATGAGAGGTTTGCAGAACAGAAGCTTTCTTTTGATGATTGGTGGAAGAAAGTTCAAGCGAATTTCAGCACGTCAATTGAGGAATTGAATTATAAATATTTTTTGCCTCAAATTAATGATTCTTCATGCATTGATGACACCTGGGTGCCAACTGAGGGGCCTCCAGAGAAAAGACGATACCATACTGCGGTATGGACAGGAGTTGAAATGATTATTTGGGGAGGAGAGGATAGCGAATATTTTAATACAGGCGCGCGTTATAATCCTGCAGTAGATTATTGGGTACCGGTTTCATTAGAAAATTGCCCGCAGGCTCGTTATTCACATACTGCAATTTGGACGGGTACAGAAATGGTTGTTTGGGGCGGGTATTCTTCATCAGGTTATTTAAGTACGGGTGGACGTTATAATCCTGCAAGTGATTCATGGATTGCTACTTCTACGCTTAATGCTCCTCAAGCGCGGATGAGCCATACCGCAATCTGGACAGGAGCCGAAATGATTATATGGGGTGGTTTGTCAGTATCCAGTACATATTTAAATACAGGAGGCAGATATAATCCATTTGCTGATTTCTGGACATCAACAAATATGGTAAATGTTCCGGTCGGGAGATGTTATCACAGCGCTATTTGGACTGGGAATGAAATGATTATATGGGGTGGTGCTTCAAGTTATAGTACATTTTTAGATACAGGAGGCAGATATAATCCAGTAACCGACAACTGGAATAATATTTCAGTATTGAATGTGCCGCAGGCTCGTGAAAGACATACTGCTATATGGACAGGAACAGAAATGATAATTTGGGGTGGAGATAGTGGTTTTTCAACATTTTTTAATACAGGAGGAAAATATAATCCGTTACTTGACTCATGGGTAGCAACTTCTATGAATGATGTCCCTGATGTAAGAAATGAACATTCTGCCATTTGGACAGGGAGTGAAATGATTATTTGGGGAGGAGACAACATCGCATCAGGATATTTAGATAGTGGCGGCAGATATAATCCTGGCGGTAATTCCTGGGTTGCAACAAGCATGCTAAATGTCCCTGTTGCGAGAGAACTGCATACTGCAGTGTGGACAGGAACTGAAATGATTATTTGGGGAGGGAACGGATTCAATACGGGCAGCAGGTACAATCCGACATCTGATTCCTGGATCCCAACCTCGCAAAATAATGTGCCCTCTAAAGGTTCTGTTGTTGCTTCTGTTTGGACAGGTATTGAATTGATCGTGTGGGGAGGAACAGGAGGTTATGAGATTTATTTAAATACTGGCGGCAAATATAATGCAGTCACCGATACATGGACAGCGACTTCTCTAGTTGATGCACCGGCAGCACGTGATTTACATACCGCAATATGGACAGGCACAGAAATGATAATTTGGGGTGGCAAAGGATCAGGATCAACTAATTATTTTAAATCGGGAGGCAGATATAATCCGGCGTCTGATTCCTGGATAGCTACTTCAACCGTGAATGCTCCGAACGGAAGGAGAAATCATAGCGCTGTGTGGACAGGAGGTGAAATGATAGTCTGGGGTGGATTTTACCAGGATTCGAGTTCGCATTACGTTAATACAGGCGGAAGATATAATCCATATCTTGATTCATGGATTGCAACAACAACTATAAATGCTCCAATTCCAAGAGAAAATCATACTGCTGTGTGGACAGGAAATGAAATGATAGTCTGGGGTGGACTAATTTATCTCTATTCCGATGGTAATTTATATCTGAGTAATGGTGGAAAATATAATCCAGTAGGCGATACATGGAGTTTAAGTACTGCTAATAATACTCCGGTAGGCAGAATAGGGCACACGGCTATTTGGACGGGTACTGAAATGATTGTCTGGGGCGGAAGGTATTATTCTACGAGCTATTATTATTTGAATTCAGGCGGCAAATACTATCCTGAGATTGATTCGTGGATTTCTACTCCATTGCTAAATGCTCCTGCAGCAAGATATGGGCATTCTGCTGTATGGACAGGCACGGAAATGATTGTCTGGAGTGGTAGTGCGAGCAGTTACCTAAAAACAGGAGGGAGGTATAATAGCAGTACCGATTCCTGGACAGCCACATCAATAACTAATGCTCCGTTGGGAAGGTTGAATCATGCTGCTGCCTGGAC
>MFGW01000122.1:14848-23866 GCA_001780385.1 Candidatus Fischerbacteria bacterium RBG_13_37_8 | reverse complement strand
ATTGCAGGGAGTGCGGAGTGCAAATGCCTGCTTCTGTTACCGTTGAAGCTACTAGTCCTAATCAAATTACCGTATCGTGGTCTCCGGATAGCAGCGCGACAGGCTATAATGTTTATAGAAAATATTACCATTGCGGTCACATAAAAGAGGAACTAGTAGCTGAAAATATTGGCACCGCTTATTATGTTGATAATATAGTTTCGGGCGGCAATACCTATTCTTATAGTATTGCAGGGCGAGGAAATTGTGAATCGAAGCATAGTGAATGGGTATCGGTGATTGCTACAGGTACATGCAGGTTATCACCCTGCTTTGCAGGAGTGACCGCCGTAAATAATGATCAAGCTCAATCCTGTTCTCTTACTGTGCAGTGGAATCCAGCTATTTCAAGCTGCGCATCATTTCCTCCGGTTACCTATACTATTTACAAAAGCATGGATCAGAATTTTACTCCTGATCCTACTAACCAAATTGCAACCTGCGTGGCGGAAACATCTTATGTTGATACAGATGTTTCAAATGCGTATCAATTTTATTATATAGTACGGGCAGAAGATCCGGGTAACGGAGGCACAGGTCCATGCAATGGGGGTAATATTGATGAAAATACCTATAAATTAGTTAATGTGCCGACTGGTGGCGTTATTTATCCTGCCTTTCTGGATAATTTTGATAATAATCTTAATAGCTGGAATGTCTCTGCAAATTGGAATCGTACCACCAAACATTCTTATAGTGGCATAGCTTCAGTTCATTCCGGCAATGCGAATGACCAATTATGTGACACTTTAACAAAAGATGCCTTTATTACTTTCCCAGCCAACTCAGCGCCTAAATTACTTTTCCGCGCCGTTCATCAAATTGAAAGTGGAAATGATGCTGGTATTGTTGAAGGTTCAACCGATGGGACAAACTGGGCAAAAATAGAATTAATGGCACCAAACTACCCTGGATATACCAATAATTATGCCCGAACTTGCTTAGGCTCAAATCCTCAGCCGGCTTTTAGCGGTAATTCTGTTAAATGGACAGATTATATGGCTGATCTTTCTGCTTTTGCTGGAGGAGATTTCAAGGTGCGATTTACCTACGCAACTGATTCTTCAACAGCAAATGGAGGCTGGTGGATAGATGATGTGAAAATATTTGCTGCTCCAGGTTGTCAGAACAGCTCCCCGAATTGTTCAACACCTCCTGTTTTTGCAGGGATAAAATCAGCAACAGGACCGGGTTCTGAAAATTGCCGCATAACTCTTTCCTGGGATGCTGCAAGTTCAACTTGTACCGTCAGTCCAAATGTCACATATCACATTTATAAAAGTATTAATCCGAATTTTGTTCCTTCAGCAGATAATATGATTGCATCTTGTGTCAGTGAAACTGATTACATAGATACTAATGTTGCTTACGGAATACAGTATTACTATGTTGTCAGAGCGGAAGATTCTTCATCTAATGGCAATGGACCTTGCAATAATGGAAATACTGATTTAAACATTATAAAAAAGAATGCAACACCAGCGGGCTTGATCACTCCGGTTTTTAATGATAATTTTGAATCAGGTCTTGGCAACTGGTATATCTCTGCAAATTGGAATTGGACCATTGCTCAGTCTCACAGTGCATCACATTCAGTTCATTCCGGTAATGTCAATAACCAATGTGATACCCTTACTCTTGTCAATTTCTTATTGCCTCCACAAAATTCTGATCCCCAGCTAACTTTCTGGACTTTATACAGTATTGATAATGGCAATGATGGGGGTATAGTAGAAATATCACAGGATGGCATAACATGGAATAAACTTGATCTTACTCCTACTTATCCCGGCTTGGCTACTAATTCTTGCATTGGAGCTAATCAATCATGTTTCACGGGTTTTGGGATGAATTGGATACAGCATAGCGCTGATTTGTCAATTTATGAAAATAGCGCTATAAAAATCAGGTTTAAATATGCGACGAATGATTTAGGTTCTAGCGGTGGCTGGTACATAGATGATGTGCAAGTTCTCTGGAGTGAAAGCTGCATTTCAGAAGGAGAGCCACCCGGCGCAGTACCGGACAATGATAATTATCCCGGATTACCTCTCAGCATCACTAAAGATGGAGCTAATCTGTCACTCAATTGGGATGCACCGGGAGGTACCTGCTTAACGCAGGACTATGGGATTTATCGGGGTTCTTTACCGTGGTCGGGATATAATCATGTTCCTGTAACTTGCACAACATGCGGAACCACATCTGTTGTAATTACCCAGGGCACCAACAGCTATTATTATCTCGTTGTGGCGAGAAACGCCGGGCATGAAGGTTCCTATGGACTTGATTCGTCTAATTTGCAAAGACCAGCTTCACCATCTTCCTGTTCCCCACAACAAATTGGTACGTGCAATTAAACATTGCTTCATCTCATGGCATTTTCAGGATTTTAAAGAGGCAGGGCAAAGGCTTAATTACAGGGAGTCAGATTTTGAGGATAACAGACAAGCGGGCTTGACGGGGGCCTCTGATTGTCAGAAGAATCAAGTCCATATGATCCTTCAGCACTTACATTTTCCGGCACAACAAGGTAATAATGGCTGGCATCCTGGTTGTACAGAATAACAGCGGTTTCTCCTCCAGTTGTACACAAATAGCGGTGGTGGTTATAATTTATAAATGGAAGTGTCCCGCGGTGTACTCCGTAATCTGTAACCATGCAACTATTACCGGGAGAGCCCCACGTCAGTTGAAGATTAGCACCGGTTTTCATCATTGTTAAAGGAACACCTGGATAATTGTTATTATCGGGAACAGCACCGGGTGCTGCCAGTGGTCCCTCACAAACAAATGTATCCATTGCATTGGTTGCAGAATCCTGGATATATCCTTGATTAATTGAAAATGAATCTGACTTGATTGAAAAAGGCTTATATATTTCCTGCCATTGAATAGGCCATGGCGATACATTGTAATTCCAAACTAAGCCGCAAGATGCATTAACATCTCCATTCATATCTACTTTTAGAATCCAAAAATCAAGTCCTCCTGCTCCAAAGTTCGCTGTAGTATCAGCGATAATATAACCATTATCGCGCGTTGGTTCCATTGCATAAGCATTTAAATAATCAATGAAGCAACCGTATAATTTATTGGGAATTGTATATTCATCGGGATCCATCTTCATAAAAAAGATGCCGTCCCCTAAATCATTTGAATATCCTCCAATGACATAATTGCCGTCATTAGCTTGATGCAATGCAAGGATATCAAAATAGCCAGTAAAACTTTTAGTCCAGATAATGTTGCCATTTGCACTTAATTTTGTGATTGAAAAAGAAGATCCATTGTCATCACTGACTGATATTAAGTATCCGCCGTCACTAAGCGAAGCTATCGCATTAGCAATATTATTACTGTTTGTATTAAATGTTTTTGCCCAGATGATATTTCCTTGAGTATCTATTTTTAATATCGAAATATCGTAATTAGTCAATGATCCTAAATAAAGAGTTCCACCTGATAACACGTAATTACCATCGATTGTTTCCTTTATGCTAGTAGCATAATCATAATATAAATCATAACTTTTGTTCCATAGTATATTTCCCGTGCTATCCAATTTCATAAGCATGATATTGTAGTTACTGTCATTGTCATAAACATCTCCAAGGATGAGATAGCCTCCGTCTCCTGCAAGTATTATTTCTTTACCTGTAAGGCAATAGCCCTGATAATTTTTTTGCCAGATGACAGCTCCTGAAGGATCTAGTTTGACTACCCATATTCCTGATTGTGTGGATATTTTTCCTATTGCAATATATCCACCCTCATTTGTTTGTTTGATTGCGTATGCATAATCATCACCTGTAGTCCCAAATGTTTTTTGCCAGATCAATGTGCCATTGTAATCTAATTTAATTATCCAAATATCGATTCCACCAGCACCGTATGAGGTAGTAGTGCCTGCTATTATGTACCCACCGTCACTTGTTTGTTGAACATCGTAAGCAATTTCATCACCTGTTCCACCATAAGTGTGCGCCCATGTTCCATGAGATAATGCATTTATTGTTATTACAGCATCTGATTCATCAGGATCATTCGAATGAATTACTATTATTCCTGAAAATTGCCCCTTCAGCAGTGTTTCAAATTTTACCTCTATTAAACATTGCGATAGTTTCGGAATTACTTGTCCAGAACATTCATCAGTTATTATCGTAAAAGGTTGCACCGGTGCTGTTATAGTACTTATTATCAAATCATCTATTCCGACATTTGTTATGGTAATATTCTCAGTCACAGCAGTACCTGCCATTGTATCAAATGATATTTCCTCAGGCGCAAGCATAATATCCGGCTCAGAGGACAATACTCCTTTGCCTTGAATAATTTCCGGATATGCTGGCTTCTCCGGATCATCAGATTGAATAATTACCTGATCAGCGAATGTCCCTTCCGAGTTCGGAAAAAATTGAACCACCGCTTCGCAGTTTGATGCTGTAAGCAAGGTAGAACATTCGCATGTGTTGCTTATAAGTGAAAACGGCGCTGTTGGATCCGACAGCTTGCCTATGCGTAATGCTTCAGTTCCTGAATTAGTAATTGCCATAGCACGTTGTTCAATTGTATTGACAAGAACATTCCCGATATTAAGAGGATCGGGAATTACAGTCAGTTCCGGATGATATTGGCTCCCCCCGCATTCAAGATTATCGATTATAGGCGGTATTGAAGAAGTCATAGTAGTGCTCTGCGAGGGATACGTTGTGCTGTTCTCATTGCTGTTGATTGTATAAACTTCGTAGGATCCATCCTGAACAGTCGCAGTAGTATCGATGATAAAATCGCATGAGGATTGCATATTACCGTCTTTATCCGTTTTAAATAACCAGCTTGGTGCACTCCCATATCCATTTCTTCCGTTAAGTATTAATCCATGATCGTAGGTTTCTTCAAGAGATTCAAAAAAGTAAAAAGAATCTGGTACATATTGTTTTTGCCACAGGAGTGATCCATCACGGTTAATTTTAAAAAGCCAGGCTGCATTAGAATATCCGAATGATGATGTCATTCCCTTTACGACAAAATTGCCATCCGACGTTTTTTTGATAGTAGAAATAAAATCATCATTACTGCTGCTATATACTTTTTCCCATAGTATGCTGCCATTTGCATCAAGTCTTATTATGCGGGCATTAGAATATCCGATTGGCAGGTATGTACTGCTTGCTACGATGTATCCGTCGTCTGCAAGTTCGACATCTGTGCCTGAATAATTTCCAGGATAATAAATATAAGGATATCCCTTTTGCCAAAGCACGTTCCCGTCAGCATCAATCCTTAATACCCATAATAATAGTTGCCAGGAATGACATATATCTTCAAAGTAGCCCGTTGCTATGTATCCATTATCATTAGTCTGCTCTATTGAAAATAAATAATCTTGAAAAGAACCACCATATCTTTTTTGCCATGCTATTGTGCCGTCGCTGGCGAGTTTCATTATCCATCCGTCGCTATCGCTTTGCCATGAATTTCCGGCAATTATATACCCTCCATCATTAGTCTGCTTGATAACTTGTGCGCTTACTGAATATGAATCCCCGTATGAATTTTCCCATTCAATAATTCCCAAATTGTTAAATTTAAGAATCCCAAAACCATAGATTCTTTCATAAGCGACAATATAGCCACCATCATTCGTAGATGCGACGATAGTTTTAACATCCTCTTCATATTTATCACTATTGAATACGTTTTTCCATGTTATTTCTCCTAGCTTGTTGAGTTTCATAATCAACAATCCCTGGAGCGAAGAATTATGCATAGTTCCTGTTACCAGGAAAGATTGATCCGCAGTTTCGTCTACAGATGAAATGCTTATGTAGCCGTTAGATTCGCTAAATTGACGTGCCCATGTATTTGAAGATATAGCAGCACTTATGCCCGCTAAATTTATTGCGTATAAAGAATTGTAAGGATCATTAGAGGTGATTTCAACAGTATCATGATAATCGCCTTGAATGGCAGGCTGGAACTCAATAATGATGGTACAGTTTTGGGTTGGAGGTAGGCTTATTCCAGTGCAATTATCGGCTATTTTAACGAATGGAGAATTAGGAGATGATACAGATATTATGTTAAGTGGTGCTTCACCTGTATTATTCACCGTGATTGTTTGCTGACTGCTGCAATCCGGCATAATATTGCCAAAATCAATACCATCCGGCTCTACACTCATCTCGGGCGCATTAATATATCCGGTGCATTCCGTTGTGTTCGAAGCAGGAAAATTCACTGCTGTGGATTGCATCGCATTTGTTTGTAAAGAAGCAGTCGTAACGATAGCGATGGTATCCTGAATGATTGCCACTGAATTAGCACTGGTCGCTGTCGTGTCGATATCAATATCACAACTTGAGTTCATTTCACCATTTTGATCCGTCTTGAATACCCAAATATTATTTATGCTTGTATATTTTTGTCCTGCAATGACAAATGAAGTATCCTGCGCCTGCACGATTGAAGAAGCTTCCTCATCATTGCTTCCACCGTATGCTTTTTGCCAAAGAATTGCCCCATACTGATCCAGTCGCAGAATCCAGGCATCATTGCCCCGCCCCGTGTACCAGCTTTTTCCTGCAACTATGTAACCTGAAGTTGATACTTCCTGAATTGCATAGGCTTGATTATCATTATTGGTGCCGTAAGTTTTTTGCATTAGGATGATTCCATTGATATCCAGTTCAATGATCCACGCATCTAATCCTCCTGCGCCAAATGAATTGGTCCATCCTGATACTATATAATTACCGCTCGATATCTTTTTAACAGAATGAATCTCATCACTATTGGTACCACCTATAACTTTTTCCCATAATATTTGCCCATGGTTGTCAAGTTTCAGTGCCCATGCATCAATATTTCCAGAACCAAATGAATAGGTGGTCCCGGCTGCAATATATCCTCCTTCATTTGTAGTATCGATTGCATAAAAGAAATCATCATTTAGTCCCCCATACGTTTTTTGCCATACTACATTGCCTGTCACATCCAGCTTCATAACTAAACCATCATGATTGAAATCCCCGCTTATTGAATTTGTATGACCGGCTACTATATAACCACCATCTCCAGTTTGCTTAATAGAATATGCACTATCCCATTCTGTACCACTATATTCTTTTTGCCATTCAATTTCTCCATCACTGGCTAATTTTAAAATCCAAATATTAGCACCATATGAACTGCCTGCAATTATATAACCACCATCTGCAGTCAACTCTATGGCGCGAGCTTCTGCTGAATTTACATAGTAATATGCTTTTTGCCATTCTACATTCCCGTCAGAGTATAATTTGATAACTATCAAATCATCTTCTACATTGCAGTTCCACTCGTACATGAATGTTTTACCTGCAAGTATATAACCTCCATCTAAAGTCTCTTTACTATCATAGACGTAGTCCGAGTATTGACTACTATATCTGTGTGCCCATGTTTTTGTCTGAGCAACTAATCCATCCTGCATACAAAATAATGCAGCAGTCGTCCAAACAATAATGTACAACACCCGTATGCTCTTCTTCTCTTTATGCTTCGTTCCCATATTTCATTATCGCATACTCATATTAGTAAATCAAGTTTAGCCGAGTCGTCTCAATCCCCAGCCAGTTTGTTCTAAGTTTAAGAGCCATTTCTTTGATTTATCGAAAAAATGTTTTATAATTTGGATGACATGATAATGAAAAAAGATAAATTGACTGATACCGATGAAAAGATTGAACAATATCTGATTGAGAGATACAAGCAATTGCCTTCATGGCAAAAAATAGAGATAGTGTGTGCGCTGATCCTTACCTGTCAGAAACTTGCTCTGGCAGGTATTTCTGAACGTTATCCAAATGCAAGTGAAGAGGAAATCAGGCTGCGACTTGCTGCATTATGGCTCGATAAAGAAATTATGCTAAAAGTATATAACTGGGATATCGATCAAAAGGGATTATGATGCTATCAGATCCAATCGCAATAATTGCTGCTGTGGTCTCTGTTTTGGAAGGACTGCATATTATCTACTATATAGGTGGTTCCTTTGCAAGCTCACTTTATGGAATTCCTCGCAGTTCCCAGGATGTAGATATAATTGCGGATATTAGGCCGGAACATGTCAACAGCTTTGTTCAAAATTTACAAGCAGAATTTTATGTTGACGAAACAATGGTACGCAATGCAATTTCTCATAAAACTTCCTTCAACATTATTCATTTTGTCAGTTCATTTAAAATAGATATTTTTTTAGCCCAAGATACTTCCTACAGCAAAAAAGAGATTTCGCGGCGCAATCTCCATGTACTTAGAAAAGAACCACTCTTTGAAGCCTACTTTGCCAGTGCCGAGGATATTATTCTGGAAAAATTGATTTGGTTCAAATTGAGTAATGAAGTAATGAATACACAATGGAAAGATGTCTTAGGGATAATGAGAGTCAGAAAAGGCTCACTGGATATTGATTATTTGAAGCACTGGTCAACTGTTCTTGATGTTTCCGATCTTTTAGAAAAGGCATTCATATATGTTTGATTTTTTATAAATTGGTCAGGTAGGAGAATCTACGCAGGAGCCATTCGAGTGGTCCGTAGGAAAATTTCTTCAGCCATGCATAACTGAGTACTATTTGAATAGCCATGAATACCACTGCCATGATCAGATTCTGCGCATAGCTTGTTTTATTGTACAAGCCAAATCCATAGGAATAGAAGAGCGTGGTGAAGATGAGTGATTGAAAGATATAGTTGCTCATAGCCATGCGACCCACGGGTGCGAATAAACTCAAGAATGTTTTCCCGATATTGCTGTAATAGAGAAGTATAATAGCGGCAATATAAAAGATAGCGAGGGCGGGTGCACCTATCTGCTGACCGAGGAAGGAAAGTAATTGCAGGAATGGCGCAAGCGCTGCCTTGGTTATTTCAGTATAAAGACTGAATGCACACCCGGCACTACCTATGATAAGCGATCCCCACATCACTT
>MFGW01000122.1:13527-14832 GCA_001780385.1 Candidatus Fischerbacteria bacterium RBG_13_37_8 | reverse complement strand
GTGTTGTGCTAAGACTGTCACATAGCCTTTCCGGTATGCCCAGAGTCCCAGTAAAAACATTGGGAAAATTTTCCATGCGGTAAACATTAAAGAAAAATACTGGTACCTTGTTTCATTAAGCCGATACATAAAGAGCTGCGGATAAGTACCTTTTCCATAAGCCTGCATACTTTGCTCAATATATTTATTAATTCTTGCCTGGCGTCTTTTTTGAATATCTTCAAGACGTTGTTCGGTTTTTTGAATTTGTTGTGTTTGTGGGCGTTGAGCAAAGAATCTCGGCGCCATCAGAAAAACAGGGAGCAGGAGAATAATGATGCTGGAGATAAGAATTGTTTTAGGTTTGCGGTTGCGGAACAGGAGGAGGCAGAATCCAAGAATAGCATAATCACCAATAAAATCACCTGCATAGAAGAACACGGCATGCATGATGCCGATAATCAATAAACCGATAAGACGACGTGCATAGATTGTGCCGAATGGACCATGTTTTTTTTGCACACGGTCAAAAATAATTGCCATACCTATGCCAAAAAGTAATGAAAGCATGGAGAAAAATTTTTCCGCAACTAAAAAGTAGGTAGCTGCTTTGATGTAATAATCTATGGTGCTGATGCCCGGTTCACTTAATGCGAGTGCTATTCTAATCGGGCGTGCATAATAATGTACATTAACGAGCAATATTCCGAAGATAGCGAATCCTCGCAGAATATCCAGGATTGGCAATCGTTCGGATGGTGTGATGGGGTATGGAGTACTGCCGGGGAGCTGTTCTGCATGGGCATTGTTATTTGGTTGGAAATTGCCATTCTGCGTAATCATTCATGCTATTGTAGCATAATAAGTCAGCGCGTCAAGTTGTCAGATTACAAGGAATTGGCATTTACCCTTTTAATTTTTTAGTGATTTCGGCGATATATTTTCCCTGGAAGCGAGCGCCGTCCAGTTCATTTTCACTCGGCATGCGGGAGCCGTCCGGTCCTACTATTGTGGAAGCACCATAGGGTGAACAGCCTGTTATTTCAGATACGCCCATTTGTCCCTGGAAACTGTATGGCAGTCCGGCAATAATCATGCCTTGATGCATCAAAGTGGGGATAAAAGTCAAGATAGTAGATTCTTGTCCGCCATGCTGTGTGGCGCTGCTGGTAAAAACGCCGGCGACTTTACCTATCAAGGAACCTTTTGCCCATAGTTGGCCGGTCGCATCAAGAAATTGCCTCATTTGACCACACATGTTGCCAAATCGTGTTGGTGTTCCAAAAATAATTGCGTCTGATTTCGCTAAATCATCGGGTGTTGCAA
>MFGW01000122.1:11064-13487 GCA_001780385.1 Candidatus Fischerbacteria bacterium RBG_13_37_8 | reverse complement strand
CATTGCTTTCAGAACCTCGTCTGATAATGTTTCCGGTACACGCATTAATGTTACTTCCGTACCTTCAACTTGCATGGCACCTTCTGCAATAGCTTGAGCCATCTTGTATATATGTCCGTACATTGAATAAAAAATAACAGCTATTTTCATTGTTTGCCTCCTTTAATTAATAAAACCATTGAATGCATTATTTCATTCCCGTATTCTTTGCGAGCACACTGTAGGGGTGGACCCGCGTGTCCGCCCTTTTGTTGCAATGCCTAGTTCTTTGTCATTGTGAGTTTGCCGGAGGCAAACGTAACAATCCTTAACGGTACAGAAGAAGCATAGTCCGGTACGGATTATTACGCTTTGCTTCGCAAAGCTCATAATGACAGGGAGTTTCGGATCATTACGTCCCGCTGACGCGGGACTCATAATGACAGCGCCAGGCAAAGCTTGCCAGGACATCATGTTCGGGAGAACAGGGAGGTAAGGGTGCAGGCTGCCCTGTTGAGAATCGGTAGAATGCAGTCGTTCCTGAAAGAATCATCCCATCTCGCAGCATAACTATTCTATGCCCGTCCAAGTTCTCTCCACTATCCCACTCCCAAAGCTGCCTGCCCGCTCCATCAAATGCAAACAACTTCTCCTCTGCCGTTAGATATATGATTCCTTTATGCACAACAGGCGGCGAAATCATTGGATATAAATGCTTCGACACATTATGAAGCCACAATAGTCTTCCATCTGTTGCATTGAAAGTATATAAATATCCGTTCCTTGCAGTCATTATAACCATATTATTTTCTGAGAGCACAGGAGCCATCGTGTAATACTTCAAGGAGAATTCCCATGCAACGCGCCCATTATGAAAATGCAATGCAACTATGCCCCCGGTATTCCTGGTGAAAAATAGCTTGTTTTCACTGACAGTCATGCCTGTTGCCCAACATCTCTCATCGGGCTCACACAACTTGTTATGCCATTGAAATATTCCCGTCGCAGGATTGAGCGCCATGATCTCGCCAGTATAGGTGCTGATAATTAAAGAATTCTGTTTGATGATTGGCTCAATAGACATTCTCAGATGTTTTGGAGCTCTTTTGCTTCTTGCTAATATTTTCAAGTCTGCTTTCCAGATAAGATCATGTGTTTCTGTATTGATTGCGGAAAGAATTCCATCATTAATAATGCAAATAAGTTTATTGCCGATAATCGCCATAGAACCTATTTGAGTTCTGATGGGTCTTCCCCATAATTGTTCGAATGTATTTATGTCATAGACAATCAATCTGCCATCACCTGTGGTTACGTATAAATTTCTTTCATCTGAAGCAATATATGTTCCACTGTATCCTTCGGTGATTTGTTTTTTCCACAGAAGAGAACCTGTATTTATATCAATTGCGCCGAAGGAATTTAAAGTGCTGTAATAAAGTGTGTTGTGGCGAATGATGAAATGAGAGAATTGTTCATCATTGTTGAATTCCCAGATTTTTTTTAATGGTGGGGCAGAATTATCCTGTGTATAGACATTACTGAGGCATAATAATATGATGATCACCAGGAATGAACCATGCAGTATTTTCATGTACTACTATTGTAAATGATTTAATACAATGAGTGCAAGCGTGTCATTGTGAGTTTGCCGGAGGCAAACGTGGCAATCCCTAACGGACTATAAGAAGCATGAAAGTCAGGGATTGCTTCGTTCTGCTTCGCAGAACTCGCAAAGACGCCATGTCCGTTACGGATTATTACGTCCCGCTGGCGCGGGACTCATAATGACAGAGCGTTGTGGATTATTACGTCCCGCTGACGCGGGACTTATAATGACAAAAGTCACGCAGGGACGGATCCGTGGGTCTGCCTCTACAGAATGTGTTATGGATTGTAATGAAAGGGCAGACACACAGGTCTGCCCCTACAAAATAGGGGCAATGAAACATTGCCCCTATTGTTAAATATTATAGACTGCGTGAAGTAGCTTTTTTAATTACAGGCAGTGAGGTTTTGTGTTGGAACGCATTTCGTAGTGCCGACTGGTCGTTGTGTGCCAATGCTATTTTTACCGTAGGAACCTTCTTCGGTATCGGAGCGTGCTACGACGAGGTAATAGTAACTGGCGATATCACTTATGATAGTTTCAGTGAGGTCAGAACCGGAATCGGTGCATAAGAACTGATCATGTGAGTAATAGGTTCCAATCGTACCGCGATAGATACCGTAATCGGTTGGCTGACAGGTACCGCCGGGAACTCCCCAGCTAATGATTAAATCCGGACCTAATTTTGACATTGTCAGTGGTGTGCCACTGCCGTCTTTCATAGGTACTTCACCCGGGTCACCGGTTGCGACCGTCGTAAGCTTGAAGGCGCTTCTGCCATGTGTGAATGACATCAGTGTATTCGTCGTACCATTAGCCAATAGGTCATACACCG
>MFGW01000122.1:5474-10996 GCA_001780385.1 Candidatus Fischerbacteria bacterium RBG_13_37_8 | reverse complement strand
ATATCAGTTCCTATGTAAACATAGTTCGTGTCTGTCGGATCAATCACCACTGCATTAATGGGAATATCCGGAATTCCGGTATCCGAAGCATTCCAGACCGGCGTCGGATCAAGCGCATTAATGGTTTTGTAGAGATGCGGTCCACCAAATCCTGATATGGCAGCATAGATGATATTTGCGTTTGTTGGATGTACCGACAGATCATTCACTCCGCGGTATTGATTCGCATCTGTCGGAAGACCGTTACTAATATTTGTCCACCCTATTGAACCTCCACCCACAGTCGTTCTGTATACATTACCATTCTTCAACCCTACAAAATATGTACTGCAATTGAGGACAGATGCTGCATATGCCATTGCACGGATCGATATATTACCGGTTGCTAGCGGATCAGGACTGTTGGAAAACCAACTCCCTGCACTTGTTGTCGTCTTCCAGACATTATCAGTACCTGCAATCAATTGCGCAGCATTATTGGGACAGATTTCATAAGGAGCGATGAATGCAGCATTAGTAGTATCAAGACCGCTGGTGCAATTACTGAATGAACTGCCGTTGTTGGTGGTCTTTTGCATGTAAAGATATTGCGAGGAAATGTAATACGTGGTATTTGGAGCTGAATGATCATACTCGGTGAAAGCACCGTCACCACTTCCGCGTATTGCCCATGAATCGGAGCCGGTGTACTGGCAGGAGGAATTATCCTGTGTGCCGCCGATAGCACCGTTTGCATTGGTCGGATGTATGGAAGCTCCCGGATAGAATTGCGTGATATAAATCCCCGTATTTCTGTTCTGCCATGAACCGCCGCTGAGATTGGGTGAACGGTAAACTCCACCGTCATTTCCAACCCATAAATAACCATCGCCGGGCCACGCTATTGCATGCTGATCAACGTGAATACCTGACATTGTTGACCAACTGCAGCATCCGGCATTGTTTGACCGGTAGAGAGATACACCGCCCAACCATACATATTGCCCATCCGGTGAAACATCAACATACATACAGTACCAACAGTAGGTACTGCATAAACTGCCCGGCATGGTCATGGAGGTCCAGTTTGTGCCTCCGTTGGTAGTTTTATAAAAACCTAACTGTGAGCCAGCACTTGCGCTTTCGATTGTCAGATAAAGTATTTGGCCATTGGTTGGATCAATAGCGAGGTCCATTACGCCGAGATTCGATGTTGGCAAACCGCCGGATAATTGTGTCCAGCTTGTGCCGCCATTAGTAGTTTTCCACACACCACTGCCGTAGACAGCCGCATATAATATCAATGGGTTTGATGGATCTATTGCCAGATCCAGCGTCCAACTGGCAAGTCCCGTTTGAGCTTGTCCTAGGACGAGATTCCAGTTGACACCGCCGTTGGTTGATTTCCAGACTCCGTACGTCGATACAGGGCGCTGACAGATAAATCCGCCCGTTCCACGCGTGGTCGAACCCCATACAGTATTCGGATCGGTGGGATGTACGATTATTTTACTAAAGCTTGTGCCCTGGAAAGTTGAATTAGCCAGCAATGTCCAGTTGGCGCCGGCATCGGTGGATTTTAACACACCTGCACCAAAATAACTGTCACAGCTATGATTGGATTCACCCGTACCGACGTAAATAATATTATTATTAGAAGGAGCGAGAGCCATTGAACCGATCGCCAGTGATTCACGCTGGTCGGTCAACGGAGTCCATGTAGAACCTGCATTAGTGGTTTTCCATATGCCACCCTGTGCACCCCCGACATAAATAGTATTCCCATCCACTGCTGCCATGGTGGTGACGCGTCCCGAATATGAACCGAGTGGCGCAGGACCTATTGACGTCCAGTAATTGCCCGGTATCGCTTCCGGCGCTGCTTTTAATAAACCATGTTTAATATTTTCTTCTTCCTGTTTGATTGCATTATAACGTGCATTTACCGGAATAAAACCATCAGGACCTCTCCTTCCTTCAAAAAACCATTTGTACCTTTCATTCAGCATTTCTGCTCCTTCCGGTATGATAACTTTCGGTGACTGTGTACTTTTTGCATCCGCCTTTACTTTTTCTTTTGTAGTTGCTGTACTTTTTTTGTCTGCCGAGAATACAGGACATGCCAATGAAATAATAATAATACATACGAACAACGCACATAACAATGCCCCGACTCTAAGCTTTTTGCCTGAGTTTTCACTCATTGTAACCTCCTTGTTTGTCACAATTTTTATCCTTCATTATACTATGTTTTAATGCCATGTCAAAATAATAAGGCAGCTATCAATCCAATTTTTTTCAAAAAAATTTGAACCACAGAGAACACAGAGATAGGGAATGGGGAATGTTTGAATAGATGCAAAGAGTATGATAGCATGATTATTTATGAATATAGTATCAATCAAAGGAATTACTGAGGCAAAAGAACGCATAATGAACTCTATCAACGAAACAATAATCTTTCCAGGCTAATCGTTCCGGTTGGAGGCGGAGGATTAATCTCCGGTATAGCATATTATCTCAAAAACATTTCATCTAAAATAAAAGTGTATGGTTGTCAACCAGCAGCATCACCGGTAATGGCAGAATCAATCAAAGCCGGAGCCATCATAGAGATGGAGAGCAATGATACTTTATCTGATGCTACTGCCGGCGGTATTGAACCACATGCAATTACTTTTGATTTATGCAGGCAATACGTGGATGATTTCTTTATTGTCACCGAGGGCGAAATTGCTCACGCGATGAATCTGATTAAGGAACATCATAATATGAATATTGAAGGAGCTGCAGCTCTGACAGTCGCCTCATTAATCAAACATCAATCCCTATTTACGGATGAGAAAATCGCGCTTATCTTATCCGGCACTCAACAGCTAAGTCAATAAATGCCCATCGCTTCTTTCTTGTTCAAAGTTCAAGGTGCGTGGAGGCATCGCATAATCTATTCCCTACTCCCCATTCTCCAACTCCTGTATCCGCCGAACAGCGCCTTCACCTTCTGCCAGCCGGCTTTCTTTAACCGCAAGGCATATACATTCGCAAGGTACCCATCCTCGCACATTAATATAATCTCTTTATCGCGCGGTAATTGTTTTAATGCTTTCATACTGATGTTTACACATACTGCTCCCGGCAGGGGAGGATGCAATTTTCTCTGGTTACGCGTGCGAAGATCAACAAGGATTGTTTGTGAATCTTGCGTTTGCGATGACGATAGATCTGCCGGAAAAATGTAGTCAAAAAATTCTGCTCTCTCTGTTTTGAAATATCTCAGCACTTTTCTTAATTTATTGACCTCATGCATATCATTGAATTTGCCCATGCCCATTCTGAAGGAACAGTTAGTTTCTTCTGCGCTCAATCCCATTGCAGTTAACACGTGCGATGGCTCGGTACTGCCGCTAATGCATGCTGAACCGGTGGATGCTGATATCTTGAAAAAATCGAGATAGGCAAGCAGTTCACGGTTATTAACACTCGGCATCATGAGATTTAAGGTTGTGGGTGAACCATGCTCCAGGTCACCATTCACGCGCACATCCGGAAATTCCTGCTTGAATATTTCATAAAGTGCTCGTTTCATTGTCTTAAGATGCTGCCTTAAATCATCCTTATTCAAGTGCATCATTTCTTCACATGCCTTCCCCATGCCGGCAATATTGACCAGCGCTTCCGTGCCCGCTCGCAGTCCATTCTCCTGGTGTCCTCCTTCTATCAACGGAATGAATGGCTTGCCTTTTCTTATGTATAAACCGCCTATCCCCTTCGGTCCATATATTTTATGTGCGGAAAATGTCAGGTAATCGACCGGCAACGTTCGTACATCTATCGTAAATTTGCCAAATGATTGTACAATATCGCTGTGAAATAATATGTTTTTTTCCTTTGCCAGTGCTGCTATATCAGCTATGGGCTGAATACTGCCGGTTTCATTATTCACATGCATGATGGATATGAGTAATGTATCCGGACGAATCTGGCGCTTAAGTTCTTCAATATTTATGATACCCTTCCTGTCCACACTTAAGTATGATACCTCGCAACCCATGCTCTCCATTATCTTGAAAACCTGCAGTACTGATGAATGTTCGATGGAGGCAGTAATAAAATGCCCTTTGCCTTTCAGTCGCACGATTGCTTTTATTACTGCATTATTTGCCTCTGTTCCGCTGGAAGTAAAGATGATTTCGTCCGGTTCAGCATTGATAACCGCTGCTGTCTGTTCACGTGCCCATTCAACAATATCCCTTGATTGCCCCCCCAACATGTGTATGGATGAAGGATTACCGTCATATCTCATTGCTTGCATCATCATTTTCCGGACATTATCGTCAAGCGGTGTTGTCGCATTATTATCCAGGTACACGTTCCTGCTGAGCCACGCAATGCTATTCCGGTATAGTCTTTCGAATAATTTCATCTCGTTCCCTGTTGCGTCATTCTATTATTTCCGTGATAAGTGCGATACTTTTGCGGCTGGTTGGTTCAGGTGTATTCTTAGACTTACCGATGGTGATGAGTGCTGCTATATCGAACGGCGGATTGACATTTAGCAGTTTCTTAATTTCCTCGTTAGCAATGGAGAGTGGTGCAGTGATACAGCATGCTCCCAGACCCATGCAATGTGCAGCAAGAAGAAGATTCTGAATAGCCATTGAGGCGCTCATCAGTTCAGCCGAAATAAGACATGATGCATCTTTCTGCTCCATTTTTTTGCATACCTGGTTCAAAAAAATACTTCCACCTTTGTAAAGTGCACATATCACCACCGGCGCCGTGGCAAAAAATGTCAGGTAATGCTCGTAGTCTTTTAAAATAATACGCAATTCATTATCTTCTGTCATGGTACTGAATGCTGCGAAGCGTGAAGTGACTACTTCACTAATTTGCGAGAGGATAGTTTTATTTCGGATGATGATGAATTTCCATGGCTGGCGGTTTGTATTGCTTGGCGCGTAGCGTGCAGCATCTATAAGTGTTTTGATATCGTTGTCGCTGACCGGTTCGTCAGTAAATTCCCTGATGCTCCTTCGTTGTTTTATTATTTGTAGTAATTCTTCTATCTGCATAACTTAATTCCGCTCTTATTATATATTAATTAATAAGAAATTGCAGGTACTTTAAAATAGGTGACTGTCACCTATTTTTATGTAAATTTCACATTCATCAAGGGAATTGTGTTTACGGTAAGTTGAAAGATATCTGGGCGGGAGTAATGACCGTCGGTATCGAGGTGCATTTTACCTTCGCTGATCATGCGTGTATCAATTTCGGCATGTAGGATTGTTTCTATTTCGAAGACTGGTTCAGCGACATACGAGCCATCCGGTGCAATGATAGCACTTCCACCGCGCTGCAGCAATTTTGCCGGCTCACCCGGGATAGCTTCGAGTAGCGCACGCGCTTCAGCATCTTTTTCTGCGAGTGAATCAAAACCATCGAGCACATGAGAACAGCGCAATATTGTTCCTGCTGCGAGAACAAAGCATTGTCCCTCGAATGCATAATGACGGCTTGCAAGCTGGTGAATATCACCTACG
>MFGW01000122.1:0-5428 GCA_001780385.1 Candidatus Fischerbacteria bacterium RBG_13_37_8 | reverse complement strand
CAGCGCGTGCTAAGGGAAGCCAGTGTTCCCAGCAGATGAGTCCGCCTATTCTGCCCAGTTCCGTCTCGATAACGGTTAGTGTATTGCCATCACCCTGTGCCCAGATAAGTCGTTCAGTATAGGTAGGCGTAAGTTTGCGGTGCAGGTGATAGGTTGTTCCATCAGTACCAAGAAAGAGCATCGTATTATAGAGTGAACCGCCGCGCAGTTCATGCGTACCCATGACCACATATGCATTTGCTTTCTCTGCGGCTTTAAGGAGACGATTCACCTGTGGTCCGGGGATAATGAGTGCATTTTCGGATAGTATGCGATAGAGCGAGTGGGTGGATTTATTACGCCATAATGCAGCACCGGGTGAACTGTCAATCCAAACCGGGTATCCCGGCAGCCATGTCTCAGGAAAAACAATGACCCGTGCTCCCTGTACCGATGCTTCATCTATTAATCTGCATGCTTTATCAATACTTGCTTCCAGGTTCAGAAACACGGGACTATGTTGAATAATTGCGACGGGAATGGTTTTAGTCGTCATAGAAATATCTCCTTTATTCTTTGCGAGTTCTGCGATGTAGGGGCAGACCAATGTGTCTGCCCTTTCGAAGCAATCCCTGACGCTTTGTCATTGTGAGTTTGTCGGAGGCAAACGTAACAATCCCTAATGTGGTCCGCCTCAACACTGTTCACTGTTCACTGTTTTATTCCTCAAGTGAAAGCGGTTGCAGATATAACCTGTTAATGGATTGAGGAATAAAATTTTTTATTTTATTATGCCAGGCTATAGTCTGTAATGAATAAAAAAGCGGCACAAATGGCATTTCCTGGTGTAGAATTGTTTGTACCTGTTGATAAATTTTCAAACGCTCTGCCGGGTTTTTCTGACTCCGTCCTTGTTCTAACAGCGTATCTATTTTCTTGTTGGAATATCGTGAAATATTAGCCGCATCAATAGATTGAGTGGCAAATAATGAAGTTAAATAATCATCAGGATCAGGAGAATCAGAGAGCCATCCGGAGATTGTCATTTCGTATTTTCCCTGGAGAAAAGGATTTCCGCTTTCGTTAGGCGATACAATAATCTCAACCTTTGATTTTATTCCAACAGCCTGAAGATTCTTGCTGACATCGTTAGAAATTTCTATAGGATCGGGCAGATAGGGTCTTGGATTATTGGTAATTGCTAATGTAACTTCAAAACCATCAGGGTATCCTGCTTCTTTCAGCAGTGCTTTTGCTTTTTCTGGATCATATTCTTTTGACAGTGACGGATCATAAAGACGTAGAATTGCTGGAGGAGTAAATGTATTTGCAGCTATTCCAGTCTGTCCCCCGAGGAAATATTTTCTCACGAGTTCTTTTTTATTAATTGCATAGTTAATTGCCTGTCGTATGCGAGAATCATTGAATGGTTTGCGTTCTGTATTTAAAAGAAATGTGCAGATTGACAACGTTTGTATTGTTCTGAATTGCAGATGCGGCATCTCACTGATTGCAGCTATATTTTTTGGTTTAATAGTCGGTGCAAGGTGTACTGTCCCTTTTTTGAGTGCTTCAAGCAATGCTTCATCCTTTTCATATGAAAAAAATCCCGCTTTTTTGAAAAATGGTTTTTTGCCCCAATATGCTTCATTGGCACCCAAAATAATTTCTGATGGCGGGTGCCAATTCTGCAATTTGTATGGACCGGTTCCCACAATAACAGGTGTGCGGCAGTTTGTCTTGTAGCAATCAATAGTTGATTGTGATGCTATGCCGTAATAAGGAGTTGACAATGTTATGGGAAAGGTAACATTTGGTTTATCAAGTGTGAATACAACCGTGTAATCATCAAGTTTCTTTACTTTATTTTTTAAGGAATCCTGCACAGAGAACGATGCTACTACAGCAGCTGCATTGAATGGCGTGTCATCATGAAACGTAACATTTTTGCGCAGGTATGCTGTCCATATTTTGTAATCCGGTGAGGGATCAATCCTGAGAGCAAGACATGGCTCAATTTCAATGCTCCCCTCTTTCATTTTTGTAAGCGTTTCAAATATATTTTCCATTACATACATGGGTTCAAGTATTATTTCACCCCATGGATATAATGAATTTATCGGTACTAATATCCCTACATTAATTTGTTCTTTATCCAATGCATGTGCATTGGAACAAATAAGCACACAACTTGCTATTATTATAAGCAGATACTTTTTATAGAGCATTACTACCTCCTTTCATAGAGGATTGCGCCCGGTCGTGCCAAATTATTCAAAAATACTTACCAGTTCCTGGTAGGCTTTATGCATGTCATCGACTGCTTTATCGATAGCATCATTCGCATCTGACTTACAGGTGTCTGCAAGTTTTTTAGTCTTCTCAAGCAATACAGTCGCAGCTTTTTGATATTTTTCGGTCTTGGATTCCAGTCTTTTCGAAAGCACTACCTTGGTTATGGCTTCTGCTTTATTCACCATATCTCCCGCAATTCCCTTGATCTGGTCATACTGTTTTTCTGGTAAATACTTGTGATACACAACATAGAGCTCCCTGTGATATGCGTCAACTTCAGTAGCAATAGGACGGATGATGCGTATCATAAGTTCAAAGCGTGCATGCAGTTCTTCAGCCGCATCGAGGAGTTTCTGATCATCACTGCCGGCAGCAGCGTTGTCATATTCCTCGACTGCCTTTTTAAATTCGGCAAGTCCTTTGTTCCATGCGTCCTGCTTATCACGTAGAATGCCTGGTAATTTTGCCTGCTCAATCTTAGCAAAACCTGCATCGATATCTTTTACAAAACCTTTCAGCGTTTCAATATCTTTGGCAGGATAAGCATTATGCCAGATTTGATAAATCACATCATGAAATTCAATCAATTCGGGAACAGTACTTTCCGTATCTTTTTGTGGAATTTCTTCTGCCAAAACCATGCTGAACGTCATGAGGCAGAAGATCATGAGCAATTTGATACTTCTATTCATAATAACCTCCGTAATTGCTAATTATAGCATAAACTCGATGCGTGCGAAAGAGGAAATAAGGACTGGGGCATAAGCGCTCAATAAGATATATCTCATCAGGTTATTTTAAAAAGAAAAAAACCACAGAGAATCTAGCGTTTTAAGCGAGCCTTGCTTGCTTAAAACGCTAGATTCTCTGTGGTTCAATTTTTTTTTGCCAAAAATGCAAGAAATTCCCAACCAAGGGACTAAAATTGCGCTAAGCGCCTATTCCCCAATCCCTATTCCCTAATCCCTCTTATCAGTTGCTGGCAGAGAGAAGAGAAACGCAATTGCGTGCAGGAACGTATGCCGGATTGTCGTAACTTGTCAAAATAATATTGTGATTTGGGAATATTGTTCATCTTCAACGATGAATACGCTGCTAATAAATACAAATCTGGTTCATCCACACCCCGGGCAATAGATTCCTCTATAATTTTCAATGCCTGCTGATATTCGCCTAATTGTGTCTTGCAATAAATGAGATTCAAAATACTCATGTTGCCAAATTGCCGTGAAGAAATTGCAATGGCAAAATGAATGGCGGCATTGTTGTAATCAAAATAAATGAGATATATTTGACCGAGGTAATAATGTGCATCAGGATGATCCATGATTTCAATAGCTTGCTGTAAATATTGTGTCGCATTAGCGTAATCCTTAAAGTCGAAATAACAGAGTGCAAGATGATACATAATTGCAAATGAATGCGGAATTTTTTCTAATGCGCTTTTATATAATTCAATAGCTTTAGTGAAACGGTTGGTTTGTACATAAATGAATCCACGCATCAGATGCAGGCTCTCGATATTATCCGGCATGGATGGCACTTCCATGAGCATTCGTTCTGCAGCATTATACTTACCCCGATCTATTTCTAATTGCGCAAGCAGCATGGTTGCCTTGTAATAATCTGGATAAATTGACAACGTTTTCTCCGCATGGCGCTGGCATGCTTCTGCATCCCCTCGCTCATAACTCAACACAGCATAATTATAGTTTGCCTTCGCATTATCCGGATAGTATTGAATGGCGCTTTTGAAAAGAGTGTAATTATTTTCCCAATCGGTATTTCGTGCTATTGTTTTACAGCCGAAAAGAAAGAGAATGATTACAAGACATGCAGTGAGCAGGTTCTTGTGTATATTCCAGGTGTGATGCAGGTACCAGTATAAACCTGCCATAGCTGTGGCAAATCCAATGCTGGAGAGATATATTAACCGTTCACCCATAATGGTTCCAGACACAAAAAGCAGATTGGCGGAAGGTAATACACCAAGGTAAAAAATAATGATACTGAAAGACAACAATGTATTCTTTTTAAGAAATACGAATGCAATACCAAGCAGTATTACATGAACCAGCAATGATATTAGGAAGAGCATAGAACTTGCTGAAATCAACAAATGAATGGAATTGTATGCATAATCAGCAGATAATTGTACGGGCAAAAACAGGAGAACAAGATATCGACCGAGAATATGCACAGCGTTAATAACGCGTTCAAAAAACGGCATGGTACTTAGTGGATTATTCAGAAAAGGGATCTGTGTTTCCATGCTTTGCAGAAATGATCCGATTACATGATAACGCAGCATAAAATAAATAAGAAGCGGCACCCCACACCAAATACCCATATGCAAGTAGTGACGGAGCGGTTCATTTCGATAAATCGCTAGCAGCAGAATGACAAGAGGAAGCAGTATCGCAGTTTCCTTGGAAAGAAGTGCCAGAAAATAACCGAGGGACACAATCGCGAGATATTTGATGCTTGCCGAGCTTTTCAAATATGCTATCAGCACAAACATGCTGAACAGAAATGCTAGCATTTCGGTAATTGATACGGCGCTTGCCACCACTTCCGTATGAATAGGATGGAAGGTGAAAATCAGCGTGGCAACGATTGCAATTCGTTCATTGAACAGCTTTTTCAGAAACAAGAAGAGCAGGAAACAATTAAGCGTATAGAAGATAAGATTTGCAGTATGAAAAGGAACTGGCGAAAAACCAAACACAGAGCCAATAATATATTGAATGAAGGCAAGAAATGGTCTGTACAAATAACCGCGCAATACCTCACCAGGTCTTACCGGCGAAAATGCGAGTTGTGCTATTCCATTCGCACTGCGCAGATAATCATTATGCATAATATTATTGATATCATCGAATGTGAATTCATTCGTAATTGCATTCCCATATAGAACCAGAATAATGACAGCAAGCCCGCACAAGATGAGCCACGGCCGGTTTTTATACTGTATTAATGTTGATCTAAGTTTCATACATCTCCCACATTATATCACGAGACAGGGACTGGGGACTAGGGACTGGGGACTGGGGACTAGGGACTAGGGAATGGGGAATGGGGACTGGGGACTGGGGAATGGGGACTGGGGACTGGGGACTGGGGACTGGGGACCCGCAAAAAGCTTTCTGTTCTA
>MFGW01000121.1:38407-39032 GCA_001780385.1 Candidatus Fischerbacteria bacterium RBG_13_37_8 | reverse complement strand
ATATTATACATTATATTTTCCGTAATGTCAACACCTCTTATTTGAGCGCTTATGCCCCAGTCCCTAGTCCCTAGTCCCTAGTCCCCATTCCCTAGTCCCTATTCCCCAGTCCCTATTCCCTATTCCCCAGTCCCCTTTATTATTTTCTCCCACTTTCGCGTATCGAACAGAGTGTAGCCGCAATTTGGACAGTGCTTGATCTGACAATCTTTTGATAAGGGACATTCCTTGCAATCAAGTGTGTCAATATCATCAATTTTATAACCACATAATGGACATTTCATAGTTAAAAACTGCGAAGAATAAAATTAAGCAATCCCCCTGTCAGTAAAGATATAGTGAACACTATCATTACTATTTTTATTCCCAGCCATAATCCTCTCTCTTTAATTATCATCAGTGTATTGGCAAAACAAGGCACAAATAATGTCATGGTCACCATGCTCACGATTGCACCAGTAGTATCCATGCTCCCCTGTGTAAAAAGGTTGAATAAACCTGCTGCCGCATAATCGCGTCGCAAAAATCCTAATAAAAAAGAACCTGTTGCTTCCGCCGGCAGATGTAAAAAAGTAACAATGAGCGGACTGGCTGTTTTTTCCAACAGAGCAAGCAATCCAATCTT
>MFGW01000121.1:37063-38373 GCA_001780385.1 Candidatus Fischerbacteria bacterium RBG_13_37_8 | reverse complement strand
AAAAGCGGGATAACTTCCTTGAGGTACCATTCCAGGCGTGCAAGCGTTTTAATAATAATATTAGTTATTTGAGGAATTCTAAGAGGTGGTACTTCCAGGATAAAATCAGAACTTTCACCCGGAATTACTTTAGCGGCGAGATAAGCGACTATAATCAGAACAATGCCTACAACAAAAAACCATATAAGGAATGCCGAGATTGACATTCGTGCAACCATGGCAAATATGATGGACAATTGTGCAGAACAGGGAATGCCGAGTGCGAGCAAAAGAGTAACCAATATTCTTTCCTTGCGCGTGTTCATGATCCGAGTAGTCATAGTTGCCATCGTATCGCATCCGAGTCCAAGAATCATAGGAATCACTGCTTTGCCATTAAGTCCCATTGCTTTAAAAAATTTGTTGAGCAGTATTGAAAGACGCGGGAGATATCCGGAATCCTCCAGAATTCCTAAACCAATAAAAAATGTTAGAACGATTGGCAATATTATCGCCAAACCATACGTGAGCGCCATGGTTATTAAACCATACTTGCCTACAAAAAATTCAGAAATACTATTGCTTCCAATAATTTTATTAAAGAAAAGCGTTGTCCATGGATTTATATATTTATCAAAAACAACATCCTCAATAAAACCGACACCTATTTGTGCTCCCATTTTGCCAATAAATAAATACATTAATACTAAAACAAAGAAAAGCACGACATATCCCCATATGGGATGCATCGTCAATCGCTCAAGCAATGATTCATCTTTCCTCTCCTTTTCAACTGCAACTACCTGTTTTTGTATTTCTTCTGTCTTATCTAAACGGCATAATTGAATTTGTTCATAGAGATCCTTATCAGCTTCCCTTTGATACGTAGTGCATATATTTACTATGCTCTCCATATCCTTTGCGTTTAGTTTATTCTCGAGTGCCTTCGCCAAAGTAGCATCACCACTCAACAACATTAAAGCAAGCGCTCGTTTTGCAATAGGTGTCTCCGGCAATAACGGCATAAGTTGTTGAATACCGTTTTCAATATATTCGCCATAATAAATCTTGAACGAAGCACGCGAGACATCCTGTAGTGCCTGCAACAGCTTATCAATTCCCTTTCTCCGTACTGCAATAGTTTCAATGACCGGTATGTCAATTAACTCCCCAAGTTTTTCCCCATCAAGTTTAATCCCGCATTGCCATGCTTCATCCATCATGTTGAATACAATAATAACCGGCAACTCCATCTCTGATAATTGTAGTGCAAGATTAAGTGTCCGCTTAATATTTTTACAGTCCCCTACTATCACTATAGAATATACATT
>MFGW01000121.1:36716-37054 GCA_001780385.1 Candidatus Fischerbacteria bacterium RBG_13_37_8 | reverse complement strand
AATCAAATCACGCGTCACACGCTCATCTTCTGACATGGGAAGCAATGAATTTACCCCCGGTGTATCTATGAGCCGAAAATTACGCTCACCTATCTTTAACTCCCCTATTTCATACTCGACCGTTGTTCCAGGAAAATTTGATACAATCGTATACCGTCCGCTTAATAATGAAAATAATACACTTTTTCCAACATTGGGATTTCCGATAAGAATTATTGTTTGTATCGTATCATCATATATATTAATTTTCAATATATTATCCTAAAACAGTGTACAGGGGACAGGGAACAGTAACAGGGAACAATGAACAATTTTATACTAACATAAGCTAATCAATA
>MFGW01000121.1:34935-36646 GCA_001780385.1 Candidatus Fischerbacteria bacterium RBG_13_37_8 | reverse complement strand
CGGCTGCCATATAGGCAGGTCTGAGCCAGAAAAAGATCAGTTGCAACGAAGAAAATACCCACATTATC
This sequence comes from Candidatus Fischerbacteria bacterium RBG_13_37_8, assembly GCA_001780385.1. GTDB lineage: Bacteria > Acidobacteriota > HRBIN11 > MFGW01 > MFGW01 > MFGW01. The sequence goes on along the minus strand of MFGW01000121.1, from coordinate 36,578 downwards.
TGAAGTGCTCTTACTGCCGGCTGATACTCACTGCCCGCTAAATAAATTACTAACGGTCCTAGAAATGGCAGACAAATCATACATCCTGCACAAATAGCGGTACCAAGTGGAAACATCAATTGACGTATCTTCTGCCTGAAATTCTCAATTTCATTACGGCTCCAGCGACGTACCAGCTCCGGATACGTCACCAGTTGCAATGGACCGGTAAAATACCCAAGAATCTGTGCTACACTCTTCGCTAATTTATAAAATCCTGCTTCTGTCGGATTGCGGTAATAACCTAACAATAATACATCAAGCTGTTTCATAACAATACCGATGAGTGAATGCATATCATTATAAAATATGAATCGCACTATTTCTTTCATGCGTCCCTGCAATGCATGAAAAGAAGCACGCACCGGCAGCAGTCCCCATAAACGCTTGAAAAATATATATGCAACTACTCCATGCACCACTCCCGTTATTACCGTCGCTATTGAATGCGCATAAATTACTCCCGCTACCTGCCACCCTATCATTACAAAAAAAACTACCAGGAGTAACCGCAATACTGCTATTAATGAATTTATCCAGGCTATTAGCTTGAATTTCCCCACAACTACCAACATCGCCGCCGTTGTTCCTGATAATGCCCTCGGGACTAAGGATACTCCATAAATAATAATCAAAAATGCGGTATCACTACTATGCACAATATTAACTGCTGCCCATTGTGCGGCAAAAAATACAACTACAAAACTTATAACTAATATCGTTGTATCTAGCAGATACCCTAATTTACAAACTGCCATCATCTGCTGAACCTGATTCTTTTCCCTGTATTCACCCATGTATTTAATCGTAGCTTCAGAGGTACGCGCATCAAAAAAATAAAATATAATACCCGGGAAACTCATTACTAACGCCGTTATTCCATATAATTCAGGTCCAAGTAACCGCGCAACTATTATCCCCTGTATAAAACTTGCCACCGCCGTAAATACATTCGACGCCGATAGCATTGCCACACTCTTGAAAAAAGCACTCTTCTTAATCCTTACAACGGATTCCTGTATCCATTCTTTGATATTATGCACTGATATTTTCATACATGTTTAGATAAAAACTTAACATAAAACACGCCTTCGGTCAACATTACAATTGTCATTATGAGTTACGTAACAATCCCGCATGGACAATCAGAACCATGCTTCCAGGAATCACCACAATACTAATTTGCTATTTGACAAACCCTTAAAATACTTGTATACTAGTATTCTAAGGAGATTCATTATGATTACCACAATAAAAATTGATTCCAACAAAAGAGATAAACTTAAAATAATTGCGACACTCGAAAAAAGAAACCTTAAATCAATAATTGATGAACTTATTGATGATTACCTGGAAAGATATACAGAAACTTTAGAAATACTTTCACATCCTGATTGGATGAAGGCAATTGAAAAAGGCTTGCAAGAATCAAAAAAAGGAAAAACTGTGAAATGGCAAAGAATGAAAAAATGATGCACAACAAAGGATGCGACATTCTTATAGTGGGCGCCGGTATCACCGGGCTGACTATTGCGCGTGAGCTGATTTCACGCGGCAGCGAAAATATCTGGATCATCGAGAAAGAAGATATACTTGGTGCTCAT
>MFGW01000121.1:34562-34928 GCA_001780385.1 Candidatus Fischerbacteria bacterium RBG_13_37_8 | reverse complement strand
CCGATGGATCCGGTGCCTATACAGAACTTATCGACACGGTACAATTAGCCGAAATCGAACCTTATGCAAAGACATGCCTGAAAGCACTCTATTCACCGCGGACGGCTGCTATTCAACCTGCCGCAATTATGAAAACACTCGCCAGAGAATTGGAACAATCCGCAAAATGCAGTATTACGTATGGTGTTGCATTCAAAAGACTTCGCAAGGATCATGTTGCTGTCACCTCAAAAGGCAACGTTTCTTTCAAGAAATTCATCAATGCTGCCGGCGCTTATGCTGACCGTGTCGCACATACCTTCAGCCTTGGCAAACAGTATAGAATCCTCCCCTTCAAAGGTACCTATAAGAAATTACGAGAAGCAA
>MFGW01000121.1:31325-34535 GCA_001780385.1 Candidatus Fischerbacteria bacterium RBG_13_37_8 | reverse complement strand
TCATTCCGCTATTCCGCTATCAACGAAATAAAAAAATACCGCGCACATTATTTCTATTCAGCCGCACAATCCCTCGTGCCTGATTTACACAGTGGAGACTTGAAAACATCCGATAAGGTTGGTATACGTCCACAATTGGTCGATTGGGCTAAGAAACAACTTGTCACCGATTTTGTCGTGCTCCACGACAGCGACTCAATACATATCCTGAATGCTATCTCCCCTGCCTTCACAACCTCCATGGCTTTCGCCCGCCACATAACAGATAGGAAATAAAAAACTCAGTTTACTTTGTCATCTTCGAATACGATAACCAATTTTTTCAAGAATTATAAGAGAGCCTCTAAGATTTTCTATCGAAATATTATTTAATAGATATTGCAAGGCTTTGTTAATTTCTCCTAATAATGGAGGATGGATACGAATTCTAATAATTCCAGCATAATCCTTAGGGGGGTATTTTATTATATTTGCAAAATGCTTGTCCATGGTTATTAATACTGAATTTTTTTTCTTTGCTAATTTAAGAATCTCTTCATCAGAAATAGAAGTTAAATTGTTTTCTCTTAAATCAAAAACTTTATAACCTAAGCTTCTTAAAAAACTAACAGTTCTGGGAGAAATATTTTCATCTGCTAAAAGCAAAGTACTTATACCTTAATGAATGGGATGAATTCTTCATTCTTTATTAAATTCACCGCATATTGTAAAGCGGCTTTAACATCTTTTAATGTAAGATTAGGATAATAATCAGCTATTATCTTTTCAGGTGTTATTCCTGCTTCAAGAAGCTCTAATACTAAGAACACCATTATTCTTGTTCCTTTAAAACAAGGTTGACCATGACATATCTTAGGATCTACAATAATTCTTTCTTTATTCATGATATTTATCTCTTTATTATTATAGTCTACACAATAATTAAGTTCAAGTGATGGCTCAAAATAATAGCTTAGGCGTGTCATTGCGGGCTTTTCTTCCCAAAGCCCGCAATGACTCTATAATCCCCACCATCACCCTTCCTAAACACTAATCTCTCGTTTCCAACAAAGGTAATTGGCACTATTAAATTGCCCTTCAAAATATCCGTAATAGAATGTAATAAGCAAATGAATTGCCAACTCAATTTCCCTCCTTCTACACTACTATTGACCGGTAAAATGAGCATAGAATTTCCGTTCTATTTTTAATACAACCTGCTTCCAGACATAATTACAAGACACCTCTCCTGTCAAGAAGCAAATTCATGAATATTAGCGAACCAGTAATTTCTTTCCCCGGATGCCCAGAACTTGAACACTTTAGATGCCCATTTCTTGAACACTTTGATTAATTAAGAAAAGGTTCCCCTTTATTCATTCTCTGAACTGATTTTACAACGTTTCAGTATATTATAGAACGTGCCCCGGGATAATTTTGCCAGTTTCGCTGCGCGCGCTTTTTTATTGCCTGCTTCTTCCATTTTTTTCTGCATGTAGAGACTCATAAACATTTTATGTGCTTGATGAAACGGAAGTTCGAAGATGCTTTTGAATGGAGAATAATCTTTCACATCAAGCAAAATATTAATAGCGTCGGTAACATCTTTTTCGGTGGCAAATTCATTATTGGCATAAATCAGTAATCGTGAAATAACATTGCATAATTCCCGCACATTACCGGGCCAGTAATATGATTGGAGTGCTTGCATAGCTTCAGGGGAAAAGCCTTTAAGTTTTTTATTTGCATCAAAGCATTTTTTTCTTTCTCTTTCCAGGAAGTAAAATGCCAATTCAGGGATATCGGAAATTCGTTGCCAGAGTGGTGGAATTTTAATAAATTGCACACCTATTCTATCCCAGAAATCATGCTGCAGCCGGTTTTCTTTTGCAAGAACGACAGGATTTTCATTAATAGCTGCAAGGAATCGTACATCTACTTTTTCGGGATTGCGTGAACCGACTGGATAAAAGGAACGGCCTTCGAGTACATCACGTAATTTCGCTTGTATTTCAAGTGGACAAGATTCAATAGAATCAACAAAAATTGTACCGCCATTTGCTCTCATTAAATAGCCCGTGCGATCGACGGCACCGGTAAAAGCGCCTCTCCGGCTGCCAAACAGCTCCGATTCAAGAATATTAGGCATAAAATTCGCACAATTAAATGCAACAAACGGCTTTCTTTTCCTGTGGCTCATTTCATGTATTGCGCGTGCAATAGTAGTTTTTCCACATCCTCTTGGTCCAAGCAGTACTACTGAAAAATCCGTCCGTGCAACTTTGCATGCCTGTTCCAAGGTGGATAAAAAAACCGGCGAACTGCCTATCAAAGGTTCTGACAGTAATGATTCCATACGTGCCAGGGTATCATGCTCAGCTTTTTGTATTAAACGACCCTGTGCATATAAAGCAATTTCTTTTCCTTCCTTGAGAATAATCTGTTCAGCACGTTCCGGGAACGGACAACCCCTTATCCAGTAAGCATACATTATTATAACTTTCTCTTCCTCCAGAACAGGGATGCAATATATTGAATTCTCAGCTACTCCCAGCAATGATTGACTCACATCTTTCATTTCTCTCGGCGCCCATAATCCTTTCAGACTGCTTTCTTCGGCTGCCAGCAAACCAGGCTTTTTTGCATTAAGCTTCCTCTTCAACATTCTGTCAGCAATATGCATCTCTTTCATATAATTAATCACCGTACTGCTTAATACATAGCTTCCGCCTGTACTTTCTGCGCGTATCAATGATCCTATCTCGGTAAGCTCTATGAGAAATAATGCTTCGCTGCCTAATTTCTCACGGCATGCTTTCATCATTTTCTTGAGTGTGTTTGCGTGCAGTTTTGCTGATGCTTCTCCTTGAGTATCAGGCAATTGGCCATCGCATTGCTCTACCTGATCAGTTTCCTTCCGACTGATTTGTTCAACTGAAACATGTTTGGTTTGTTCTGAACCTATCCACGGTGTTTCCTGCCCATCCTTCATGCCCTGCCCTTCTTCATTCATCTGCCGCTCCAATACGAACACATCGTTCTCTACAACAGCAACAAATTGCAAATTCCCAATTTTAATAATATCTCCTTCATTAATATAAGCATCCTTAACAAAACGATAATTTATAATAGTGCCGTTTTTACTGTCAAGATCCCTGATCCGAACCTTTCCTTCTTTTACAATAATTTCACAATGTGACCTTGAAACCGAGGGATCCGGTATATAATATT
>MFGW01000121.1:29693-31225 GCA_001780385.1 Candidatus Fischerbacteria bacterium RBG_13_37_8 | reverse complement strand
TCAAACATCATTGTTGAAAGGTAGTGAAGAGGTTAAGAAGAAGGTTAAGGTTAAGAAAAATCGAGGATGAAGAAAGGTCACGGTCGAGAAGATATTTAGGTTTAGAAAAAGAGGAAGAATCATTATTTGATCTTTCCTCAACCTTAAACTCAGCTTCAACCACAGCCTTGACTTCATTCCCGATCTTTCTTAACCTTAACCTTAACCTCTTCTCTTCCTCAACCTTAACCTTTCTAGAATCCCCTCTCCTTGACAAATCAGCTATCTGTCATATAATATAATATTAACGTATCAGTATATTTAAAGGATTTCTGTATGTCTGGTTGGTATGCACTCTATTCAAAATGGCACCATGAAAAAAAAGTTGCAGAATTCCTGCATTCAAAGAATATAGAAGCATATCTGCCACTGATCTCACGCAGACAAAGATGGAAAGACCGTTATAAATGGGTAGATTTTCCACTATTCCCCTCGTACGTATTCGTTTATTGTGAAATGGCTGCGGCAAAAAATTTACTCTCGCGGGTACGAGGTGTTATTTCGATCGTAGGTTCACCCGGGCCAGAACTTATTCCTTCACAACAAATCCTGTCTATTAAAAAAGTTATAGAAACAGGCGTGCCATTCGAACATACCGTCGATTTATTAATCGGACAGGAAGTCCTCGTAGTAAAAGGTCCTTTAAAAGGAATCCACGGTATACTGGTTGAAAAAAGAAATAAAAATCTGCTTTTAATAAAAGTTGATTTAATAAATCAAGGCATTTCGATTATAATAGAAAAGGAAGCAGTGATTCCTTATAGAATAGATTCCCCAACACCATGCACCGTTATTAATGAATCAGGTTTCGGATAACATCTCAGGATGATATGCAAAGGAGTCCCTAAAGGGGCATCCTGAAATCATAGTAAATAATGCAAAAGATAATTCTTCAAGAGCGAACACAAGGTTTGCCTTTCTATGTCATTGTGAGTTTGCCGGAGGCAAACGTAACAATCCCTAACGGATGACAAGAAGCAAAGTCCATCAGGGATTATTACGTCCCGCTGGCGCGGGACTCATAATGACAAATTCAAGGATTGCCATCCTTTGCTTCGCAAAGCTCGCAACGATGAAGCGTCGTTTACAAAGGAGAAAATAATAAAATATTGATATGAACTTTAAACTCACCACACAATTCATATTAATTCTCTCATTGCTGTTTGTCTTTGGAAGCATAGCACAGGAAACGAAAGTCGTCTCGTTAGATAAGATAGAATACCAGGAGGACATTGGCAGGGTTGAAATACGCTTGCAGGTTAGTGACAACTGTGAATTCACAGGCAGTTTAATAGAGAATCCATTGAGAATCGTAATAGATTTGAAACCAGTCATTAAAAAGCTAAACCAATCCAATATTGAAATAAAAGGAAACTATCTTGAAGCTATTCGAGCTTCTCAATACCAGGTTCTCCCAGATTATATAACGAGGGTAGTAATAGATTTGAAAAATCTTACTCCCTCTTTATTTGATTATGTATTAGGGAAGAAAG
>MFGW01000121.1:26265-29684 GCA_001780385.1 Candidatus Fischerbacteria bacterium RBG_13_37_8 | reverse complement strand
TTGTTGCAACAATAAATGTTAAAATTGATTCCTCCATGAACATAACGGAACCAAGCCAGGAAGCAGCACCTGATCAAGATTCTGCCGCTCCTACCGATGAAGAAACTATAACCAATGCTGATACGCTTACACCAAATACTCCTCTCACTACTCAGAAAATACCAAAGCCATTACTTGAAGAAGCATTGCTGCATTCAGATTATATTATTGGTCCTGAAGATTTACTCGAGATTAAAATATTTGAATTACCGGAACTGAGCAACACCGTCAGGGTACTTTCAACCGGCAAAATAAATTTTCCTCCACTCGGTGACATAGAAGTAAGCGGCCTATCAAAAACACAAGCTGAAGAGAATATCCGGAATCTTCTACAGAAAAACTTCATAAATGATGCGCATGTAGTCATTTTTATCAAGGAATTCAAAAGTCAGAAAGTAGATGTGATAGGATCGGTTAAGAAACCAGGAAATTATCCACTTCTCGGTCCAAAAACCGTACTGGAAATTCTATCGGAAGCTGGCGGACTCAGCGATAATGCAGGAGATATACTGCTCATTTTCAGGAAGAATAGTCCACAAATGAGCAAGATTGAAATAAATCTGAAGGAATTATTAGAAGAAGGCAAATCAGAGCTTAACGTTGTGGTGAAACCGGGGGATATTATTAATATTCCCGAAGTAGAAAAAATTTCAATCTATATATACGGTGAAGTAGGCTCGCCCGGTGCTATTGAAATAAGAAACAGCGGAAATGCCACATTGCTGAAAGCAATAATTAAAGCAGGCGGTCCTACTGATAGAGCGAACATTCGAAAAATATCCATCAAGCGGCTGAGCAAACAGGGCAAGGAAGAAATAATCAAGGTCAATCTTAAAGATGTGATCAGTGGAAAAATAAACGATATTCAATTGCAGGAAGGCGATGTCATCATTATACCCGAATCCTTTTTCTAATATGCAATCCATTACATGCACATTCGCATAATACGTTTCATATATTTCGCACTTTTATTCATACTCATTCTCTATACCCCGGTACCATTTGGCAGTGTATTGCCTGACAGCATCCTTTTTATTGAATGTGCATCGGCGATTCTACTGCTCCTCTCACTTTACCTTTACATTAAGCGCCCCCAAGAGCACCTCTCTTCGTTGAAAATAAAATTCATTTATCCTGTTATTGGATTAGCTCTCCTGTCTATTATCCAGATTATCCCTTTGCCTTCAAGCTTAATACATACAATCACCCCTCATACTACTGCAATTAAACAGCTCGCTTGGACTCCTTACTTGCAAAATATTCTCAGTTGGCTTAAAGAGAATTCGCATGCTAATTTTACCATTGACAGCATTTTCCCCGATAATTGTCTGTCCCTGTATCCCTATGCAAGCTGGTATAAATTACTTTTCCTTCTTGCAATGGGAATGATCTTCTACTCGATTGTCCTTGCTATAAGTACCAAGCGTGAAATAAGATGTGTTCTTGCAATCATTATTCTTTCAGGTTTACTGCAATCCTTTTTATACCTGATAGCCTATTTAAAAGGGCATTCGTTGCTTGATCAATTATATGGTTACCAGCAAGAAAAAATAAGAGCTACGTTCATAAATCGCAATCATTATGCTGCTTATCTCAATATGATCTTGCCGGTACTGGCATCATGGATCTTCTATCATTCCCGGCGACATCACAGAACACGTGGAACCAGTCTATCAAAAGCTATTTCATTCATTCAAAGCAAAAAAGGCATCGTGTCCTACATGATAATTGCATTTGTGTTAATGTCCGTCGGACTTGTACTATCTCTTTCCCGGGCAGGAATCGCCTGCTGCTTATTTTCCTTTGCGCTTCTGATTTATCTCATCAGCACCCGCATGGGTAGCATGAAAGCTATGACAATAATTATTATTGTTTTTATAATTATAGTTTCCATGATTTACTGGATAGGTTACGATCCGCTTATCTATCGGCTTAAATTAATCCCACTCGAACTCGAAGCTAAAGTAGGCAGGTTGAACCTCTGGAAAGATGCTTCTGCTACAATAAAAGATTACCCGCTCGCGGGCGTCGGTCTTTCTAATTTCAGTCACATTTTCCTTCGCTATAAAAGTTTTAGTGATGCTCGCTATATCTACGCACATAACGATTACCTGCAACTCGCTATTGAACTGGGTATCCCCGGTTTACTACTGCTCATTCTCGCGCTCTATTACTTCTACAGGCAAATTCTGACATTTCCCTGGCAACCTCATTCCCGCACAAAGATTCTCATTCTCGGATTACTTGCCGGCATTTTCGCGATACTCATGCATTCATTCTTTGATTTTCCTCTCCAGGTACCCGCTAACGCATTACTTTTTGCGGTCCTATGCGCACTGCTCTTTGCCTTTAAAAAATTAGAAACACAATCGCGTGAATTAGCATTGCCGGCAAACAATACCTCTCACCATAATCCCTTATCCAACCATAGCTACTCGTACGTCATCGGTGCAATTATTATAATTACTGTCCCTGTTTATGTGATTATAGCATGCGCTTTCGCAGATAATGAAATGAAATCCCGCACACAAGAATCGAAGAAAGAATTCATCATTTCCGGCTTAGCAGAAAAACTTCACATTCGTTCTGCCGATTACTATTATTTTCTCGGTCAACATAGTAATAAAAATAACCACACCTATCAGAATTTGCAAACAGCTTTTCCAGCGGATGAGAAACGTAAAGCATTCCTGTACCTCGCAGCTTCTCTTTCCAATCCACTTGATTACCTGAGCAGGTATCAACTTGCTCTTTTGTTATGGAAAGAGAGCTATCCCGGAGAAGCTGTCTTGCAATTATTGAAAGATGCATCATTCATTTATCCAATGAATGATAAGCTCCTGCTTACACTCGCATGGTATTACAGCATCAAAAGTCAACTACCTGAAAGTCTGACTTATTTCAAAAAAGCAGCAGCTCTTAATAACGATAATTTACCTTTTATCTATGAAAAGCTTAAATTTTTTGACCGGAAAAATCTTGACCTTGTCACTCCAGCAAATTTTATCTCAATGATGTACCTTGCCCAATTTCATATTCAGCAAAAGGATATGTCTAGTGCTGCAAAAATACTTGGAAAGGCTTTTAAGCTTGGAGAAACACAACAAAAATTAGAAGTTATCAAGCAACTCATCAAAATAAATGAAGCCGATCGTGCCTTCAAATTCCTGGAGCAAATTGAAAACCAGACAGCTAATGAACCAGATTACCACTGGCTTAAAGCTCAGTACTATATTCAAAAAGGTAGCAGCAAAGAATTTATTAATGAAATTGATACTGCTTTAAAAATGGCATCGATGAGATATCCTCCTGGTTCAGAAGAGATGAACACTTTTATTCTCGAAATTGCTCATACCTTCCTCGTACTGAACATGACTAAT
>MFGW01000121.1:12661-26244 GCA_001780385.1 Candidatus Fischerbacteria bacterium RBG_13_37_8 | reverse complement strand
AAAATACTCGATGATGATCCTTATAATCCCCAGGCTAATTCCGAAATGGCAAACTGTTATTACAATGAAGGCGATTTACATAATGCACTTTCGTATGCTTTCAATTCAGAAGAAAATCAATCCATGCGCGAGTTTATTATTGCTCTATTCAAACAAGCACTTAAGGAAAACAAGCAAGAAGAGATTCATGCAGTAATCAATTATTTTAAATCAAGAAGTGATACAGATGCCTGGGCGTACCTTGCTATCGGATTGCAAGAAAAAAACAGAAGAAATTATTCCGAAGCTATCAACAATATTGACACAGCTGTAAAACTCGATCCAGCTAATACTGCATTCCTACACGAAGCAGGCATGTTATATTCTGTAATGCAGGATGAGCAGACAGCGATAAGCTATTATGAAAAATTGCTTGCCCTGCAATCGTATAATATACAAGCAGCCTCTGAGCTATATATATTATACATAAAAACAGAAAGGTTAGAGGATGCTAAATCGTTATGTTTAAGATTAGCATATAGCAAGATTAAGATTGAGGAGTGCTCTGAAAATATTTAAGAGTGAAAGAATTTATGCATGGTGCTTTTGCGGATCAACGACACAATGAGAGAGCTATGCCAGTCAAAATTAGCTTTTTCATCAACGAGTGGCATAATTCCATCAGTTTGAGCAATATGGAATATTTTTTCGATTTGTGAATCGGAAAATTTCCCGCTGATTTTTCGGGCATAATAGCCAATCTGAATTTCTTTTCTCAAAGCTTTTTTCCACAACTTTTCGTAATGAGAGAGCGCTTTTGCGCTCAGGTCGTTATTCTTGAAGGCTTCCGTGATAACCTTTGCGGCGATATCCGCACAGATCAAGCCAAAGTAAATTCCACCACCGGTCGTGGTTTTTACCTGGCCGGCTGCCTCTCCTACCGCTATTGCCCTATCAGCGTACGTTTTTGACACAAGACCCTGTGCAATTGCTTTGCATTGAACCTTGTTTTGAGCAATAAAGTTGTCAATAAATAACTCATCCTGCTTACTATCTTTCCCAGTTATATATTTTGCACCCTCTCTATTAATTAATTTATTTTCCGATATTAGACGCTCAAGAAATTTCTTGAATGCATCACGCGGATTATTATCCGTCATCAAGCCTACTCTTGCTAAAACAATAGTATCCTTAAAATCAGATTCGCCTTTTTTAAAGGGATCTGCTATTATATTATGTAAAGGAACTACCCATGCAAATGCACCCGGGGCAATATCATTTCCGACATAGACCAGAGTTGTATCTATATTTTTCATCGGCAATTCTGCCTGTACACCATGAAGGTAATGCTTTGGCTGTCCCAGGGCGAGGCTTTTATTAAGATTCACCTCGACTCCGGTAGCCAGGATGATCATCCTCGCATAAAATCGCGCATTCCCTTTTTCCGCATCAAAAGCATCAACAATTAAATGGTCATTTTCCCGGACTATATCCGTCACATGAAAACCTTCATTAATACATGCTCCACTGCCTAATGCACGCAATTCAAGATACTTGTTGAACATCTCCCTGTTGACCACATATGCCAGCGGCCCACGATGCTTGAAAGTGACAAACTTTTGCTGCGGTGAAAACATCTTAATATCCCTGATCTCTGTCATTATTGAATCTTTGCTTAATTCAAATTCCTCGAATGCCTGCACACCTACTATTCCGGTGCATATAATATGCTTTCCTATGTTTTTCTTCTTTTCAAGAACGAGGACATTCAAACCTTCCGCAGAAAGCTTGCGGGCTGCATGAAGACCGCTTGATCCCCCTCCTATTATCGTTACATCAAATACATTCTTGTTCATAATAATATTCACTCTATTTCTAAACAGATATTATAAGTCAAATAGCTCATTCAAGCAACAAACCAAATAAATAAGGAAGAGATTAAGGTTAGGGTCTTTCCTGTTCGACTTTTTTTACCCTGTTCTTGCTTTCCCCCTGATAAAATTTAAAGCGGCTTTTATAAAATACTGCACATCCGTTTTAATGGGATGCTTCTTTTTTAATTCAATATAACGTTTTTCTGATTCGATAATTTCTTCAAATGTTTTAGGGCAATCGACATAATAAGGAGGAACAAATCCGGGTTTATATTTATTACGTTCTTGCCTCCATTCTTCAGGGTAAAGTTGAAGGAATTCTTTCGAAAGAGGCCTCAAGCCGACTATTGATAAATCACCTTTCAGTATATTGAATAATTGAGGCATTTCATCCAGCCATGTCTTTCGCAAGAATTTACCCCATCCAGTCAGGCGAAAATCATCAATAACCTTTCCTTCATTATCTATCTCACAATTCTCCAGAATAAAGTCATGCAGCATATTAGCATACGGGTGCATCGTCCGCAGTTTCAAGCAATAAATATCCCTGGCATTTTCTCCAACCTTTGCCACTTTTATAAATACCTTATCCACAGGAGCATTCTTGGGCTTGCTGGTTCCCTTTTCTGCTACAAAATATAAATAATCATCTGTTTCTTTGTAATTTATGACGTCGAAACCACAATGACGTAACCTGCCAATTGCTTCACATTTTGAAATAAGACACGGATTGTTGGCTGCTAACTTTTGAAAAATAAATCGAGCAATTGGTAAACGAGGCAATACTCTTTTAAAAAGAAAATCATAAAATCTTCTGGCATAATACGTAAATTTCCCATTATCTTTTTTCAGCCGGCGATCCCTCAGTTCAAGTGTTTCATACCTTCCGATAAAATATCCTGATTCCTTAAGGGAACTATTTATTTTATTAAGAACTTCATTAATATCCTTATAGGTATTAAGTAATAATGTATCAATCACCAATTGGTATGGATTTCTTTCATTAATCCGCTTCAAGCTATCACTATCATTGATGAAATAACATTTTGAATGAAGAAGGGAATACTTGGAAATACACTGATTAAGATAAACCTTGCCTTCAGAATCAAAATAGTCTTTCACTATATCTTGATAATTTGCGGACATAATATTCAATACTGCTTTTGCACTACGTATATTGCACACATACATAGTGCATTAACTAATATAAGCTTTTAGCTAATAAAATGCAATTCAATATAAGCATTTAATTCATAATAAAGCTTGAGCTTTTGTGTTTTCGCAAGCCTTACAAGCAAGGCATTTAAGAAAAAAACTTGACAAACTCTGCTTTTATGTGTTATACAATAGTATTTAAGTAGTGATAAAAGTGTAAATGTCTTTCATTACTGTAAGTGAGAGAGGTGTTGTGTAATTTATTTTTAAACATTGAATGCACCTAACTATCTATTTTCTTCACTCAATAAGCAGTAAAAATATTGCAAAATAGAGCTAATAAAGTTATTATTACAGACATAACACAAAGAATAGGATTTTTTCACGCAACTAAGAAATACTTGCGCTTTTTCCTTTATGCGCATAAATTATAATGTAATAGGAAATCATAATATGTACGGAAATGAATTAGAATATGAAGGTCGGGAACCAGAATTAAAGGATTATTTATACGTAATCTTAAAGCGTAAAGAAGTAGTCGCAGTTACTTTAATAATTATCTTCCTGGTTTCCCTTATTTATTCCTTGTTGCAAGTTCCCGTATACAGAAGTTCAGCAGTTATTGAAATTAAGCCTGAAAAAATTCAAATAGTTGATGATCTATCAGGTCAGACATATTACCAGACGTCACTTGAAACATTATTAAATACCCAGGTAAGAATTCTAAAAAGTAGAGACCTTGCTAAAAGAGTGATATATAATACAAATATTTCAGCGGAAAAGAAGGAATTACTACCCAGTCAACAAAACAATAAGAAGAAAAATCTTCCTACTAACAAAGAACAAAACAAGAATGAACCAATTAATTTAGAAAGCTTTCTTTTAGGTTCTCTTGAAGTCAATTTAATAAGGGGAACACGCTTAATAGAAGTATCATTCATAACTGCTGATGCCAAATTCTCAAGTAAGTTGGCTAATTCGTGGGTAGAGAATTTTATAAATATGAGCGCCAATTTAGAAACCTTGACTAGCAGAAATACCAGTCAATTTATTGCTCAACAGATCGGCAAAATACAAAATGAAATTGCTGACAAAGAGGCAAGACTGCGTGGATTAGCACAAAATAGTGAAATAGTAATTATGGATGAAAAACTTAATATTGCAATGAAAAATCTTAGTCAATTAAATACATCTCTATTTGATGCACAATCCGAACGTATAAATAAAGAATCATATTATAATAAAATAAAAAATTCGCCACCGGATTCTTTACCTGAAGTATTTAATAATCCTGTAATTCAAAATCTTGAAAATGATTACAACAAGCTTGAACGTGATTCCAACGAAAAATCAATAATATTTAAGCCTCAGTGGCCTGAGATGGTAAGAATTAAAGATCAACTGCAAAAGGCAAAAGAAAAACTAATCCAAGAAAAAGATAAAATATATCAGAATATTCTGGATTCTGCAAAGGCAGAATATTTATCAGCCATACAAAAGGAAAATAAAATTAGCGCTGAATTCCAGCAGCAAAAAAGTGAAGCAATGAAACTTAATGCCGATGCAGTCACATATAATGCATTAAAAGTAGAATTAGAAAACCAGAAACTTCTTCTTGATTCGCTATTAAAAAAGCGTGGAGAATCTTCAATATCCGCGGAAATACAGCCCCAAACAGCACAAAATATTAGAATAATTGAAAGAGCGAATATTCCTCAAAGCATATTTAAGCCTAATATAAAAATTAATATATTTCTTTCGATTATTATTGGATTGATGACTGGATTTGCAATGGCATTTTTTATTGATTATATAGATGACAAAGTGAAATCAATAGAAGATATAGAACATTATATTAAATTACCGCTATTGGGCTTAATTCCTTTGTATACTCCCGGCAGTCATCATAGAACAAAAAGGAAGAAAAAATGGGCAATTAATTTCTGGGCAAAAACAGGACTGAAAACACCTTTAGAAGCAGCAACTCGTGACGGTATTCCATATTTGATTTCGCATTCCAATCCCAAAGCTCTGGTTTCAGAAGCATTTAAAGTTGTAAGAACATCCATAATGTTGACAAAAGACAGCAATCATCCTAAATGCATTCTAATAACAAGTACTCAACCAAAAGAAGGAAAAACATTTGTTGCCACAAACCTGGCTATTACATTATCTCAAGTTGACAAAAAAGTTATTCTATTAGATTGCGATTTGCGTAATCCAATGATTCATAAAATATTTAAGCAGGATAATTCATCCGGAGTAAGCTCGCTCCTGTTACAACAAAAGAAATTATCAGAACTAATTATCCCAACACCAATCACAAATTTAAGCATAATGACAGCAGGTCATAGAGCTCCTCGACCAGCAGAATTATTATCTCTGCCAGCTTTCAAACAACTTCTGGATGAACTGAAAAAACAGTATGATATTATAATATTAGATAGCCCTCCCATTGTTCCAATTGCTGATACATCAATCATAGCGCCATCTGCCGATATGACTATTTTGGTTTTGCTAAATGAAGGAACACCTCGCAAATCTGCAACTCTTGCTATTAATCGGCTTCGTTCAATTAATTGTGATATATTTGGTTGTATGCTAAATTCAGTAGACTTTGAGGGCAGATCTAATTACTATTATAAATATTATAATTATTCATATTATTACGGTACTCAATAGACCCTATTATCTTTCATTTCCTTGAAAATCCTCTTGATATATCTGTTTCATATAATGTCTTAATCTCATATAAAAATAAATCATTATATAGCTATTACTTACATCAATCATTATTTATCATAAATACTGAATTCAAAAATGATTAACATTAGAAAAAATAGATTCTATAATATCAAAATTCTACGCAGTTTTTTTATTTATCTGCTGGGTGGCACCTGGCACAAAGATACTAAAAGTAGAATAAATCAATTTATACAAAAAAATGATGTTGTATTGGATATTGGTGCATTAAGTTCTCCATATACAAAGGAATGCAGAAATAAAGTAGTAGCTATAGATATTATAGAAAAAGGACAATTTGGCTTTTCAAAACAGTCTATCGAAAATCTCAAATCTCCATCGAATCGAAAGAGCAAAATCATTCCTTTATATGCAAATGCGGAAAATTTGCCTTTTAAGAACAATATTTTTGATAAAATTTTATTAACCGAAGTTCTTGAACATATTGAAAATGATAAGCAAGCTGTAAGAGAAATGGCGCGCGTACTTAAAAAAGAAGGAGCTGCATTTGTAACAACACCAAACCTGGAAACAGTACCACTCGATTCAGGAATAAAAGAACATTTCAGACATTATTCAGAACATGATCTCAAGAAACTTTTCATTCCTGCGTTCAAAAATATTTCCATAAAAAGGCGATTTTTTATTAATCTTTTTCACATTCAAGATAGGTATCCTTATATTGATAATAAAAGCAATCTTATATTAATTAACATTCCACCTCGTCTTTTGTTTCATTTTTTATATGAATTTGTATTGTTTTTTGAAAAAAGAATTTTTAGGAATCGTAAGAAAGGTGGATATAATTTGATCGCTATTTGCGCGGATCCAAAAAATTAGAGTCATAAATTATCAGCAACCTTCCTAAAATTAAAGTATCTGTTATTGAAAGCCCAAAATGCATGAAAACATGAATGAAATGAACATAGTTAACAGCAGTGAGAGACGACAAATCATCGGAAAAATGCCTTTGATTAAATATTCCCTCTCAATGATGGGCCTTTTTGTACTTAGTGTCTTCATTGTCTATATAACTCCTCCGATTTTATCTAAAATTTTCTTTCTATTATTGCTATTCCAATTTGCACGATCTAAAAATAATTTTTTTTGGTTTGCCTATTTTTTCATAATTTCGCAAGGACCGGGATATTTCTTTGCAGACTTATCTATAACGGCTGAACATCGTCTCCCATTATATACTATCATGTCAGGTTTTTCATTCACACCGTTAGATCTATTTGTTATCCTTGCTCTAGCAAAAGCTATATTAAAAGGGAAACGCATTAAATTAAGATTTGAAAAACCTCTATTATTAATTCTTGGATATATTACTATCTCCTTCATTTCATCTTCAATAGTTTTTGGCTCAAGCATTGATTTGCTTGCTTGGAATTTTAGATGGCTTTTTTATTATTCTATAATCATATCATTTGCTTATCTAATAAATTCAAAACATGAAGTATATTTATTCATATTCATGTTCTTCCCCTTCATTTTTCTTATTCTTTTTTTGCAGATATATTATGTATTTTCTGGAATTCAAGTTATTAATCTTTTTACTCCTGGGTACCGAGAAAACATTATCAATTTTGCGACTCGAGATGTCAGGCCAGTAATGGGAGGAACATTATTGATATTCTTTTGTTTTGCCTTTTCAATATTCTTGCTAGAAAATAAGGATCAATTATTCCCCAGAACCTACTTATATCTAATTACTGCATCATCATTTTTGTCTGTTTTTCTTTCTGCTCTTAGACAATTCTTTGTCGTTTTTTCCTTCATTCTAGCAGCTTACCTCATCATTTCAAAAAAGAAAATCCTCTCGACCATAGGAATTACCCTCATCGGTTCATTTTTAATTGTTGCACTTATAATGCTTAATATTTTGCAACAAGATTTCCTCATTTTTAGCTCATGGGGACGTTTGCATCAAGTTTTATATTTATTAACTGGAGAAACAAGATCGCTCGATGCTTCCGCTACAGGAAGGATTTTTTCAGATATTCCAATTATTTTTGATGCAATTAAAGATAGTCCAATTATTGGTTATGGTTTTTCTTATACTACAATGAATAACTATAATAACAATTTAGGCTGCTTAAATACAATTCTTATGTTTGGACTTTTTGGCTTCTTTATATTCATCTATTTCTTCTATAAATTATTAAAAGTAATTAAATTCACAGGATCACGTTTGAAAATAGAAAATCCTTTCAGGATACCTTTAAAACTCATTTTTATTATTTGGGCTGGAATATTGATAAATTATTTTACTACCTTTGATTATTTTTCCTATTATTTTGAAAATACATTTTTCATTGCTCTCATACTTGCTCTCACCGAATTATTCATTAGATATGCAAAAAATTATGAAATATCAAATCATGTATTAAATGCTAAAGCTTAAAATAAATTTGGTCTTAAAATTGTTATTTCTTTATCTATTTTATTGTCTACTTGCATGATTAATGATGCTAGCATTTCCAATTATCTTCATTAATAAAAATCATTCAAAGACAATTCATGCCAGCAAAATATGTTTCTCAAACACAAAATCAAATATTGAGAGGTAAAAAATGCAGGTTGTAATTTTATGCGGAGGAATGGGTACAAGGCTTAAAGAAGAAACTGAATACAAACCAAAACCAATGGTCGAAATTGGTGGAAAACCTATCCTCTGGCACATAATGAAACACTATGAGCATTATGGATATAACGAATTCATATTAGCGCTCGGATATAAAGGAGATATCATTCGTAATTATTTTCTCAATTATCGTTACTATAATAGCAATTTTACTATTCATTTAAGCAACAATACTGCTATAGAATTTCATAATAGTAGCAATTGCTTAAATTGGAAGATCACTTTTGTTGAGACAGGTTCTAATTCTATGACTGGCTATAGAACAAAATTGTGCAGCGTTTATATAAAAGAATCAAATTTTATGTTAACATACGGAGATGCAGTTAGCAACGTCAATATTGATAAATTAATTGCCCATCATAAGAAAATGAATAGAATAGGGACAGTTACAGGCGTTTCTCCTCCTTCTCGATTTGGTAATCTAAGCATATCAGGCAATATGGTAGATAAATTTAAAGAAAAACCAAATAATTCCACTGATAAGGATTTTATTAATGCGGGATTCTTTGTTTTTAAGAAAGAATTTCTATCAATGCTGCAAGATGATCCAACATGCGATCTGGAAGGAGAACCGCTGGAGAAGCTTGCAATGCAAAAGCAATTTGTTGTATACAAACACTATGGCTTCTGGCAATGCATGGATACTTATAGGGATTTTGTTTTGCTTAATGATCTATGGAAAAAATCTCCGGAATGGAAAATATGGGATGATTAAACAATAGTCATGCATAATTTAGAGAAAATATATCGAAATAAAAAAGTGCTCGTAACTGGTCATACCGGCTTTAAAGGAAGCTGGCTTATATTATGGCTTCACCAACTCGGTGCTGACATTATTGGTTATTCATTAGAGCCTCCAACAAAACCTAATTTATTTGAATCTCTTAATCTACAATCCAAAATCACGCACATAATTGGAAATGTTATTGATCAAAAGCATCTTGATTCAATCGTTCATCAATACCAGCCAGAATTTGTATTTCATCTCGCTGCACAATCTATCGTGAGATATTCATACAAAGTACCAAAGCTTACCATGGAAACTAATATTATGGGAACTGTTAATCTTCTTGAAGCATTACGAAAGACTGAAAGTGTTAAGGCATGTCTTATTATTACAAGTGACAAATGTTATGAGAACAAGGAATGGATCTATAGTTATAGGGAGGTAGATACGCTAGGAGGAAATGATCCCTATAGCTGCAGTAAAGCATGTGCAGAACTAATCACTGCTTCATACAGAAAATCTTTTTTCAATAAGGCTGATTATGAATCATCGCATTCTGCTGCCCTATCTTCGGTTCGGGCAGGCAATATTATTGGAGGAGGTGATTGGGCAGAGGATAGAATTATACCAGATTGTGTAAAAGCTTTATCAATGGGAATGCCCATTATTATTCGGAATCCTTCTGCAATTCGACCATGGCTATATATACTGGATCCGATTTACGGATATTTATTGCTTGGGGCTAAAATGATTGCTAATAGCATAGATTATTGCAGTGCATGGAATTTTGGACCTCAAATCAATTCCAAAGCGACCGTGGAAGATTTAGTCAACCTCGTAATCAAATACTGGGGAAATGGTTCTTATAAAATCGATTCTTCTCCTCAGCCTCTTGAAGCAGGTTTATTGCAACTTGACAGCACCAAAGCGGGCACCTTCCTAGGATGGAAATCACTTATTGGAATCGATGAAGCAATAAAAAGAACTATAGAATGGTACCGTCATTATTATAGTAGCAAAGAAAAATTATATGAAAAAACTGTAAATGAAATCCACGAATACTTATCTCAAATAAATTAGCAGAGATAACAAATGCTCATAAAAGAACGAAAATTAAGAGGTGTATATGAAATAGAATTGATGCCATATAAAGATTCCCGGGGTTATTTCATGCGCACTTATTCGGAAGAAATATTTAGTAATTTTGGAATGCATAAAAAGTGGATTCAGGAAAATCACTCTGTCTCTCTTAAAAGAGGCACTATTCGGGGCTTGCATTTCCAATTCCCTCCTTATACAGAAACAAAACTAATACGAGTGGTAAAAGGAAAGATATATGATGTATTCGTAGATTTAAGAAAAGATTCTCCCACGTTTGCTCAATGGGACAGCATCATACTTTCAGCTGCCAATAAAAAAATGATTTTCATACCACGAGGTTTCTCACACGGTTTTTGCACATTAACTAATAATTGTGAAGTAATTTATAAGGTTGATAATTCATATTATCCAGAAAAAGAAGGAAGCATCCTATGGAACGATCCAGATCTTGGAATTACATGGCCTACACAAAATCCTATCATATCGGAAAAAGACATGCGTGCTAAACCTCTTAAAGAATTCATTGCATTATTTAACGGTTTAGAAACTTAATGAAAGCCATAATTATTAAAAGAGAAATAAAATGAAGATCAGATTATTTAAACCATCTTTAGGAGACGAAGAGCTCCAGAATATCAAAGAAGTGTTTGAGAGAGCATGGCTGGGATTAGGACCTAAAGTTGCAGAATTTGAAATGGAATGGAGCAAATATTTAGGCATAAAAGCATCAATAGCAGTTAATTCTGCAACCGCAGCCTTACATTTAGCCTTAACCGCTTATCATTTCAAGGAAGGTTGCAAAGTACTCATACCTATAATCACTTTCGCTTCAACTGCAACAGCCATTCTTTACAACAAGTTAGAACCTGTATTTGTTGATATTGATGAAAATACAATAACAATGAGTCTTGATGATTTAGATAAAAAATATACCAAGGATTGCGTAGCTATTATTCCTGTACACATGGGAGGACAGCCCGTTCTAATGGACATTTTAATGGAATTTGCTCGTGAAAAAAAACTTGCCGTCATAGAAGATTGCGCTCATTGCGCAGGAGGAGAATTCAAAGGCAAAATGCTTGGAAAATGGGGACATATAGGCTGTTTCAGTTTTGAAGAAAAAAAATGCATGACGACCGGAGATGGTGGCATGATATGCTCAGAAGACGAACATTTGATTCAACCTTTAAGAGAATATCGCTGGATCGGTATTGACAAAGATACATGGAAAAGAGCTAGCAAATATACCGATTCTGTGAACATTGACGCAAGACATTGGTATTATGAAATTGCAGTACTTGGATATAAATACAATATGAATGATCTTGCTGCAGCTATAGGATTGGCTCAATTGAAAAAATTAGATTCAATGAATTTAAAACGCAGTCATTGTATCAAGAGATACCTGCAAGGTATTCAGAATTGCAAACATATTACTCCTCTTCTCCCTTATGATCCTGACAAATATGTATACTGGATTTTCGGCATAAGATGCAAGATGAGAGATCCACTTATTATTTATCTAAAATCTAAAGGAATCGCTACCGGAATGCATTACATGCCTCTTCCTTTACATCCATTGCTAAAGCCATATTATAAAGTACCATGTGATACTGGTATGAAAATATGGGAGTCCTTTATTACCTTGCCATTATTTGCCGATCTTACGGAAACAGAAATTGATTATATAATTGAAGCATTGATAGCATTTGATGCAAAGTATTAATCCCATCCTAACTATTATTTTCTTTGATTGTATATCAAAGTAAGAAAGTTCATTTCTCGCACACATAAAAAAACGCTATTGATCCATGATCAAAATAAAATCCCCAGTAATCAAATCTCAAGAGCAAATATGGACATCCGAGTGGTCTCAAAGAAGCACTGCATCTGAAATCAAAATGTGGGATTTTTATCTTGAAAGGCCATGGATACTCAAATATGTTCCTCGATATGGGATAGTATTAGAGGCAGGGTGCGGATTAGGAAGATACGTTTTTTATTTAGCAGCACTTGGAATAGATATTATAGGCATTGATTTTGTATCAGAAGCACTCCATAAAATACAAGAATATATGAAAAAAAATAAGGTGTATTCCCCTTTTTGTCAGGGAGATGTACGAAAACTATGCTTCAAAGACAATAGCCTTTCAGGATATATTTCGCTGGGAGTTATAGAACATTTCGAAGAGGGACCTGACTTAGCAATGCAAGAAGCTTATAGAGTACTAAGACCTGGTGGAATAGCCATCATTACTACTCCTTCAGTCTCATTTTCTCAAATTTATCTTCAATCAAAATTGAAAGTCAAAAAATCTATAAAATATCTCATTAAGAAAATCATAAGATATCCTATTTATAAACCATATTTTTTTCAATATTGGTATCTGCCAAAAACATTAAAAAAATATTTGGAAAAATCAGGATTTAAGATAGTTTTGTCCCAAGGAGCTGATTTAATGTATTCCTTCTATGAATTAGGATATCAACCAGCACGCAAAAGCTGGTTTACAGAACTTTTGTTCAAGTTAGAAAATACTCCCATGGCATCCATTGGCGCTCAAGCAATTTCAATATCGTATAAGCCCGCACAACAAATGTACTGTTTTTTATGTGGACATTTTAATGTCCACATAAAGGAATTGACAGCATCAATTCCTCTATGCCAAGATTGCCAAAAAAAACCATTAGCTAAACACTATATAAAAGCAAATCGCCTTAAATTTCAATCAAGCATGCTTATTCATCCTGAATTTAACAATGATCAAGAAACATGCGATTATTGTGGGAAAGAATACGCAGTCAGCAAAATTTTAGAATATTATGGTTTTTCCAAAAATGTATGCTCAATTTGTCTTAAAAATTCAGAAATAAATCTCAATCTTTCAAACACATATATACAACCTGTCTGGCGATTAAGGACATGAGCCTATGAAATATCCTAAAATAATTGTGCTTGTTCTTAGTTATAATGGTAGAGCCTTATTATATGAAGCGTTGACATCATATTTAGAAAATGATTATCCAAATTTTACTGTTACAGTAATCGACAACGGCTCGGTTGATGGAACATGCGATTACGTAAAAAGCACATTTCCAAATGTTGTTGTTATACGAACAGATAAAAATCTCGGTTATTCTGGAGGCTTAAATTTAGGATTGAATTTTGCTTTTAATGAAAAAGAGGCAGATTATGCTTTAATTTCAAACAATGATGTTAAAGCTGACAAACGAGTAATTTCGGAGCTTGTAAAAATAGCAGAAACTGATGAAAAAATAGGTTTCGTGACGGGAAAAGTTTATTATTATGATAATCCTGACATACTGCAAACAGCAGGAAAAAAAGAGGATCCTATAA
>MFGW01000121.1:9090-12628 GCA_001780385.1 Candidatus Fischerbacteria bacterium RBG_13_37_8 | reverse complement strand
AAGATAAAGGACAGTATGATGAAATTAGTGAAAGATGCTTCGCTGATGACATTTTCACTCTGGTAAGAAAAAAACTGTTTTATGAAACAGGGGGATATAATCCCCTATTTTTTTTACAATGCGAGGAATATGACTGGCAAGCAAGAGCAAAACAAATTGGTTACAAAATAATGTACACGCCGCATGCTAAATTATGGCATAAAGAAAGTATGACTATTGGCAAACAATCAGCATTAAAAGCCTATTATGACGCACGAAATCCAATGCTTGTTGTTTTACTTCATAAATCTCCTCAATTTTTCAAGCGCTATTTCTGGAGTCATTTAAAGCGAGAGGTCATTGGAAGTTCACTTATCTTAGTAAGGCATGGCAAAGCATTGAATGCATGGGCAAAGTGGCGCGGAATATTCTCCGGTTTATGGTGGGCACTAAAAAATAAGAAATTGTCTTTTAAGCATTTTATATAATATCAAAGCGAAACAATGTAAAAATTCTTAAATGTTAAATATTAGTAAAATGTAGCATGGTTCATCACTAATGATTGTAAAAAAAATTTCATTGGCATTTTTCATTAATATCATTATTCATAGCCTGGGTTTTTTGTCTCTTTATTTTGTTGCACATTATATGGGTCCGGACGTCTTAGGAACTTTAGCTTTTGCGCTTGCCTATATGGGTATTTTTCAGATATTTGCTGACTTGGGATTAGGTTCAGCACACATAAAAAGAGTATCAGAGGGAATGGATTTTGGAAAATGTAACGGAACCTATTTTGCAGCCAAGAGTATTCTCAATATACTCATGGCAGTAATCATTTTGAGCACAATATTTATCTCAAAATATGTTCAAAATAAAAGCTTTATCAGTACTTCTCATGAGCATGTTCTCTATATCATTTTAATTTCCACAATTATAGGCAACTTTTCAATGATGATCAATATTTCATTTAACGCAAGACAGGAAACTGCAAAGCAAAATATCCCAATGCTTTTAGGAAAAATATTCGAGGCTTTAGGAAAAATTATAGTTGCTCTCTTAGGCATGGGAGTTGTTTTACTTTCATGCGCTAATTTATTAAGCGCTATTATTATTCTTTTTTGTATGGTTTATTTATTCCGTAATTATCCAGTAAAAAAGCCTGATAGAGAATACTTTAAAAGCTATATCAAATTTGCATTGCCAGTCATGTTTATAGGATTATTGCTGACAATTACTCAAAATATTGACCGTATAATGATACAATTTTTCAGCACATCAGCAGATGTGGGGTATTACTCAGGTGCGCAAAGCATATCTTATATTCTATCTCTCATTACTATAGCCAGTACTGGGCTTTTATTTCCCACAATCTCATCATACAGTGCAAGTAATGATATTGAAAGTATCTGTAATCTTTCACATAAAGCAGAAAGATATCTTTCTCTTCTTTTTTTTCCGGTTCTCATTTTTATCTGCATATTTTCAGATGCTATCTGCCGCATTATTCTTGGAACTCAGTTCGTGCAAGCGCCTCATATACTCATTATTTTATCCATTATTGTACTTATTGATGGAATCACTCAACCATATTCACTTCAATTAGTCGGTACCAATCGAGTCATACTTCACGCAAAGCTTTCCTGCATCACCTATGGGTTGAATATAATTTTAAACTTATTATTCATACCCAAGAAAATATTTAGTATAAATCTTTTGGGAATGGCAGGAAAAGGAGCTGCTCTAGCTACGCTGATATCCGTTATCATAAGTTCAGCATTATTCAGGTATTATGCGTACAGAATAACTGGCTCAAAACCTAATCTTCAAATCTTGAATCACATGCTTTCTTCAGTAATTATGGGGACAATTTTGTACATTATTAAGTATCATTTCACATTTATAAGTTGGTACCATCTGATGCTCTTGGCAGTAATCGCTGCAGTAACTTATATTGGTTTTCTTGCTTTGATAAAAGAATTCACTCAAAAGGATCTTAAACTCTTTTTAAGCATCATAAATCCTGCTCAAATGAAAGACTATATAGTATCAGAACTAAAAAGCAATTAAATTCTATATTTCGAACCATGAAAAAAAGGAAAATTATATATATCTATTATAGAGCGTATGATACATTTTTTTTTCCCAAGGATCATGAATATTATTATTTGAGTGGATGGAGTCAGCAAATTGCATCCAACACTTTGAAATATGCTGAAAATAGCTATTTAATTGAAAATTGGAGACCCGAAAAAGAAATTAGCTCTCCTGAAGTCACACAGATAAATGGTGTAGTATGCCGCTTGTTTCCTGCACGGTACATACCTCATATCGGTTATTTTTCAGCTTCAATGATCCGCGAATTAAAAAAACAGATTTTAGACTTTGACGTCTTGATTTATCATAACACTATTTTTAATAATCTGTTCTATTTGCTTTTATTTATGTGCAACCGAATTCCCGTAATAGCACAAAATCAAGGAGATCTTCCCCCTGAATTGAGATATAATGAAAATAGAAAAATAAGAAATAGATTTACCCAATTCATTGAAAAAAATGCCTTAAAATATGTGGATCATTTTTTTGTTCTGAGAAAGAGACAGATGGAATATTTAGCTAAATTACTTCCAGGTTATAGCGTATCGCTACAAACTATGGGAGTAGATTTCGAGCAATTTAAACCAGAGGATAAAGCAATTTCACGTCAGAAATTAAATCTTCCTCTGCATAAGAAAATAATGCTTTATATAGGAAGGTTTTACTCATTAAAAGGCGTACATTGCATCCTCAAAGCATATCAGGAGCTAAAATCATACTATGATCTGGAACTTATTCTCATCGGTGGTTCCCCTGAAGATGAGCTATATAATGATGTAAAATCATCCGGGGCACGTTTCTATGGATACTTAGAACATAACGAACTCCCTGCTTTTTTCAGTGCAGCCGATGTTTATGTATTGCCCTCTTTTACACCTAACTATGCAGGCATAGACGTTACTACGTTAGAATCGTTAGCATGCGGGACGCCCATTGTCAGTACAACCTTGAATGACTTTCCATCAGATGACTGGAGAAAGCTAGGCCTTATTCCTAGAAATGAAGAAGATCTGACTTACTGCATCTCTGAAATATTTAATAATCCGAATCATTATCGCGAATGCAGAGAAAAGGCACAGCAATATTACGACTGGGAAATAATAACTCAAAATACTCTTCATATATACGAAAAACTATTCAATTCATATTATCAGGAAATATAATAAATTGACTAATTATTCACAAAAAAGTAAATGGGAAGAAATCTGGAATAATAGTCCATATACAATCGAAGAATTAGTTGATCAGGATAAATGGGTTTCAGTTAAGCATTCCCCTCTTCTTCCACATATCACAAGGCTTGTAGCTGAAAGTAAACGAATTTTAGAAGCTGGTTGCGGCATTGGCCAATGGGTCATCTACTTGGATTCTATACATTATAGTACCACAGGACTCGATTTTGCTATTACTGCTTTTCCGGCAGTCAAAAAACTCTATCCCGAACATAAATTTATCGGTGGAGACG
>MFGW01000121.1:8745-9078 GCA_001780385.1 Candidatus Fischerbacteria bacterium RBG_13_37_8 | reverse complement strand
CAATAAAAAACGACATATTTGACGCTATTTTATCATGGGGAGTCGTTGAACATTCACAGGATGGTCCTCAAAAAGCTATAAATGAAATGTACCGTGTTCTGAAATCCGGAGGTTTTCTCTTTATCACTGTGCCATATAAAAATATTTTTTTCTATTCACCTATATGGCTTATCAAAGCATTTTTAAACAAAAATCATCTTGCCAGAAAGATACGGGGAAAAGGAGCTTATAAATATGAATTTTTTCAATATGAATTTTCAGAAAAAACTTTTTTGCCGCATCTGCAAAACGGGGGCTTTACAATAAAAAAAGTACTTCCTGTCTCACAAGAAG
>MFGW01000121.1:7951-8737 GCA_001780385.1 Candidatus Fischerbacteria bacterium RBG_13_37_8 | reverse complement strand
GCTATTCACATAAATAAGATTTTCTCAAAAAAAATCAAAATTTTTCATAAAAGCAAAACCGATAAATGGGAAGGACTCACGAAGAATGGTACTATCTTATGTAGCCTGTTGAAAAAAGTATCTCCCTGGCTCACCGCGGATCAGCTTTTTGTTATTGCAGAAAAAGCATAATCAGCACTCAAATGACATTATAATGCAAATGCATTTTAGATATCTTAATAGTTCTTACACTCCTTTTAAGATCCTTGGAGGCTAAATGAAACGGAATCGAATTGCAAAGTTATTTAACTATTTAAAATCAAAAGAAGGTATTAAATTACTATTCGAAATTGAAATGAAGAGATACCTTGAAAGGCTTAGGCAATTATTACTTAAAATTGCAGGTTACAAGCCAACTTTATTCTGGAACATTTACGCAATAGATTTTGATAAATATGAACAACAAACCACTTTGCATGATTACACCATAAAAGCCATTGAACTGATTTTAGAAGAAAATCCTGAAAATATTCTTGAAATTGGATGTGGCTTTGGAAGGAATTTAAAAGAGTTAATAAAAAGAGGATTTCCTGCAGAACATATTACAGGTATTGATATATCCAAGATGATGATTAAAAAATGCAAGAAAAATCTAAATAATAATAAAGTAAATTTATTAACTGGTGATATAATAAAAACTTTACCATTTGATAATGATAGTTTTCATACGGTATACTGTAGCGCAGTATTAACACATGTTCCTCCCGACAAAATAGTGAACAGCATAAATGAAGTAGTCAGGATTGC
>MFGW01000121.1:3053-7941 GCA_001780385.1 Candidatus Fischerbacteria bacterium RBG_13_37_8 | reverse complement strand
ATTATTATCCTTGATACTTATAGGCAAGGAGAAAATGATTTCTATTCAAAACCCGCGGAGCATCCTACATGCTCAAAATATATTTTTGTACATAATTACAAGAAATACATACCAGATTTAAATCTAAAAATGCAATATTTTATTGAAATGGGAGAAATATGCATTTTTAAAATCGATAAGACAGATCAACACATTTGAGGAAAAGATATGTCATGCACAGCAAGAAAAAAATAAAATGTATTGCCATTACTGCTGAGCCTCCTCCATATAAATTATTTTGGAATGACTCTCGACCAAAAATATCCTGGGACATTTCTGAAAACCAGTGGATTGGTTTATGGGAATATGAATGGGCAAATGTTTTAGCTCAAGAGATGCTTAAATTAACTGATGATTTCACCTTCGAATACTGGCAACCAGATTTAATAGCTAACACAACTTATGTTCATTCTCTGGCAAACAACATATCACACAAGCTCTTTCCGGCTGCTCACAAAAAGAAATTGTATGGCTTAAAAACAATACAAGAACTATTTTCCCCCTCTATGATAGCTCACTTACAGGCTGAAGCTGCAGATAATGACTTTATCCTTCACTTGCATGGTAATCCGCTTCTTTTCAAGAATATTATTAATTCTTTTAAAAATAAGCCAATAATATCTACATATCATGGAACTATATATTTACCCCATAAAAGATTACTAAAATTAATAAAAAACATCCCTTCAAAAATAAATGATATTGGTAATTATTTTTGGATGAAGAAAAATATTAATTATATAGATGCAATTACTTATCAAAATAATACAAATGCAAACGCTTTAATGCGTCTTTATTCTAATAGATTAATGAAAATTACCATGGGTTGTAATTTTTCTTATTGGCTTCCCGGGGACAGAATTTCAGCAAGAAAGCAATTGAAATTGCCTGATAATAAAATGATTTTTTTTACTGCCTCTAACCTAATACCATTGAAACAAATTGATAAAATGATTTTTACATTCAACGAGCTTTCAGAGAAAAATGATTTTCTTCTCATAATTGCCGGGCATGGAGAAAAAGATTACGAAGATTATTTAAATAAAATATCCTCCCATCTTATCGAAAAAGGAAAAATAAAATTCATATCCTATTTAAGGGATGATGCTCTACGTTCTTATTATTATGCTTGTGATTATTATATATCCACTTCTATATCAGAAGGAGGACCTGTATCAATAATGCAAGCACTTGCATGCAACGTTCCTGTTGTATCAACAAAGACTGGCAATGTTGCTGAATTAATGGAATATCATAATGCTGGCTGTCTTTTAAATATTAATGATTACAAAAAGTGGAGAGCAAAATTAGAAAAAGTAATGAAAGGGGGAAAAATCAAGCTCTTAGACCGGGAAATAGCAAAAAAATATTATGATTGGCAAAATATTGCAAAAGTATTTGATTCTCTTTATCGCGAAATGGCCTCCAAATATCATCTTTTGTGAAAAGTTTAATAACTGTGCTTGTAATTCTGATTTTCTGTTTTTGACTACATTGTCACATATACCAGCCTATCTCATATGAAAAATAGCTCTACGAAATAAAAATATAAATATCAAACCAATATGAGTTCATGAAAATAGCTTTTATTTCTTTTGGACATATTGATGTGGCAATAACACTATTAAAGTATATATCTCGAAGTACCGAAATAGATCTTTATCTGGTTTTTTCGAAAAAGAATCGCAGAGAAAGCATAATAAATTTTAATCATTTGGCGGTCCCAGCAAGAATTTTATCTCATGAAAAGACCTTGAACATTATTCCAGCAGAAATAAGAAAATATATAAATAATAGCTTCAACTATTCAATATTTATTTATGATAATTTCAAAATTAGCAATATTAAAAACATAGCAATGTCCTATAAATTTAGCAAAATATTACGTAAACAACAATACAATTGTATTCACTTTAACGGTAATAATTTTCAGCAATTGCCTATTTCTTTATTTACTCCGAATATCGCAAAAGTGCATACTATCCATGATTATGAAGCTCACAGTGGGGAAATAAATAAATGGGCTCAACGAATTAATAAAATGCTGATGTTATCTAAAAATCAAAAAATAATGCACTCAAAAAATATTGCTTCATATGCGCATCCTCGCATAAAATCCTCACTTAATATAATTTATTACGGACCACTTGAAATTTATAAAAAATGGGAAAAACTTGATGTGTTAGAAGAACACAACACTCTCCTTTTTTTTGGTCGAATTTCCCCATATAAGGGAATTGAATATCTTGTTGAATCAATTTCACTTGTAAAAAATATTATTCCGGATATTAAATTAATTATTGCTGGAGCAGGTAAGTACTATTTCAATGTTGATAATCTTTTAAATGATCCTGCTTATGAAATAATAAACCACTATCTCTCTAATGAAGAACTTGTTAAATTAATTCAACGCGCATCAACCATTATCTGCCCATATACAGATGCAACACAAAGTGGTGTCATAATGACTGCCTTTGCATTTAACAAACCAGTAATCGCATCAGCTGTAGGTGGAATCCCTGAATTAATACTCCATAATGAAACAGGAATACTTGTTCCACCTCGAAATCCTGGAGCTCTTGCTAATGCAATCATTGAACTGCTGCTTAATTCTCATAAACTTAATGAATTGAAAAGCAATATGGAGATAAGATGTAAGAAAAGTCCCTTTTCATGGGACGTAATTGCAGAACAAACTATAAATGTTTATAAAAAAGCATTAGAACAGAAGCATTGATTCATCAATGAATAAAATAATGATCATCGTCGATACTATGACAATTGGAGGCACTGAAAAATTGACGGCATTCCTAGCCAATAGATTTGCTGAAAAAAACCATGAAACATCGCTGTTAATATTAAAAAATGATTTTTCCTCGCTTGAATGGGTAAAGAAAGAAAAAATAACTATTCATACAGCAATACGCCGTTTCACATTCGATCCTTCATATTTGTTGAAAATAGCAAGAACTATGAAAGAAATCAATCCTGATATTGTTTTGTGTCAAGGATTATTTTCATATTTTTCTACTAAAACAGCTTTTTGCACTTCATCTAAAAAGTATCCAATTGTTTTAGCTCTGCATTTCACCAAAGAGATAAGAATTAAAGATAAGTTTTTTAATACGATTTATTTTACCCTTTTAAAATCCAGTCCAGATAATATAATTACCATATATCGAAATCAAATGAATTATTTTTCAAAAAAATATGGAATACCGCTATCAAGATTTCATTGTATTCATAATGGAATTGACGTGAAATATTTCCAAAATAAAAATGACACCGAAAATAATGATTTTACTATAATCCATATCGGTAACATTAGAGAAGAAAAGGATCAAATGACATTACTAAAAGCTCTCAAAATATTTAATAATAGCTTTGAAAAATGGCGATTAATCTTTTGCGGGAGAGACCTTATAAACAAAAAGAATGCATTCATCAAATATTTAAAAAATGTTGATTTGATTTCAAAAGTGATATTTATTGATTTCGTAAAAGATATACGTGTTTTGCTGAAAAAATCCGATGTATTTATCTTATCTTCACTCTCGGAAGCACTACCTGTGTCTGCATTAGAAGCTATGGCAATGAGTGTGCCTTGCATTTTAACTAACGTGGGTGGATGTTCTGATATCATCACAGAGGGGGTGAATGGTTTTCTGGTTCCAGCAAAAAATCCAGAATTAATTGCAGAAAGATTATTATTTTTAGCAAAAAATCCGCATGCTTTAAAAATAATGAAACAAAATGCCCCTCTAATAGTACAACAAAAATTCAGTTTGGACTACATGGTAGATAAATATATAAATTTTTTTGAAAAAATAACAAAGCATAAGGATAAGCAGCATGAATATAGATAATTTTTATGGATTGTTCGGAGTAATTGGAGACTCTGCAGAATTCCTTATTAAAGATATCATTACCAAAGAGAACATACAAAATGCAGAACTATTTCATTATGACAATGCTTCTTTTATGCTTTCCCGAAACCCGATTATTCCATATTCACCTTGTATAGATAAGCAGGAAAAATCTTTGCTCTTGTTCGGTGATTTTTTTTTAAAAAATGTATTTTTAGAAGAATTCTTTAGAACACCAGATCAATATCTTGTCAAAATAATTCTTGAATCCGATCCTGAAGAAATACCAATGTTGTTTTCAAATGGTGCCTACATTGGCGTTATTAAAAACAAGGATGATTATATTATTTTCAATGATTTCTTTGCTCTGCAGCCATTATATTATTATCAGACAAAGAACCAATTGCTTTTCTCAACAAGTATGCGATTATTAAATAAGCATGTGAATAATGGTTTGAACATTAAAGCAATCAGTGAATACTTAAAACTTGGAGGCATCTTCTCAGGAAAAACATTAAAAACAGGCATATTTTCTCTTCCTCCAGCTTCAAAGATTAGAATTACAGCTAAAGGGAAAATTACCATTAAAAATTTTGCAACCTATCCGGATGAAGATTTCAAGGAGACTTCTCTTGACTATGTTGCAGAAAATGTAGGGAATGAATTCCATAAAGCACTCAAAAGACTTTATTCATCTGAATTAATATTCTGCTTAAATCTTACAGGAGGTGCTGATACACGTCTTATATTTTTCGTTTGGCCTGATAAAAATACAATTCTTACTGAAACAGCAGGCGCGATAGATTCATCAGACATGATAAAAGCTAAAGCATTAGTTGACTTATATGGTAATCCTTCACTTCACGAAATTGAAAGCATGCAGGACCATAAACTAATAGAAGGAATTCAAAAATTCTACCAGCGTTGTGATAATCCATTAAATATTAAACAAGATTTTAATTACTATCATTTACAGTGGAAAA
>MFGW01000121.1:2568-3018 GCA_001780385.1 Candidatus Fischerbacteria bacterium RBG_13_37_8 | reverse complement strand
GGAGAAATATTGGGAGGTGAAAACCTTTATTTGAGCAGAGCTCCTCTCTATCTACTAAAGGAAATGTTTTTTTCAATGAGTTATCACACTTTATATCAATCTGATAAAGTTCATTTGTTAAAAAATGTCTTAAAATCTGAATATAAACAATATGTAAGCAGTATACTAAAAAGGGAATTTGAATCCGAATTTTCATTTGATGACATTATCACTCAAATAGATAGATACATTGGAAAAGTCAGCTATCAAGAAACTTACACTGAAAGATTAAGAACAAGTGTCGTTGCTCAAGCGGCCAATTTATCTATCAAAGAAGCGACAAGAAACAAATTCATACTTATTTCTCCTTATACTGATAGAGAATTCTTAGCCAGTTTGCTTAGCTATCACCCGCGCTACAGAGAATTACGGCGCCTCCAGTTTTATCTTTTAAGGCAGCTTGATTCAGAT
>MFGW01000121.1:312-2546 GCA_001780385.1 Candidatus Fischerbacteria bacterium RBG_13_37_8 | reverse complement strand
CTCATTTAAAAATAAATAATCCATATTATTTGCACAAATTATTGCGTGTTCCCCGGTTTGTTCTTAATATTGGCTTACATAAAAAAGTTCCTTTTCTTCAACAAGGCAAGCCCGGAATTCAGAGAAAAGATCCTTATCTGGATAAGAAGAACAATGAATATCGCAATTTTATTAAAGCAACAATTCTCAAAGCAGAAGTCTTTGATAAGCAGAAACTTCTTTCGTTTTTCCAACAAGTAGATACTATTGAAAAATTTAGCTTCCGTGCACATCATAGAGAAATTGGCAATCTTTATCTTCTTTTCAGGTTGGCTCAAGCAATACAGATATGACGTTTGATACGGCAAGCTAAAAAGATCTTTAATATGTCATACATAAAATCTGTACTAAGCAAAATTAATTTTGCTGTAGGCAATAATCCTCACTTAAAACATTATCCTAATGAAACCGTAAAACGATTTATTCCTTCACCATATAAAGCAGTTTTTATTCTTTCAACTGATTTTGAGCTTGCCTGGGCATGGAGGTACGCAAAGAACATAGCAAATTTAAAGGAAGCAATAGAAAATTATGTACAATCCTCAAGAAAAAATGTGCCCCTTATTCTTGAATTATGCGATCATTATAAAATTCCGCTTACCTGGGCAATTGTAGGGCATCTGTTCTTGGACAACTGTCACCGTAAAAAAACATTAGTTCATCAGAATCTTAGACGCATTCCCTATCACCGAAACAATTATTGGGAATTCAATGCCGGAGATTGGTTCGATGATGATCCTGCAACCGATTGGAAAAGTGCTTTACAATGGTATGCTCCTGATTTAATTAAATCAATTTTAGGAGCAAATACAAAGCATGAGATAGCATGCCATACTTTTTCACATATTGATTGCAGGGATGGTATTTGTCCCGAATATGTATTCAAAGATGAAATTAATGAATGTGTCAAAATTGCCAGGGAATGGGGTATTCAAATAACATCATTTGTGCACCCTGCCAATATGATCGGCAATATAAAGTTATTGAAAGAATATAGCTTCAATTCATATCGGGATAATTCTGGAAACTACTTAACTTTTCCTCAGCAGGATAAAAATGGATTATGGAAGTTCTTCAGCACATCTGAACTTGCATTCCGAAAAGAATGGTCTACTGATTATCACATTTATCGCTATTGCACAATAATCAAGCGGGCTATTGAATTCAACCGCCTTTGCTATTTCTGGTTTCATCTCTCCACTGAAAGTGAATTCTTAATCACAATTTTAGAAAACCTTTTTGAATTCTTATCTTCCAATCGAAAATCTATTTTTGTTACAACAACAAAGGACTACATTAATTTTATAGAAAATGAAAAAAAATGATAGTTACAGCAAGGAGGCTCATTGCCAGCATAAATCAATGTCTCAATACAAAGCCTGGATAGATGGTCAAATACATGCTGTCGAATCGAGTCTAACTTCATCAGTGCAACAGCTTGAATATATATACGAGAAACCTCTGAAGGGAACTTCTGTTTTAGTATTTGGTTCAGGTTTTGGCGGAAGTAGCGTAGCTTTGGCATTGAAAGGTGCAAAAATCTATGGCGTTGATATCGCTCAAAATAGCATAAAAATTGCTCAAAAAAGAGCCATTGAACACAACCTTGCTGAAGATATTGCTTTTATCTGCCTTGAAGATACTACAAATCTGCATTTCCCTGATTCATATTTTGACATCGTTACTTGCGACGCAGTACTTGAACATATTGTCGGAGATAGAACATGTTATCTAAAAGAAATGTGGAGAGTCTTAAAGAAGAAAGGAATTTTATATATTTCCAATACACCAAACATACTATATCCTTATGATTCACATGTCACTAATCTTTTTTTACTCCCCTGGATGTCCGCAAAAACAGCAAAAAAATATGCTCTTTTGCGAAAGAAATGTCTCCCCTCTGACAATTTAGAACTCATGGGTCGACGCGGAATGACCTTCTGGTCTATCATGCGAGCTCTTAAAAAAGAAAATTATATGTTGATCTCCACTTCCAGACAATGCAATTTGATTACCTACATGCTCGAACGAAAAAGAATTAATACAAAAAAGAAAAAAATACTGTTCCCCTTGCTATTCGTTCTTAATTATGTTATTGCACTGCCTCTAAATATTCCTGTCAGTGCATTGCTGCCGGATCTTACTTTCATTGCTTTACAAAAAAATTAATAATGGCGAAACTGCAAAAAGGTTTA
>MFGW01000121.1:0-185 GCA_001780385.1 Candidatus Fischerbacteria bacterium RBG_13_37_8 | reverse complement strand
TATGCAAGCAAAAAGCAAGGGCTCTTGAATCAAGCAACAAATATATTGTATAATAGTAGATACAATACACCTTATATGGAGTAAAAAGTGTTTCGAGAGAATCAAGGTCATCGTCAGATGAAAATGTTTGGTATAGTGAAGGATATGCCCGTAGGGGTACAGAGGATGATGGATAAAAGCTGGGC
>MFGW01000120.1:22875-23139 GCA_001780385.1 Candidatus Fischerbacteria bacterium RBG_13_37_8 | reverse complement strand
AGTGGCAGTTTTGCTGGTTCGACGCAATCGTTTACCATGGGACGAAGTTTCTGGACGGGCGACACAGCGTGTCCTATCTTACTACACGAAACGATTGATGAAACGCCGACAAGCCGGACGGTAATTATTGGTGGTGAATATTTATCGCTTGCCCTTATTCTTATTCCCGTGAATGAGAAGAGCCGTGGAGTGTTATTTCTCGGCAGTCGACAGCGTGATTTTTATTCAAAGGATGATATCCAGATTTATGAGGTAGCAGCTCAA
>MFGW01000120.1:20445-22839 GCA_001780385.1 Candidatus Fischerbacteria bacterium RBG_13_37_8 | reverse complement strand
TGGGCTTTAGGAGAGAGAGTTAAGGAGCTGACCTGTCTTTATGGCATTAAGAAAGTAGCAAGCCGTCCGGGGATACTTCTTGATGATTTTTTGAGGGAAGCGGTGGGACTTCTCCCGCCTGGCTGGCAGTATCCTAATATGACTTCTGCGCGCATTATGCTGGACCGGCATTCTTTTATAACAAAAGATTTTAAAGAAAGTCTTTACAAGCAATCAGCAGAAATATGTATAAATGATAAAATCAGGGGTATCGTAGAAATATTTTACACGCAAAAAATGCTGGAATTAGATGAAGGACCTTTTTTAAAAGAGGAACGTAATCTTATCAATGCTATTGCTGAAACTATAGGACGTTTGGTAGAGCATAATGAAGCACAATGGGCATTACGTGAGAGGGTGAAGGAACTCACCTGTCTTTATGGTATAGCAAAAGTAGCAAGCAGACCCGGCATACTTATTCAAGATTTCTTAAAAGAAGTAGTAGAACTTCTTCCTCCAGGATGGCAATATCCAGAAATAACACGATCACGAATTATTTTGGACGGTTTATCATTCACTTCTGCACAATTTCAGGAGACGCCCTACCGGCAAAGTGCAGACATTATCATTAATAATATCAAGCGTGGAATTGTTGAAGTAATGTATACGCGAGAAACAATTGAGTTAGATGAAGGACCTTTTTTAAAAGAAGAACGCAGTCTCATTAATGAAATAGCGCGGCAGGTAGGTTTTGTAGTTGATCACCTGGAGACAGAGGAAGAAACGAACATACTTCAGGAACAACTCCGGCATGCAGAGCGACTGGCGACACTCGGGCAACTTTCAGCTGGTGTAGCCCATGAATTAAATGAACCTCTTGCAGCTATTCTTGGTTTTGCACAGCTTGCCAGGGAATCGCCAAGTCTTTCAGAGCAGGCAAGCAAGGATATTGAAAAGATTATAAATGCAGCGTTGCATGCACGCGAAGTCATCCGTAAACTCATGATATTTACCAGACAAATGCCTACAAAGAAAGTCAAATGCGACCTGAGCAATCTCATCAAAGAAGGACTCTATTTTTTGGAATCGAGGTGTGCCAAAGAAGGCATTGTAATTATTCGCAAATTAGAAGATAATCTCCCGCAGGTTTTGGCAGATCCGTCTCAAATTCACCAGGCATTGGTAAACCTTGTTGTAAATGCAATACAGGCAATGCCGCATGGTGGCAAGTTGACATTACGAACGCATTCCTGTGAAGACAGGGTATGTTTTAGTGTAGAAGATACGGGGATAGGCATGAGTCCTGAAGTACAAAAACAGCTCTTCATGCCTTTTTTTACCACGAAAGATGTTGGAAAAGGAACAGGATTAGGATTATCCGTAGTTCATGGAATTGTGATGGCGCATGGTGGCACAATTAATATAAAGAGTGAACTTAGCCGTGGCTCAATTTTTGAAGTCTGTCTCCCGATTGAAAATGCGCAAAATTCATAGGAGTTAATCCCGGAGGCTTATTACATATGATTACTGCAAGTCCTAAAGGACGACTTCTTATTGTTGATGATTCTGCTGATACACGCGAGCTTTTACAACGGAATCTTACTGCGCATGGATACAGTGTTCTCACCGCAAGTAATGTAGCGGAAGCGCTAAGAATCATGGATTCTGTCGGTATTGATCTTGTCATTACTGATCTTAAGATGCCCGGTGTTTCCGGACTGGACCTGGTGCGGCATATAAAAGCAAATCTGAAAGATACGGAAGTTATGATGATTACCGGTTACCCAAGTGTGGAAGGAGCCGTTGCAGCAGTCAAATCCGGTGCACAAGAATACCTCTCCAAACCATTCACAGTAGAAGAACTTCTTACTGCTGTGAATCATGTCATGGAAAAGCTAAACATTCGTCAGTTCACCAGTGAAAAAATTGAACATTCACCGGTTCAATTACTCGATATGGTGGGAAATTCCAAAGCAATGCAGAATGTTATTAAAGCTATTTCTAAAGCAGTTGCATCCATGGTAGCGGTTCATATCATGGGTGAAAGTGGTACCGGTAAAGGGCTTATCGCCAAAGCTATTCATTTTACCAGTTCAAGAGCCGGCACTCCTTTTGCCTCTATTGATTGCGGAAGTATCCCGGAAGAATATTTTGACCGTTATTATTTTGGGTACACCGATGAGAATGTGCTGGATAAAACCGTCTCGCTAACGGGGTTCTTGCAATATCTTGATGGTGGGACTCTGTATATGAAAGAAATTTCTGAGCTCCCGTTTACAACACAGCTAAAGCTTGTTCGCATGCTGGAAGAACAGGCATTGTACCAGACAGGCATGGCTGGCGCACAAGCATTAAATTTTCTTATCATTACGGATTCCAGCAGAAATTTGCAGATGCTTGCTAAAAATGGCGTCT
>MFGW01000120.1:9803-20023 GCA_001780385.1 Candidatus Fischerbacteria bacterium RBG_13_37_8 | reverse complement strand
ATCCGGAGCGCTCCGTGCGTTTTAATCAATTCCGTTCAGCAATATGTTCTATCTATGATCATTTTATCCGCAAGCAGGAATCGGGTGAGCGGGAAAAAATGGCAATCGTTATCAATCCAATACCGGGGATCTATGATGATACACTCGCAGGGCTCTTCTATTACCCGTATATATCCGGTGTTGCGAATTCATTCTTCCCGCATGCTTTAAAAACACAGAATCCGAAGGAAGGATTTGCACGCATTGCATTTGGGCATGGATATGCGACGGTGCTGGATGATTTCCCTGTTATTTCAATGGCAACTATCAGCAATCCGCTGCCTTTGAAATACATGCGAATAGGCGCTGGTCAGAAATATTTTTATGCGCTCGACATGTCAAAGAATAAAGATCTTCGCGGTGAAGAATTAGAAACTATGTCGAAATTGCACGTGCGCCTGGCAAATTTTCATAAGATAAAATTACTCGGTCTCAAGAATCAAATCATCACTATCGAGGAACTGGTACAGCACAATCATTTCGGATTTAAAACAGGTCTCGAAAAAATAATGGAGACGATCTCTGCAAAGATAGCATCGCATTTCCAGATCGAATTCGTATTTAATATTGATTTCAGAAAAAAACCGTATGAAGATGGTATTTTTCATGTTGTTCAACTCACGCTTCTTCCTGAAATAAGTTATGAAGCAATAGCTATTCCGGGGCAAGCTGAACATGTATATATCTCACTCGGTAATTTACAGGGACATGGCATAAAAAGAGATATCAAATATGCCCTGGTAGTATCACCTTTTCTTTATTCAAAAGACCGTCACGATACAGTACGGGAAAAAATTGCGGAGATAAATCACCGCATGCGTGAAAAAGGCGAAAGCTACATGGCGATAATTCCGGGCAGGCTTGGCAGCACCAACCGCGATTGGGGCATAAATGTAGATTATAAGGATGTCAATCAGGCAGTCGCAATATTTGAATATGGAGTGGATATAGCTGGGCGTGCGGAACCGTTGCCGGAAGAGGATTGTCAAACCGGCGGTATCTACGGCAGTCATTTCCTTTATATGATACAGGGTGGTTTTGACGAGGATCAAAAAAGAATGCAGGCAAGAATGTACGGCACGCAGGGGACTCATTTCCTCACTAATATCATGAGTAATAACATTTTTTATGGATATATCTCGCCCATGCAGGATAAACTCGATGCATGGTTTTTCTCGCCTCCCGATACGAATGAGCCACTGTATTTATTATCCTTTCCAAAACCGGTGACCATTTATGCTGATTCAGTCAATCAGCGTTGTGTCGTCATTGCGGAAAAAGAGCAAGTCAAATGAAAAAAAAGAGCAATTCTCAACCTCATGCCGGTCGCTCACAAAAGGAGTATCCTTTTATTCCGCGTATAATCAATCCTGTCAAAATGGAGCAGGTGATAATTTTTTCAGCTGATGAGGCAGTGCGACAATCACACCGCACCGTTCAAGCGCAAATGCCGTGGACGGATGTTACTGTGCTTGTCAATCCGCTGGCAGTATCCGCCCTAAGTTCCGATAGAGCCAGTGTCTTAATTCTTGATGATGTAGCCATAAACCTTATTGATGCAGATAAAATTCGTCGCAATAATTCCAATCTCGTGATAGTTCTTGTATCGTACCATAAGCTCATTCACTGTGCACCGCCTACCGTAGCTGCAAAAGAATTCCCCAACACTGTTCTCGCTGATCTTGTGTTTGCTGTCGACAGGTATGAATTAACTCCCGACCATATCATTACTTCAATAGTAAGAGCTGCCGAGGATTATCTCAACATCGAGAAACATTCAGATTCACGCCGTTTTATTGTTCTTATCGTTGATGATGAGCCAAGCTGGCCCTCGCAGTTTCTCCCCACACTTTACACCATTATTGGACAACGTGCATGCGTGAAAATAACACGCACTTACGAAGAAGCGATCCGGTTTTTATTCGGTGCCGAGGATGAAAACGCCATCAGCAAAAATTATCATGCCTGCGGTTTCGGTGATAAAGTCATTTGTTTGATCACGGATATTTTTTTTCCCAGAGGTGAGGAGCTTAATTGCGATGCCGGAAAAGACCTTATCCGCCTCGTCAATAAATATTACGCACGCATTCCTATTATCATCGCATCGAAAGCGAAAGAAGCTGCCGAACTTGCACCGGCAGAATTTGTCCTGCCGAAGGGCGATCCGGGCAGTCTGGAAATGCTGCGCAATTATATCCATGATTTTACCGGCATGGGTGATTTTGTTATTCACGATGAGCATGGTAAAGTATTACACAGACTGAAAAACCTGCATGATATATATAATCTATTACTGCAGGCAGAAAGCGAGAACCCAGATGCTGAGAGATTACGCTTAATAATGAAAACATACGGTGAAAAAGACAAATTCTCAACCTGGTTCTACATGCACAGCCTCCGGGAACTTGGTGACGAATTACGACCGCAAAAACACCGTGGCAAAAAAATGATCACTGTCCTGCGTACGGCATTGAAACACGAGATGCAGCGCATGCATCACACTCCGCTTATAGTAGGCGATATCAAAGTGTTTACACTGCGGCAATTATTGGACATGCTACAGGTAATCCCGCCGGAGATACTGGCACCTTATTCCGATAATGATATTATCTCCTCCTGGCTGGATAGAAAAGGCCACACCGAGCTGGCAGAAGAACTTCGCCCAATCCATGGCACAGGCAGCTCTCTCGTTCAGGAACTTACCGCGGCCATCAAAAAATGGATCAGAATATATGAAAAAACAAAATGATCTATTTATTCTTTAAGAATTATCCCGCGACGTGTGCGGCCATCTACCTTGACGTGAAGCGGCGCGGAAAGCTGAAGATGTCTGATGAAATCAGTTTCATAAACAGCTTGTTGTTGATCGAGCCATGCCCAATCTATAGTAAGCTTGCCGGTATGACTAACAGGAAAATAGAGGATTTTAAAACTGGTAATATTGTGAAAAAAGTGCGAGCCCTGGCTGGGAATAAAATTAATATTCGGGAGAGTCGCTTCAACAATAACACGTGCTCCTGATATGTGTCCGAAATTAACCGGAATGCCTGCTGAAGAATCAGTACTTCCCCACCGTCCAAAACCTATGAGAATATACGGACATTTAGCAGTCAGCAGCTTCTGGTTTAACACTTCAATCTCCCGTCCTATAGCAGGCGTATGCTTCACATCAAAATTTTGCGGCTTCACATATACGATATCGCGTATAGATGTGTCCGCGCCATTGCCGAGTGTTGATTCAGAAGCTACAAGTACATCAGCCTGCATTAGTTCCTCGGCTCTTACCTCGACCAAAGCACGTGAAACCATCATAGGCCTTACTTGTAAAAAACCAAAATGTGCACTATGTTCATCAGCCCGTGGAAATGTCATGGCAAACTCGATCTCTACCATCCTCCCAAGTGACTCTTCACATGAGCGGAGAAGTGTCTTGAGCAATTCTGCAAGCGGAATCTGGTCTGTTTTTAATATGCGCGCAAAATCTATTATTCTCGGTCCGGGCTCGATTATCCCCATGACAAACCTATCATCTTCAGCTTTATATGTGGAAGCGGCAAGTGAAAGCATACCATCTTGTTCCGCATCAGCCAATGCAAATTTCTTCAAATAAGTTAAGTTATTTATCTCTTGGTTCCTCATAGGCTCTTCATTCATTTTTAGAACCAACATGTTTGTCTTAAATGACAATTTTTCATTTTTCACTTTGTGCCTTTGTGCCTTTGTGCCTTTGTGCCTGATCTTTTCCGAGACTTTGTCCGGAAAAGATGTAGATTCTTTCATATCAATTGCCCAGAAATAATTCTGGCTCTGTTTCAACAGATCACGTGGCGTATTATAAGGCGGATTCGCATGAGGATATGCAGGGGAAAAAGCCCACGCAACACCATCCTCCACGATGATTTTACCTAATCCGAGTGCAATTTCCACTATGCCATCTTCAGGACGCGCAAGTCCTACTGGATAAAAATTGAATGAACGTGCTATTCCGGATAAATGTGGATAAAAACGGCTATTATTACAACGTCCAATCACTTTCTGAATGATGACTGCCATTTTTTCTTCCTGGATAGAATGACCGGTAGCTTCACGATAATACTTTGCCTGTTTGAAAAAAGTCGAAGCATAGATATATTTTATTGCCTCACAAACAGACTGGAGACGTTCCTCCACATCCGGTTGATTATTCGGGATCATCTTAGTCGCATATACACCTGCAAATGGTTCAGACATCGTATCTTCAAGCAAACTCGAAGACCGGACAGCAAGAGGTCCATTAATCTGAGTAATAAAAGAACGAAGGTCATTTATCAATTGAGCGGGAAGTTGTGCATTTCGAAAAAGATGAACGATCTGTCCGTCATCAAGTGGTGAAGAAATTTTAGCATACAGATTATTCTGCTTCATAAAGAGGTCGAAATGTCCTGTAGCAAGCACAGTCATGAGCGGAATGTCAATTTGTATGCCAGGTTGAAATGAAGGAGTAAAGTTATTTTCTATGAGTTGCTTGATATGAGCAAGGCCTTGTGCTTTAGCGCCGAGCGAACCCGTCCCGACGTAAGTGAATCTTTGCTCTCCTGTAAAAGTGTCAGCATCAAATTGACTTATCATGTTGCGGTTCCTTTTCTTGCGGCTGCCTGTCACAGTATTGCAATCCTTTGGTACTGCTTAGCTGCTGTCGCATAGTAATAAATAAAACGAAAAAAACAATTTTCATTACAGGAAGATTATAGAGAAGAAATTGGGCAAATTCAACTAAAAGTAAGATAACTATTTATGCCCATTTAGTTTAATTGCATAATGTAATATAATAATAAGGAGGAGAAATGATACGGATGAGAAAATGTTTTTGCGATTTAACTGTTTCAAGCGCAAAAATTACCAAAGCATTAACAACAATAAAAACTGTAATTGTAATTCTGTCGCTCGTCCTGTTGTTTCAAGTTAAAGTAATTGCTGTAGATACTGATGCTTATCAACAAGCAGCACGCGATCAATTAGTGCGAATGAATGTTACCTTCAGCAATGAAGAATTCATGAAAGCGGTCATGGATGGAAAACTTCATATTGTCAAACTATTTCTGCAGGCAGGCATATCTTCGGACACCTCCATCCATTCGGAAAGAACAGTGCTAATAGAAGCTGCGGCTGGCGGACATACCGAAATTGTGAGAACACTCCTAAAAGCCGGCGCAAATGTTAATAAAAACGACATACATAACTGGACTGCATTGCTTGAAGCTGCAAAACGTGGATATTACATGATTGCGTATGAATTACTGAACGTAGGAGCCGATATAAATGTCAAGGGAGATTATGGTGAGAGCACTGCTTTAATGTGGGCGGTCAAGGGAGGATTTAGTGATATAGTGGAGCTTTTACTAAAAAATGGTGCGTCTGCTCATGAAAAGGACGTAGATGGCACAAGCATGATAATTGCATCAACGATGGAGTTACCCTGCAAAACCAGGATCGTTCGAATGCTCATCGAAGCAGGCGCGAATTTAAATGAAACTGGCATGAGTGGAGAAACTGCATTGATGAATGCAGCGGGATATGGATGTACTGAAATAGTAATGATGCTTCTGAAAGCAGGCATGGATCCGAATGTAACAGACAACATTCAACAAACTGCATTAATGAAAGCTGTTGTCCATGAAAGAACGGAAGCTGTTAAAATATTACTGGAGGCAGACGCTGAATCGAATGTGCAGGATAATGAAGGAGTAACGGCACTTATGCTGGCGGCAAAAAGAGGTGACATCGATATTGCGATGGAGTTATTGCTGCATGAAGCAGATCCTGATTTAAAAGATACATTGACAGGCAGAACGGCATTAATGGTCGCAGCATTGCACGGACACGATGAGTTCACCGAACTCCTGCTTCAACGAAAAGCATACGTTAACGAAATGGATAATGAAGGATGGACAGCTCTGCATTGGGCTGTTTATAAAGGAAGTCGCTATCTTTTTCACCTCCTCGAACAACACATCGGAGAGGCGCTGACATATAAAAGTGAGCAGGAATATATAATCCCCGTAGATGAAGCGAAACGGCTCAATATCGT
The DNA here is from genome assembly GCA_001780385.1 of Candidatus Fischerbacteria bacterium RBG_13_37_8. GTDB lineage: Bacteria > Acidobacteriota > HRBIN11 > MFGW01 > MFGW01 > MFGW01. The sequence goes on along the minus strand of MFGW01000120.1, from coordinate 13,917 downwards.
TAAATTTCTATTAACTAACGGCGCTGAAGCAGACGCGAGAACAAAAACGCTCGGTATTATTCCGTTAATGTGGGCATCTCTTTGCGGAAATGAACAGGTAGTTACATTGCTCATTCATTCAGGCGCACATGTCAATGCACAAACAACTGACGGTATGAATGCCCGGCAATTTGCGTTGCTTGGAAATAATCAAGGTATTGCTTCACTGCTGGCTGATGATAACAATGAGACCGGAGCCGTGAAAGGCCGGTCAATTCATGAGATCATCCAGAAACATAGGTATTCGCTTCTGATGGAAATAGCGCGGAAAATACCGTGGATGAAAACGTCATATCATATGCGATTCGATGACTTCGATGATAAACGGCTTGAAGATCTGCTCATTGTTCCCGTTCTAAGAAACTTGACATCATCGAAAGAAGGGAATGAATTATTGCTTCAATTTATTCTCGCTCATCCGGAGCATAAGCTTCGTAGAATGGCTCAGGCAATTAATTATGAACTCATCCAGCATAAACTCGATATGGCATTCTGGACGTTTGTGGCAAACCATCTTGATAATTATTATGATACATTTGCATCATGGGCTGTGAAATTACCATATGAAGAACGCTTGAAGTTAGTTGACGTATGGCTTGAACAACTAAACAAAATAAATCCAGCAGACATTGCTATAAAAAATGAAAGCCAAAAAACGGAACGTGAAGTATTTGCGTATCATTTAATACAGAATGCGACAAAGGCACTCTATGGAATTTATGATGCCAGAATCATCAGTGCTTATCATCGTATCTTGGATGAAGCTCCTGCCTCTTCTTTATTGGCAGGAGCAGCATGGACTCTTTACCGGATGGGAGATCCTGAATCATATTCATATCTTAAACGCTATGCGACAGCATTAGGATTGCATCAATCTTCGTTATTGAAAATTGCCGATGAGCGAAATGCCATGGATTATGCACGAACAGCCGGTTTGCTGGACCAGCAAAAAATAGCGAGTCTTTCCACTTTGCGTCCTGATCTGGCACGCGGCATTGTCCGGAATTTACTGAATGATCCTGCCTGGGTAGATTACATAAAGGAAAATGGTACAGTTGAAAATTCAAGTAAGTTCCATTCCTTATTTAATGCAATTTCAGCAGGTGCTTCAGTCTTTAGCGATGCAGAGGTGCTTGCGTGGATGAAAAAAGCAAAAAATTGGGACGCCACGGATTTTATGCTCATATGGATAGATATCTTGGGGAAACGTGATACGACAACCGGCAATGAGGAATTAATGAGCATAGCCAGGTACCAATGCGGTGCCGGCACTTCCCAGGAAGAAAGACTCTGTCAAATGATACGAAAGAACGCAGCACGCTCCCTGGGAAAACACCTCCTCGGAAAAAAAAGAAATGATGTAATCAAGCGCCTTCAGCTTATGAAACAAAGAGACAGAGGCGAACTTGTGCAATGTATAATGGGAGCACTTGACTTATTTCCTCGTGTCATATTACCGTGCTCGTTCAACAGATTCAAATGTGAAGGTTGCTCTCCTTCTAACTACTTTCAGCATTTCAATCCTGACAACGAACCTGTTGCAGGCTACCTTCAACAATATGAAGATAAACTGCTCGATTGGATAATCTGGGCTCCTTCTTCAACTGATCTGTCCTATACCTATGGATTTATGAAAAGCAAAGAAGCTCATTCCCGGTTCACCTCATTCCTGGATAGAATTTCCGAAGATGCAATACTGTTCTCATGGATTTATAAAAGATACCCATCTGTGCCTTTACTAAAAGGATTGCTTCCCTATTTTAAAGAAGGTAGCATTATGCATGATATGATACTTTTTATGCTTTCAGAATCCGGAGATAAGGAAACCTTCCTTCAATTAAAGCATCGATTCGAGGAAGAAAAATCTGCTCATGCAGAACCAAGAAATTTCACTATAATTCTGGAACGATACGCACAGGATAAAGACTATGAAGCGCTTCGTCAAAAAGCTGATGATTGGATTTCGCAATTATCAACGCAGAAGATATGGGATTCGAATTCTCACAACATCAAACAATACATCATAAAAATTATTGCTTTATTACTACAGCAATCTCCTGAAAAGGCAATGAGCTTAATCAACCAGTTTGATTTGAATGGAGATTTTTTCAGAACAATCATTATTGAAGCTTGCAGGTATTCACAGACTTCCCACTGCGAACCTGCATTAAAACTTGCAGCACGTCATTATGAGATGCAGAATGGACTATCAATGCCGCAGAATCCGGATCCGGCAGAACAGCGTGTATGGCTTAATGCGCTGCAGGCGACCAACACCGAATGGTGCAGAGATACTATTGTGCAAAACGCTGACAGAATAGGTCCCAATGTATTTAATATGCTTGCCTCCATGGGGGATCAACGCGCACTCACCGTCACTATTTCAAGAGGTAAAGATAGAGTGAACATGATTACCTGGCTTGGTGCTCTTAGCTTGGGCGGCATAGACCAGGTTGTGCGCAATCCGGAACTGCAAAGTGAACGCAAAATAATGGAGCTCCCGGCTTTTGATTATGATCTTGAGCATTATATATTCCGGAAACAGGTCTCTCCACTTTCAATACTAAACTGGTCAACTGAGCAGAAACAAACAGCACAACATGCTCTGCTCGAATCGTTTAAGACATACTCTGCATATGAACGATTTGCTCTTGTACATAATATTGGGGCTACTTATGCAATATGGAATGACGAGTTAATTCGCGAAGCACTTGCTGATTCGTATGCGCCCGTTCGCCTTGCCATGTTACAAATGTTGTTGCATTATCCGAGACCAGGATTGAATAAGGAACTGGAGAACATAGCAAAAACAGACCCTGTTCCATGGTGCCGAAGATTTGCACAAGAAATACTTCTATTCAGGGTAGAACTATTATCTCCGGACAAAGGCATTTTTATTTCATTTTAATTTAGGAGTTTATTATTTATGAAAAAATCATTACACACATTCAAAATATTTCTATTGCTTTTCGTTTCAGGGTGCTTTATTGCAAATGCGCAGGAACAACAACTAACGGTTGCTGATGAAATAGCAACCATGATGGAAATCTGGCAAAAAAATACTATTCCCGTCGAGGAACATAAAGCACTTGAATACTTTGCCGGCGAATGGAATGTGGACATAAAAATATGGTATGAACTTGATAAACCACCATTCACATCTTCCGGAGCTTCATCCAACAGCCTTATTCTTGGTGGACGTTATCTTTTACAAAAATTTAATGGATCCTATGCAAATACTTTTTTTGATGGAATGAACATCACCGGATATGATACTTTGAAGAAAGTGTACCGCACATTTTGCATTGACAGTCTTGGAACGAGTTTCAACCTGATGGAAGGCGCCTGTGAGAAATCTGGTAAAATATGCTCATACACCGGCGATTGGAATGACTACATCGAAAAGAAAAAAATGAAAGTCAAAGAAATTATCACAATCATTGACCAGAATAAATATGTATCTGAGATATATCAAATTTCTGAAGCCGGCGAAGAAATAAAAACAATGGAAATAATCTATACGCGAAAGAATGAGCAGGACTGAACATTTGTAAAACAATGAAACGTTCAAAGTAACTGGAAAAATTTTATTTTAGCGTTGCTTTCTCATTCCGAATGTACATAAGTATCATACCGGATTATCCTTTTCGTCCCGACCGTAAGAGGAGATTCTTCTTCATTCGGAATCATAAGCAGTTTGTTTTTTTATCGAACCATCAGGATTATATTCAGTCCAGGTACCGATTTCGTTGCCTTTTTCATTATAATGTCCTACCTTCATTATTACATTGGGCGCCTCAGAATCAAAGTAATATATCCACTTGCCGACTTTATTACCAATATTGGAATGAAGACCATAATCAGCTTCGTTCGTATCGGAATGCTGATATGGTAAACTAATAATGTAGGGTATTTTATCGTGATATGATCCTTCAGCTTCTTTTGTTCCATCTGAGAAGTGGTATATCCAGTTACCGACTTTAAGATTTTTCCGGTAGGAACCGCGGGATCGTTCCGCACCTTTTGACCACCAGCTTACATATGTACCTTCTCTGTTACCATCCTTATAAGTCAC
>MFGW01000120.1:7980-9794 GCA_001780385.1 Candidatus Fischerbacteria bacterium RBG_13_37_8 | reverse complement strand
CTTTTTCACATTAGCCCAATAACGCGTAAATGTCCCGTGCAGTTGATCATTTTTTCGTGTAGCTTCATATTCAAGATCACCACTCTCATAATAACGCCGCTCAAATCCTTCCCTGATTTTATAATTTCTGTCCATTATATATTGAAATTCACTGCGTAATTTAGTTTTTTCCGCATCCCAGTATGTGCGTTCCACATTAGCAGTGGCATCTTCCTGTATTTTATCAAAGGTGTATGCTCGTTCAGTAAGTTTTTTCCCTGTTGTTTTATTGGTGAGTTGTAAATTTACTGTTACACGCATACCGCGCCCTGTTCGTACACTTACAGGAATCGGGCTGGCTGTCGCACTGACAATTTTCAATTCATGGAGTGACTTTCGATCATCATCGGAGGGAGCACGTGGCGGTACTGCCTGCGGAGCCACGATTACTTCTGTGCCGTTATCTTCAATCGCGGCAAACATTATTTTCCAGGCGCCCTGAACCTGCTTTTTAACCTGTTCCCCGGCATCGAGACTGCGCTCGATTTCCTTGTCTATGTACTGGCTGAAAAACGCATACATGCACTCATCCATCTGTTCAAGGACATTCTTTGATTCCGAGGCATCCTGATCGATTTTTTTCATGTTCTGCACATTGATTTCTTCCTGCATCCCATTGAAAAAATCGGCAGAAAGTATATTAGTCAGCATATCTTTACTGCCCGTAATTACGGTGCCAGCAGCCTGCCTTTCCGCAAGAATGGTATTGATCTCGCCATCGATTTTCATCTGCGCAAGTTTATAAAATGTATCTATACTATGCTGCAATTTTTCTTGTGCAGTGACCGATGCACGCTCTTCCGGTGAACATTGTTCGTATAATTTTTTCTGATTTGCAAGTTTCGCGAGTGCGGTTTCCAGGTTGAGTTTCTTTTTCCAATACTGAAACAGGTTTTTTCTTTTTTCCTCCGTAGTGTTGCCATCCACATCATAGAGAATGGAATCTCTTGCATTTGTTCCTTCGATCATGCGTTGTACTTTTTCCTTGCCCATATTCTGGAATTGATGACCGAGGGTTATCTGAAGTCCCTTCACGGCAATATCGACACTCAGCTTGAAGCCTTTTGCCAACGCTCCCCCCGGCAACATCGTTAATCCCTGGAATGTGAGTGCTTTTTGTACCTCGGCTTGTGCCTGTTCATCGCCGCTTTTCCATTGCTTATACATTGTGTAATAATTATACCCCGGTATTTTTCTTGATGCCACTTCATTGTAGAGAACGAATTTCATTGCTTCCAGATTTCCTTCTGAATCCTGGTAGGTTTTTATGAGATTCAGCATTGAATCAACGTTGTCCAGTCGCTCCAGCGTCGTTGCCATTTTTTCTGCTGTTGGATCAAATTGAAGTTTACTCTTGAGAGATGTCCATTCCTCCATAACCTTGTTGTATCCTGCTTGTGCTGATTCACCGAGTGCCCATATTTTTCTGAAGGTTAATCCACCTTCTCGCTGCTTTCTTGCTTCCGCAAGATACCGCCCATCCAGTTTTCGCTCTGCTTTAATTTCATTGAGTACCTCGCGAACATTCTTAAGACGTTGGTACGGATCATACAGATATGCCCGCGCAAGCTTCATCTGCTTTTCAACATAATACTTCTGTGATTCAGGCACCGAATTAAGAATTTGTTTCTTAAGCAACTCGGCACCGGGTGTCCTGATATTCTCCCCAAGCACTTTGAACACGGTTGCCATTTCACCAGCGGCGCTGAATTTCAATTTTTCTACCAGGTCCGGGCGTTCTTTTTTCGCGAGGTTGATGTATTGTTTTTGACGTT
>MFGW01000120.1:7813-7935 GCA_001780385.1 Candidatus Fischerbacteria bacterium RBG_13_37_8 | reverse complement strand
CCTGTGCATGATCATAAATATCCCCCATACTAACGCGAGGATTCAACAGATCCTGCAGGCGCCGTCCAGCCTGAGCGGTAATCAAACTGTGCTGCAATTCCAGCGAGAGACTCTTGAATTCT
>MFGW01000120.1:3764-7644 GCA_001780385.1 Candidatus Fischerbacteria bacterium RBG_13_37_8 | reverse complement strand
ATTCCTTTGTTTTACTGCGGTCGAGCACGACTGTATCATCACTGATAGCACCCGTTTTCTTATCTTTCTTGAACACGCGTAATCGGCTCTTTGTCTGCATGCGAAATTCTACCTGTTTCTTGTTGCCGCCGCTGGTGAAATATGCTTCCGGATTGTTAGATTTTTTTTCAAGCGCCTGTATGTATTTCACTTTAAATTGTTCCAGCGGCAGCGCAGTGCGAAAATCTGGAACAGCATTGCGCGCATCATGCACGGCAGTATCCAGGATTTTTGATTCTACGGAACCAAATTTATCCATTTTAAAATCGCAGTTAGGATAAAGACGTTTGGCAGTTTCCATAAATCGCGGAGCTAAATCATTATCTATTGTGCTATCCGGTCGTTCCAGCACCAGTTTGCAGGTAACATCCATATCTGAGGTAATTTTGCCGCTCCCGGAATCTGACATGGCAGTTGTTCCACCGGTGTTTTCAGTAATATCTTTCAGAAGAAATGCAATAATTTCTGAACGGTTTTCTTTTTTAAATTCCGGCGGGCTTTGTGACCAAAGCACCGTAATGAGCAGAACGGTAAGGAGCGCTGTCCATACCTTCATTTTGCGAGAAGCAAGCATACTTTTTTTCCTTAGTCTTCTTTATTTTGTATAAGCGAAGGAGAAGAATCATATTCGGATTCTTTAGAATTCTGTTTTGATTCGGGGGTTTCTTTTTCCGGTCTTTTGAAGTTTTTATCCGTTTCACCGAACAGGTAGAGAAGTATTGTTTTATCATTCCCTAATTCATAAATTGAAACATCGGCAACATTAACCATTTGCAGATTCGGATCCCATTCAAGCTGAATTTCAAAAAACCTTCCCGTGGAGTCTTCATATATTGCATGTAAAGTCTTATCATCACCGGGGTATTTATATTCGATGAGCCATAGTTTTGTGCTGTACGATGATAATGTTTCTTCTGCTTGTTGCCTGATTTCTTCATTTACTTTAATAAGCGGTGCAAGTTCTTTGACATCCGCATATGAAATGCTATCCTCGTCTTCAACCTGGTTTTGACTGCCGTGATCCGAATCAATTGCACCGGAACTGTCATTGTCATAGCTTTGTGTTTGATTGGATTTGGCAAGCTGATTCCTCACATACCAGCTCCGGATTCCCAGGACAATAATACTTACAAGGATGAGGGCAGCAAACAGACCGCATCCCAATAGTATTTTTCGCAGAAGCGTACTGCTATTTTGCTTCGCAGTGCTTTGCACAATAAGCGGTTGTTCTTTTGGTTGCTCTGACACTTGAACATGAGGTAGTGCTTCATCGATGTATTTGAGCTGAAGCGTTGTATTACCGATAGTTATGGACTCACCATACGGCCATTCAATCACGTCCTTGACCTTGTTATTTCTGAAATATGTTCCATTCGTGCTGCCAAGATCCTTTACATACCACCTGTCATCCTGTTGAAATACTTGCAGATGCCGCCCTGACACTTTCTTATCTGCCACGATTATGTGAGCAGTATTTATATTTCGTCCGATGATGAAGTTGGCGCTTGTTACTTCGACTTGCTTTTCTTCATAAGATGAAGAGATCGTTAATACCCACATATTTTCGGTCCTGAGTCTTTGCCACGAGGCAAAATACTCTCAATTACTCCAGATATTAAATAATAGCTAAAATATATTAAAAATTCAATATCGCGACAAGCAACTATTCACCGTTTTCCAATAAAACCACAAAGAACACTGTGCTCTCAGTGGTTCATTTTTTTTGGGAAAAGGGTGAATAGTTGCAATAGCGTGTATTGAAATTATTTATGTTCTCGAATAAAATAATGCAATAGTCAAGTAGGAGGCTATTAATGAGATTGAATAATAGTTTTTTGAGTTATTTCATGGTGTTACTTGTCTTTATAGCAACAAGCTTGTGCGACAATGCTGTGAGGTGTGCACAGGCTCAAGTCAACGAGCGGGCATTGCCGGATTTAGTTGTTGAACGGGTATGGGTGGATAATGAGTGCAGTATTAATTTTACAATCCGGAATAATGGAGGCAAGATACCAGATGGTGAATATGCGGAATGCATAGTAGCACTTGAATATGAAAATAATTATGAGACATTTTCGTTGAGTTCTTCGAGAGTTACGAAACACACACCGGTTGATCCAAAAGGGAGTTTAAAGAATCCGAGCGGGGCTGTAAGCTATAACACGAAAATAAAGATTGAAAAAACGGTGAAAGCAACGGTAAGTGTGAATACAGAGGGAAATGTACATGAATCGAACAGCCGCAACAATGAGATCAAGGATATCATGCTGAATGCGGAGTGTAAGCGTGCCCAGCAAGAGATGAGACAGCAACCACTGCCGCAACCGCCTCAGCCGCCCGATAAACCACCGCAGGAAATGCAGGAACGATCGCGCGAAGGTTTATGCTGCCGGGAACGAGAACTGTTTCCGGTTGCAGAAGAAGAATGTAAACGGAGGGGAGGAATATTTTTTCTTAATCCGGCAGAAGCAGAAAAATTCTGCTTCGGTGAAAAAATGTTAGAACGCGCAGGACATTGCTGCAAGGATGGTCGTTTAATGGTAATGCCGGCGGAAAAATGTCATGAGATAGAAGGACGTTTTTTTGAAGAAGAGCGTTTTGCGCGAGAGGAGTGTCATCCTGAACCGGCGCCGCCTCCGGAAGAATTTGCCATACTCTGCTGTAAGGATGGTGAGATAGAGAAGATGCCGGGGCATGAATGCATGAGACGGGGAGGACAGATATTTGAAAATATGGAAGAAGCGCGCCGGCACTGCAAGGCGAGAGGACCTGAACCGCCTGCCGGGGGATGCTGTGTCGACGGAAAACTCATTGCGATGCCGCCGTCGGAATGCACCGACCGCGGCGGGCAATTCTATAAGAATCCGGAGGAGGCATCTGCAAAGTGCATAACTATAAAACCAATTCCCGCAGAACCGTACCAGGATAAAGGATTGACTAACATAAAGCCAATTCCTGCTGAACTATATCGCGATATAGTCGTTACGACAACGGAAGATAAAGTATTTGGATGTCAGAATGATGCTGCGCAGCCTTGCTCGTTGCGTGAAGCGATACAGTGGGGGAACAGCCGGAAAGGAGCTGATACGATATCTTTTCGTGTTCCAACGAGTGATCCTGGTTATGATGATGTTAAGTTAGCCTGGATTTTTAAATTCAAGAGTGAATTGCCTGCGCTTACTGACGACGGAACAATTATAGATGGTTCCACGCAACCGACACAGCCGTACGGAGCAAGCAACTGGTCAGGACCTCAAAAATCCAGCGAAGGACCTTTGTTTGATTTAAGCGGATGCTCACGACCTTTCCTGGAATTGAATGGCACGGGCATCAGCAAAGGCTTGTACATTAAAGCTAATTCAATCACTATTAAAGGATTGGCTATCTATAAATTTAATGGACCGGGTATACAAATTGAAGGCAATAAAAATGTGCTCTATTGTAATTTCATAGGCACCAATGCCAGTCAGGAAGATAATTTGGGAAACCAAAATGGAATTGAATTAGTTATAGCGGCTTCTCAGAATAAAATCGGATATGAAGAAAAAGGCAATTTAATATCAGGGAATTTCAAAAATGGTATTCTGCTAAAAGGGAAAATTGGCAAAATAGCAAATAATCGCATTGATTATAATTATATTGGTGTGAAATCGAACGGGCAAACAAAATTACCGAACTGGCATTCCGGCATTAAACTTGACAGTGGAGCAAACAGTAACATCATAGGCATTACTACGGAGGATTCAAACAGTTCAACGGCAAAAACGATCCAGGTAATCAGTGGCAACAAACATAACGGAATCGATATTATAGAAAGCGACAAGAATCAGATAGCGGGCAA
>MFGW01000120.1:3539-3744 GCA_001780385.1 Candidatus Fischerbacteria bacterium RBG_13_37_8 | reverse complement strand
GGAATGGAAGCAGTGCCTAATTTACATCGCGGGATTCATTTACATGAGGATAGTCATCATAATACCATTGGAGGAACAGAGGCAGCGTATGGCAATGTTCTTTCAGGAAATGGAGATTCCGGAATCTTGATAGAAAGCGGAACATCGAATAAAATCACCTGCAACCTTATCGGGATCAGCAAAGCTGGAAAACCGTTGGGCAACA
>MFGW01000120.1:2882-3526 GCA_001780385.1 Candidatus Fischerbacteria bacterium RBG_13_37_8 | reverse complement strand
GATCATAGACGGAGCTCAGCAGAACTGGATCGGCGTCGATCCAACTTCCATGAATGTGATTGCGTATAATGATAACGACGGAATACGCATTGAAGGAGGCACCACTCTAAATAATGGCATTGGAATTAATTCCATTTTCAGCAACGGAGGAAAAGGAATCGGTTTGTACAAGAAAGCACACGGCACACAGCCGAAATTATATATCTGGCAAACGAATCTATTGAATGCTGACACCAAGGAATATTATGTAATCGGACAAATTTCTCCGGCAGTGCCGGGCAAAAAATATCGCATTGCCGTTTATTCAGATGATGCAAATGAAGGACATTACAATGAAGACCCAATCATTGAATCAGACAGTACTGCCCGCTTTGGCTGGTTTGGCAAGACCGTCACCAAGCTCAGTAAAAATTTCACTTTTATTATTTCGGATGGAAATGGGCTAAATTCATCAGAGTTCTATACCATAAGTTCAAAGGCAGCCAAGATCGGTCAATATATCTTCGACATGGATTATTGGGAAGTGGATCCTGATAATTATCTTCCATTGAATCCGCATTACCATGGAGGATGGGGATGGCTTCCACCGTGGAGATGGATAGTCAGGCTCTCGAAGATAGTGCATCAAACATTGTCAGGAATAT
>MFGW01000120.1:2611-2825 GCA_001780385.1 Candidatus Fischerbacteria bacterium RBG_13_37_8 | reverse complement strand
ATGCAGATGATGTAGATAAAAGTTCTGGAGGGTACTTCTGTGGATATTTTCTGACATATTACAAAATCGTGATGTTCGAAGGTGATATATATTGGGAATCATTCGTAGATGGTACTGTAGATAAGGATAGTAATTTTGGATTGCTTACTCCTAGCATGTCAGGAGTTCATCTTAATACACAGCGTTATTATAAACCTAGTGCAGAAAAACGTAA
>MFGW01000120.1:1286-2558 GCA_001780385.1 Candidatus Fischerbacteria bacterium RBG_13_37_8 | reverse complement strand
GGCCCAGTAATTTCACAAGCTGGGATCTTGCAAACTGGATCTCTAAGGAGAAAGCTTACCCTATTTTAACACTGGAAATAGATCGAAACGAAACTTTTGATGATTTGGATGGTCATTTATACTGGAGACATTTCAACAATAAAAATATTGACTTTATTGAAATGTTGGACGGGAAGAAAACAAAAGTCATCGGTCAATGGGTTATGGATGGCGCGCATGGTTGCCGTTCGGAAGTTCATCCTGTTTATGTTATTGCGATACAGGAATCAGCGCCAACGAAAGATACGAAAGGTCAGGAAGTGTGGCATTTTTATGCGCGGAGAAAAGGAGATCAGGAATTTTGCGGCGGAACCTGGAAAACTTCGGTCACGGATTGGTATTTACGATTTAAGGGTGGGAATTTCAGCCCCTCTGGAAAACTAACTAATTTACTTGTAAACAATAACGAATCAAGCAGTGTCACCTTGAAAAAAGATGCGAATTCCAATGATGTTATTCTGCATGTATATTTACCGGATGAAGATGATTTTATTGCCGGAACAGTAACTATAGATTGGAAATAAGTAATAAAAGGAGTAAACAAAATGAAAATAAGATTTTATATTAGCTTTGTTTTTTTGCTCATGCTCACTTATTGTATACCCTATAATATTCCCCACAGTGGTATGCCACAAAAGCCTGATGATATTGCCCGAAAATATAGAGAAGAGCCCCGACAACCTGTTCATGCAGAACCGGGGATACATGAAGAAAGGACAGAGGACGTTATCGATAAAATGGATCTTCAAACAGGAGAATTACAGCAGATTCTTCCTCATTTTGAGAACACGCGAAAAAGCTTCGAAAATTTTTTGGAAGTGAGAAAAAAATGGCAAAACAAGCTAATGGCTATGCCTGCTAAATCTCAAGAGGATATAAATAACAATTTTAAATTAATGCAAAATGAGATATTAGCGGAACAGAAAAAATATTATCAGGCGGTAGAAGCGACGGTAGAGTACCTCAGCAGTGTTCTTTCTCAAGAACAAATCAAGAACCTGCATAATTATTACTACGAGGAGCTTTGGTATGAAGGGTTATTAACAGAAGCGTATGCCGAAGCTTATTTTTCCAGTTCGGGTGAGATACCCGAAGAACATATTACTCATTATGAATCTTTAGCTCAACGGTATCCAAAAGAAAAAATTATTGAAATGGTGGATAAATTTCTTGAAATGGAAGGAAAGGGAATCCCATGGGAACCGGGGATAGAATTGGAACCTCCGCCTAAAC
>MFGW01000120.1:543-1269 GCA_001780385.1 Candidatus Fischerbacteria bacterium RBG_13_37_8 | reverse complement strand
TCAATGCTCGATGTGGAATTAGTGCAATCCGAAAAACAAACTACGCCTCCACCATGGCAGGGAATAGATTCCGGTTCAATAACCGCTGACAGTTTGCGTAATATGTTCGAAGAATTGCCGTTACAACATGTGCAATTCATCTGGCTTGATTTGACTCCGAAATTAGAAAAATCAATCAAACAACGAACTAATTCCCAGTAATTGAACATAGATAGGAAAATCAATTTTCACCATATAACCATTATAGAGGAGGAATTGAGTAATTTCAACCAGGAGTTAGAGAATAATAGTAAATAAATATTATTTTGGAGAGAAAAGATAACCTCTTTCCTGATAGCCCGAACAAGCCGAAATCCAAAATAACTTTGCTTTCGCACCGTAGGGTATTAATCCTGCGGGCGACTAAGGGACTTCGTCCCTAAAATGATTGTTCTTATAGGCAAATCCTACTGTTTTGTCATCACGATTAGTGACGAGGTCGAGTTCTCCTTCCTCTGTATATTGATAAGTAATACTTTTATCCCTCGGATCAGTGATCGTCATGATGCGACATGCAGTGTCTCGTGAGAAGGTAATTATCCTGACCGTTGAGCTTAATCAGGCAGGGTGAGATAATCGTCACATTACCGACCGGGTCGAAATTCACATGCAGATTCTTGACTTTCGTCCCGTCAAATCCAAAATCCTGCTCATACGCATGCAACTCTGCTTGATTAGCTACTGCTA
>MFGW01000120.1:333-513 GCA_001780385.1 Candidatus Fischerbacteria bacterium RBG_13_37_8 | reverse complement strand
CTGTATACCCCTTGTAATCTATCGTAGCAGCATCGGGACATCCGATTGCTGATAGCACGGTTATTGAAACCGTTGCAATCCCGGAATATGGGATTCAACAGAAATACATCGCTTCCAATATCACACACTCCGTATTCTCTACGACCGCCTCGAATTGCAGCACAGCCGTCGCAATTCCTT
>MFGW01000120.1:117-320 GCA_001780385.1 Candidatus Fischerbacteria bacterium RBG_13_37_8 | reverse complement strand
GTATCTGATGCTGTGCCGCCATCTTTATCCGTAACCGTCAGCGTCGCCGTGTATGTGCCCACTGCCATATATGAATGCTGTACCTGAACCGCAATTAGCGCCTGATGCGCGTCAGCATACAAGATTGCGGCATCCAATCCCTGATTCATGGAAGAACCTGATAGATGATACACTGCGGCTTAAGTCGAGAGATCATTCGGAAG
>MFGW01000120.1:0-78 GCA_001780385.1 Candidatus Fischerbacteria bacterium RBG_13_37_8 | reverse complement strand
TACATACCAAAGGCGGACGGCCCGTGTTTCGTCCGGAAAAAGATACCGTGCTGCTGCATCTCGGGCATCCGGTGGTGC
>MFGW01000119.1:23941-24186 GCA_001780385.1 Candidatus Fischerbacteria bacterium RBG_13_37_8 | reverse complement strand
TTTTTCATAAAATAACATTTAAAAAATTGAGTTATTGAACGGTAGTATAGATAAGGAGATATTATTTCAGTGAATATACATAAAACTGCAATTATTCATCCGAAAGCGAAATTAGGTGAGAATATCACTCTTGGTGCGTATTGTGTTATCGGAGAGCATGTTACGATAGGTGACGATAGTATACTGCATAATCATGTAGTAATTGACAATTATACGACGATTGGCAAAAATTGCCGATTTTATTC
>MFGW01000119.1:23743-23892 GCA_001780385.1 Candidatus Fischerbacteria bacterium RBG_13_37_8 | reverse complement strand
GAGAGTTATGTTATGATTGGCAATAATAATATCATTCGTGAATTTGTTACGATAAATCGAGCAACTGATTCTGGAGGGAAAACTAGTATCGGTAACAATAATCTGATTATGGCATATGTCCATATTGCCCATAATTGCGAAGTCGGCAA
>MFGW01000119.1:15065-23719 GCA_001780385.1 Candidatus Fischerbacteria bacterium RBG_13_37_8 | reverse complement strand
GCTGCAGCGTATGTCGAGGCCCGAGGTTGATTCAGTCGTAGCACATGAAATAGCTCATTTGAAACGGCATCATCCGCTTTAGCCCCTCGGAGATCCGGGAATTCTTCGACTCAGTTCATGAATATATCAGGATTTAATATATGGTTTGCAGGATTGGACGGAGTAATTATTCATGCACTTTATTTTTTCTCGAGCTCTTTTAGAAATAATTCTAATCGATATAATTCTTCCATATCTCTTTGCCGTTTCGCAGCACGCTTGCTTGCTATAATGTCATTCATCGAGGCGCAAGGATATTTATTATCAACAAAACTACTTCGTTTACATGCCTTTTCATAAGATTCAATGCCATCAGGAGCAAATATGATATCAAGAGGAAAAGGCCCTCCTCGTATCTGAATAAAATCCTTTCCCTCCATAATAGCTTTTTCCAGAGCTTCATCCATTGCAAAGCGCAGGTGTTTTAAAGCTTCAATAAGCCTTTTGCAATTGTTCTCTTGTTTTTTGGGGAAAATATCAATATCTTGCGTAGTGCCCGGATACCCATAAAGAATAGCTGCGCCTTTTCCAATTATGAGATATTCCACATTATAATATTTGAGTGCTTCTGCTAATTTAGTTACATAATTAATCATCAATTTGATTATATCCTAAATAGCGGGGGATTTCTTTATTAAGCCATTCTTTATATTCTTTCATGGTTGTAAAGATTCGATAAGGTTTTTCATCAAAAATTGGAAGCTTCATCCACATAAAACCCAACAATATTCTTTCTTCAATATATCTTGAAAGGCTGTCTTGACAATCAAATTCCCATTGCTCCTGCTCAGAGAGTTTTCCAATTTTATATGCCAGTTGTTTCATCATCAATTAATATAGCATGGTCTGAATCATGTTTCAAGGGAGAGGGGGTCAGCAGGCTGTCCGAAAACTGCGCTTTAGTTTCTTTGGCATACTATATATTGATGTTTATTAAATGCCTATAACAACATAATGTACAGCTGGGTGGGTAAAATTGAGTTTTCGGACAGCCTGCAGGTCTTGGATCTTTATGGGAGCATTTTTCCCCGATGAAGATGCACGCTGGTACAGCATTTTAAAAACGAAAATTTAATATAGGGCACCTTTATTAGGGTATGGGGATATGGGACTGGGGAATAGTCCCTAGTTCATGAAATTCTTGCATTTTTGGCAAGAAAATCTGTATCCCTAGCGAGCTTGCCGAAAGCAAGCGAAGCAATGCATGACGGACGCACTGTCATTGCGAGTACACATTAGGTGATCCGCAAATTGGTGAGCACGCTTGTGCTGGTTTCCACCATAGTGGCGCTGTTCATTGAGAAAGTGCAACAAGAGGGCATAAGATTATGGGGTGCCTATCTTGGCGGATTAATAATTGCAGGCATTGTTATCAGAATAAATCAAAAATCCTTAACTATGAAAACAAATGAAGGTTGCTAGTATGTAGATCCAAGAAAAGTTAAGAAAATATCTCTTGACAATAAGTAAATTCAAGGCCAAAATATATAAGTGGATTCAGGAAAAAAGTTGAACAGGATTCAATGAATATATACAATTTTTTCATTGATTAATAATACCAGGGGCAAATAATCATGACTTTTCGTGAACGTTGCTCATATTTAACTGGTCTTTTATTGGTTAGAATATCCTTTTTACAAGCCATAGACACTAAGGCACAACAAAGCTGGGCACATGTTTTTGGAAATTCAGGCAATGATACGGCGTATTCCATAAAACAAACAAGTGACGGCGGATATATTGCCGCTGGATTCGCTGAGTCATTCGGTTCGTTAGGATCAATATGGGTACTTAAATTAGATACTTACGGTGCTATACAATGGCAAAAAACATACGGTGGTTCAAATATTGATTTTGCATAGAATTATATAGGAAGAATTGGTCAAATTCAACAGAAAGTAAGGAAAAAAAATTGTGCATCTCATGTACGACAATCATCTCTTGCTCTTAACACGAAACAAACTCTTGAAAATCTTATGTAGTTGATATTGAGTTTATTATTTACTACAATTACTCTATGCTGACAAAGGATGTTTACGGACATACTAATGTGCCCATCCTGTTTTATCCATCAATTATTATAATTATAATTGTTAATCTTATTCCGCTTGCAGGAGTCTTGCTATGGGATTGGGATATTTTTACCATCATCCTTTTATATTGGCTTGAAATTCCTGTACTTGTAATCTGGCATTGTATCACTGTCATCATTAATCCACTCTATGGATGGCGTAATATTATTGAGATGAGGGAATATTCGTGGCTAATTTACTATGTACTTGCTTTCTTCTTCATCGCACTCTCTGCCTATTTAAAGCCATCGATACCTGGCATAGGAAAATCTCCATGGGATATAATCACATTTTATCTCCTCAATAAAAAATTATGGATTCCTTTGACATTGCTTCTAATCAGTCAGGTTACCGGGTTAAGAGGAAAACCGCTACCAGGTCAACCTTATGCTGAAAATGCCACGGAAGCTGATGCTTCAGCTATTTCTCCAGAAGAAATGACAGTCAAAACTGCACAAGGTACTTTCAAAATTAAAAAGATAGAAATCCCCAGACTAAACAAACAGGTGACTGCTCTTGATAAAAAAATTAAAAAAGAAAAACACCTCATGGAGCATTCATATATTGGTTTTATGGAAAGGATGGGTGCCATGTTTTTATTTGTCTGTGTAGGATTTATAGCACAACTTGTTTTGAAATTTACGAGCCTTTCAAAATCTAACTTTGAAATTATTTTTCTTCTTCTTTTTATTCTTGCCAAAACGATCGTCGAAGTGGCATTTTATGTAAATAAACCAGAACCATAGCCACATCTTTTATTCACAGCCCTAAAACCGCATATTATCCTCGCAAAGACATACACTGCTTAATTCTTCACTCATTTGCACTTACCTCCTGAATTCTTGAATCTATTACCGACCGCATACAAATTATTAAAATTCTTAAACATCTTGACCTGTGGCCTGTTCAATACCCCGTTAAATTATCTACAGACGCCCGTGCCTCCCCTCTCCCTATTAATATTATCACTAAGTTCCAGTACGTTACACACCTCATTGAGCCAGTTTACGAAATCCTCGGGGCACCTTACCATTCGAGTATATATACTTCGTCCATTGTCATAGATGTTATCGTCCATTGTCATAAATGTTATCGATCGCGTAGATTTTAAAATGCTGCGAGAATGTTTCGATGTTTGGTATCCACTGCAGTGAATTTCCGCCACCACCATGCAGCAACACATTTTTAAGGGAATAGTTAAAGCTTAAACTGCGTGCTTTGCAGATCTAACAAATCAGATTATACCACTTATTGATGTGGTATGTGGCATTATTACATTTTTCATGTCCATCTCAACATCCTTCAATTCAAAACTCAGGCAGTTCCTAAATTACGGTATTAAAGACGCTAAGTCCAATACCGCAGATATCTCCAACTCAGAAGACAAGCTCCCGGAAATATGATGAGAAAAAAAACAAGAAGAACAGTAACGCTGATAAAGTAGGCAATAATAAAACTGAGCACAACATTGATATACGAATAAAACCAGGCACACGTAGTAATTGCTGATTCAATCCCCCTTTCAGCAGCAGTTCGAAATGATATCAAGTACAACAAACCAACAAAAAGGCTTTGAGTCCCAAAGAATAATCCAAGGAATATAATACCTTTTATAGTTTTCGATGGTTCAATTCCTCTTGAGAGGAGAACAAAGCAATAAAGAATTGCGGCGAAACAAACTATCCCAAAAGTCATATAACCAGTAATCTTAATAATGCGCTTTTTATTTAAATCCATTATTGGCGAAACTGCAAAAAGCCGTTTTATGTTAAAAACCATTTGTCAAGATTCGCCTCCAGAGCAGTTTTGGCAAAAGCTAAATCTGTGAAAATTAGCTTTTTGCAGTTTCGCCATTATTGTAAATTATACCATTTATAATAATGAACATATATATAATTTGGAGTTTTCACAAATTTATTATTAAAATCGCTAAGAAATACTTTTAATCAGCATTTTTGGATTTAATTAAGTGGAGGAGTTAAATTCGAATTATTTGTACAAGGGTAAACAATGAGAAAGATGAAAAAAATGTTTCTATCATTGCGAGCTTGCCTTCGGCAAGCTAGGCAATACTTAGCGGACTCTAAGAAGCATGAATGCCAAGGAATTAAGAATGGAAAAGCTTACTTAATAATATCATTTGGTCTGTTTTATCTTAAGGAGTGAATAAAGTGACACATCAAGCTAGGAGAGCAAAGGTGTTTTCATTAAATAATTTGAAATGCTTTTTAGAAGGGTGCCAGGCACTGAATTAAGGGAATTAACGCTCCTCCATAACAGAGGCCCGCACGTCATTTCAAGATAAGTGCAACCTGAATTGACCAAAAAACGAAATTTTTAGCATTCATTATCTATACTTCCTTTATGCACAAAGGTAAAAACCGTAATTTCTAAATTCTCCCTGTCATTGAATTCCTCCATCGCATCTGCCTTCATATCTCCAAGAGGGGACAGGTATTTACAGTTTACACATTTTTAAACGTTTGTCCCTCCTAATACAGGGGGAAGCCAAAAGCATTGATAATGAATTTAGCCATTTGCGCACGGGTAACATTGACGGACGGACAGTACATCAATGGTAAAGATTGACAGCCGGAAACTACTCCCGCATTATAAACACCTTCAATATACGAACAAAAAATATTGCCTGCCGGTACATCAGCGAAGATTTCAGTGCATGGTGCGGTGGGACATGAACCGGGCTCTGTTGCTTCCATGGCTAAACAGATAAATTTTGCCATCTGTTGACGGGTCACATTCATTTCCGGACAATAGTCTGTAGTTGTGCATCCTGCAGTAACTTCGGAATGCAGAAGCGTTTCGATAAAGGAATAAAGAAGATAAGCAGGAGGTACATCAAAAAAGCTGTTGCCCACATGATAGGCAAAATTATATAACCAGGAATTACAGGCAGGACAGCCCGGACTTTCAGCAATCTTGACATCCCAGTGTGTCGATGGTCTGTTAGCCGATGGCGCCATAATACTGTAATTAGTTAATGAATTCTCACTTCCACCCGGTGCAATATCAGGATAGGTAACGTTCGCGTTATTGATTGTGATTGGATCGAAAGTGGTCAGAAGACCGGTAACGGAAATAGCGCTATCAGTTCCAATGTTTTCTACATTACCAATTAAATCCACGATCTCATCAGGTTCAATTATACCATTCGGTGTGGAACCTGCTGAATCATCAATGGCAGGTTTTTGAGAGATTAATGCGATAGTATTATTGCATATTAGAGTAGAGGTACCATTTGCGTCTGTGGCGATTACAGTAGTATCATTCACCGTTGCATCGGATTCGCTTATTAATGCTAAAGATGCACTTGTTACAATAGCTGTATTATTGATTATGCTGGTGCTGCTATTAATAAAAAGACACGATGGGTCGATATCTCCGTTAGTATCAAGTTTGAGCGCTGAAATATTGCCGCCTGTATATTCTGCAACAATATATCCGCCATCGTAAGTTTGATATATCGAGGAACCCTCATCTTAATCAATATCACCATAAACATTCTGCCATGTTATTGTTCCACTTGAATCAAGCTTGAACACCCAAATATTATTGCCTCTATTTCCTGCTGCAATATACTCTCCATCAGATGTTGGCTGAATTAAATATGCATTACCAGCATCAAAAACTCTAGCCCATGTATGTTGACCTAATGCATCTCCGGTTAAAAATATTGCATAAAAAACTACAGCAAATCCAAGAATATAAAATTTAATATTTCTTTTCATCTTGACACCTCCTATATAAAACAGTGATCGGAACAAATCCAGCAAAAATATTTTAATGCTCCGGTCAATTACAGAAAAACAAAAGCACAAGATTCGCCAGCATTATAGTCAATGCAATAAATATCACAACAGCTTTCATACTTTAAAAGTATTGAGTAAAAATAAAGAAATCTCAACTAAAATAAGAGTCTCTATCAAGTTTTATATAATAAAAATAATGAATAGACACAAAAAATTCCCTTGAAAAATACATCAACAGTTTATATAATTATTTCTTAAAACAACTATACCAGGAGATTATTATGAGAATTGAGAAAATATTAATAATAATAGGCATTTTGTTTTGCCTGTCATTATCTGCGTTGCAGGCTGCGGAAGAAACACCTGCCATGGAAATGCTCGTGTTTCAAACAAATGATGCTCCCGCAAAAATACAAAAAATAACCACTTCCGATACTCCATTTATCTATAACCTTGCTCTCTATGCCTACACTGACAGGGATATCCGCTCTGTCACCCTCACCGGAAGAATATTTTCTGCCGATGGTTCTCTGAAAGGCACATTCATTAAAATAGTCGAAGCACCAATCAAAGCCCAAACGGAACTTGCCGTTACTCTTGACTTGAATACCCTGCTTAAACCGGAGAAGAAAGATTCACCGGATATGCGGAAGGAATTCTTAAATAAAACAAATGAAATACTTATTTTCCCTACAGAAGTATATTTTACCCCTCCAGTGGATGAAGATCCAAAATACAGGGATACCTACTGGCTCTTTGATCCAAAATATTTTCCTGACCTGTCTCCTGCTACCGCAGAAAACTATAAGAAAGAATTTGGCAGGATGAAAATTCTGAAGAAAAAAGAAATAGCGGAAGGGAGCTGTCATACCTGCCTGCTCTGCAATGATGCAATGCTCATTTGCGGAGATACACGCGGAAAGGAACAACGTTGTGTACCGGAAACTTGCGTCTTCAGTACTACCTGCTCATGCAAAGAAGCATTCTGCGCATTTATCTGCAAACCTGCAGATGAATGCTGTAAGTAACATTAACAAGTCGCGATTTATTGCGCAAAGAACTACTGGTTGATAAGCCTGTGCTTTCAAAGCACTACCCTGAATTATTCTGCGTTCTCTGTTTATCTCTGTGTTCTCTGTGGTTCAACTTTTTTAGGGAAATCGCGCCTATCTAAATCAGAATCGCTTCTGATAAGCATGACAATAAGGCTTCCCCTCTTTTTTCATATAGTACGATTGGTGATAATCTTCAGCTTTCCAGAAACTATCTGCTTCAACCACTTCAGTAACAACCTTGTAATCCTTCTTCTCCAATAGAGCAATAAGTTTTTCAGCAATCTTTTTCTGTTCTTCATTCACATAAAAAATAGCTGAACGGTACTGATCGCCAACATCGGGTCCCTGGCGATTAAGTTGTGTCGGATCATGTATTTCAAAAAATAACCGCGCCAGTTTCTCAAAACTGGTTGCA
Source organism: Candidatus Fischerbacteria bacterium RBG_13_37_8 (assembly GCA_001780385.1). Classification (GTDB taxonomy): domain Bacteria; phylum Acidobacteriota; class HRBIN11; order MFGW01; family MFGW01; genus MFGW01. The sequence continues at coordinate 16,371 of MFGW01000119.1, read as the reverse complement.
GCCGGATCGTACAACACTTCCACGGTTTCCGCATGCCCTGTATTCTTCTTACATACCTGCTCATATGTCGGATTTTGCCAACTTCCACCCATGTAACCTACGTTCGTCGCAATCACACCTTTCTCTTTCTGGAAAAAATACTCCACGCCCCAAAAACATCCACCGGCAAAATATGCTTTCTCTACCTTCACTTCCACTTCTTCTTCCACCGGTGTAAAATTTAACGAAATTGAATTTACACAATGCCTGACATTCTTGGGCGTATATCCTTCTCCAGTGAAAACATGTCCGAGATGTGCTCCACATTTCGCACACACAATCTCCGTCCTGAATCCATCCGCATCTGGTATCCTTTTGACCGCTCCCGGTATCTCAGCATCAAAACTGGGCCAGCCACAATGTGAATCAAATTTATCATCCGAACGGTACAACGGTTCATTGCATTGCTTGCACACATAGACTCCTTTCTCCTTGAATTTGTAGAACTTACCTGAAAAAGGTAATTCTGTACCTTTATGAATAATCACTCTCTCCTCTTCTGGAGTAAGTTTATTGTTTTTCATGCTTTCTCCTGTTTCTTTCGAGGCAGATTGCGACTTATCCCGCTCTTGCACTTGCTTCTTCACATCACTTTGCGCTTTGCTTGAACCTACAAAGTACAGCTTCTCCGTCGATAACACCAGGATAATTAGTAGCAACAAACCAACAGCTCCAATTATTATGTATTTATTCTTCAATCGTTCCATAATTTCGCCTCGCATTATTTCATTTTGACCTCATAAGATATGCTTTTCCCTACCTTTATGCAACTCCCCAGTCCCCATTCCCTATCCCGAACAAGTCGGAATCCAAAAAGAATAAACCACGAAGCTCACGAAGAAGAAATGCCAAAAATATTTGAAAATTTCAAATATTTTTGGCTCTTCTTTTTTTTCTTCGTGTCCTTCATGTCCTTCGTGGTTGAATTTTTTTCTTGCCAATAATGCAAGAATTTCACGATCAAGGGACTATTCCCCCTATGTGTTCTCCGTGGCTCAATTCCTTGGGAACAAAATCACTCCTGCTTTGTCTATTATAGTAGAGAAATAAAGTGCCACTGGAAAAACATGTGGTAAAATGTTACTATTATAATAGGCACTATAATAGAACGAGTAACCACAATGGAAACAACAGAACAACAATTAACAGCAATCGACGAAAGCTCCAGCGAGCCGATAATAAAGGAGCTTATCGAAAAATATAAGGATATGATTTTTAATATGCTCTGTAGAATGACATGCAATTATGATGACGCAATGGAACTTGC
>MFGW01000119.1:11668-14967 GCA_001780385.1 Candidatus Fischerbacteria bacterium RBG_13_37_8 | reverse complement strand
CTACATCGAAATCTCCCACGTGCTGGGCTTGCCCATCGGAACAGTGAAATCACGCCTGGCTCGCGCCCGCTGCTTTTTGAAAAAAGCCCTGGCAGCATATTATTGAGGTGATTAATTATGAAACTTAACTGCAAAGAATCAAAAATTTTGCTTAACGCATATATAGATAATGAATTACCACAAGACGACATCTCCATGCTCGAAGAACATGTGAAAAATTGCCCGCAATGTAAAAAGGAACTTCATGCACTTACCAGTACCGTAAACCTGGTAAATTGCATGCATAAAATACCAGCTCCACCTGCTTTCAGCCATAAAATGCATATGAGAATTGATAAGGAAATGAAAAAACCCTTCTGGGAAATATTCGCACCTCGTAATCTGTTCGCCTTCGCATACGGAAGCCAAGCTGGACTGGTATTCATTATGGCTGTTATCACACTCACCCTTTCTATCATGCTCCTCGTAAAAATGGAAAATGCTTCCCCTCCAGTGGATCAGGCAAGTGACGAAGAAACCATTAATGTCACAATTTCACCCTTCTACGAATCTACTAAAGGCACACCCCAAATCGCCAAACAAGAAGATCCCACCGGAATCACCAAAAAACAGGATATAGCATCCTCTTCAAAAGTACCTCTCAATACCGTCGCTACAGCTCCCTTACCTGAATCCATTGCCGAAAAAGAAAAATTACCCGCCAACCCCACACACTATGCATTGAAAGACAAAGATCCTATCTTCTATCCCCTTGAAAACGATTCATGGCTGAATGATACCGCTCCTAAAAAACAAAATAACCCTCCCACAGAATCAACAGCAGTAAAAACACCAACTGAAGATTCCGGCAAATATAATCGTTCACCTCAACTTCCACCTGCAAATTACTCACTCCTCAAAATCGCCAAACAAGAATTCCCTGCCGAAAATCTACGAACTCCACGTACTTCAAAAGAAAATTCTCCCCCCTCCGCTCTCCTGGAACATACATTCGCCAGTTCACCCAAACACGTCGAAACACAAACTAATCCGGATGCTATCACCATCCCCGTCAAATTCCACTATTTCCAGGAAGAACCTCTGCTCATCATCGCACGCCTGCATTTCAATAACGATAAAAAACTGGACAAAATAGAAATCCTCTCAAAATTGAACGACCATACCATGCGCATCAGCCTCATCAGAGGCCTCCAAAATTACGACTGGAAAGCATTCCTTACCAAATACCACCTCGATAATCCCACCTATAAAATGGACTTCGTCCTCGCCCGCGAAGGCATGACCCTCAAACACATCGAATCCTAATACGGAGGGGGTCGTAGCATAACATTCGATCCCTTGCTAACATAGTCCGGCACTGCATCACAAAGCGCTCTGCAAAAAATTCAGCAAAAAATGCCTAATTATTTGTTCCTTTTAGTTAATACCTTGAAATTTAACCATATTTCATACATAATGAGCTAATAGGTGAATGGTTTTTTTATTGCCTTAAGGAGGTATGAAATGAATAAGAAGTTTTTTGCCATTATGTTTATGTTTATTCTGTTGCAGGGATATGCGATTGCAGAAAATACAGAACAATGGAAATGCACTATCGATTTACATCAGGGCGATAGCGGCACAATGGAAATCAATCGCAATGATGCTGCAATTGAAGGCAAGATAATCGTTCAGCGCGGAGCTGAGACAAATGATCCAGTTACATTCGAAACACCATTCCATGGTAAATGGGAAGGAAATACAATTGACTTCACGCGGCTATTATCGCAAACAAGCCAGCAGCCATTTAATGGCTCGGTATCACCTGTTGAAGACAATAAAGTAACCATGCAGGGAAGGTTTGCCGCAAAATTCAGTGGCACATGGAGCGCTGAATGTGAACGAATTACAGCGGCAAAGCCAGAAGAAAAAACAGGTGTTAATAAAGTGGTGGTGATAGACAAGAAAGCGATAATAGGTAAGATAGCGCTGGTAAAACCGGGTGTTTTGATTGACTTTATTGGAAAAGCGCCCGAAGCAAAATGGACTAATGCATGGACAATATTGCCATTTCCGGGAGATGTTTCTAACTCAAAAGGATTCGTTCGGTTAATTGAGAATGTCAAACTGGAGGATGGCAAGACCTATCCTCTTGTTCTGGAGACACATCCACATTGGCAGCCTCGTGGTATTTGTGTAGGCAGGTATGCAAACATAGCTATTCCGGAGACTGGTGCAGAGTTCAGGGCAGCGATTGGATTCCTGGATGGTGCAACCAAATCTGATGGTGTATATTATGAAGTGAGAGGTGAATTTGAGAGTTACACGGGAATTCCAGTAAGGCGTGAGTATCATAAACCATATGGGAAGTACCTGATCAATGATTTCAGTCAGGATTTTTCAAGATTCAAAGGATTAACGGGAACAATCGCATTATCTGTCGATGCGGGAACCAAATCTTCCACCCAGGATTGGGCGGTATGGGTAGAACCCAGGTTGGTCTCACTGGAAAATGAGACTGTGTTTGCTTCTTTTGTCGGAGGCGCCGTCGGCACTGCTCATCAGGGTGATAAGCTGATTAATGCCTGGGGAGGAAAATCAGGATGCCTTTATGGCAATGTCGTCCTCTATTTAATGTTTTCCCATATAGATAATGAGTATAGCGTAAAAATTGAATCCTACTATAAAGATCAACATGCCGGCAACACGGACCTTGGTCCCATTAAACCCGGTCAATCTGAAATATGGCATTCGCTGAGCCGGACCCAGGAAGGTCCCTGGCGCGAACAAATCATCTTCAACGGAACTTATTCAGGAGAAATCAGATACACCATCTCTAAATCCGGCGAATAGATTTATTTATGTTTTACAAAAATTTTGGCGAAATGGTTAATTTTCATTTAAAGACAAGGATTCTTCCATTAGCGATCATTATTTTAGGATTAAGTTACCAGGTATCTGCAAAGCTTGGTGGAACTCCATTTGGCACTCCAGTCATAACAAGCCAGGGGAATGTCATTGTGTTGTACTCATGGATGAATGAGGAAGCGCTCGATTTTTTTCCTGCATTTGTATTTGACAGCAATGGAAAATTCCTCGAAACAATCCGGTTTGAGCTTCCATTTAAAAATGTGGTGGGACTTGATATCACCATGATCGACAAAAACGACATAGCGTGGGGTAAATGCATTAAATCAACCCGGATAGAAAAGGACAATTCAGACTGGGAATTTGAGCATAAGTATTATTTAGTAAAATATTCCATCGATGGCAAAATAATTAACTCACAACCAATTGCCCGTGTTTCTTACTACATAACT
>MFGW01000119.1:2606-11641 GCA_001780385.1 Candidatus Fischerbacteria bacterium RBG_13_37_8 | reverse complement strand
GATGGTAAAGATAAAACATCACCGCCTATTATTCAGCGCATTGATCAAAATGGAAATAAAATTTCACTTTTCAGTCTCGAGAAAGATGAAAAATTCCAAAGCTATTCTGCTGGTGTTTACCGGCCTCAGAAGCTTGCAGTGAACAGCAAAGAAGAAATATATCTTCTGGTTTCGATTTTAGATAAAGGATATGTGTATCATTATTCCGGGAAAGGAGAGCTCTTGCAAAAATGGGTCGTAACGCCGGATCCTATAACATCAGTAAGCTATGTGAGCGATATAAAAATCGGTCCCAATGATAATGTATATATTGGGTGGAGTTCATGCGAGGTCACCTTTGCCACAAGCAACCTTGGTGGTATTTTCATTTACAGTCCGGAAGGAAAACTCATCAATCATGTTCATAAAGATATTCAGTATCTGCAGGAATTTGCTGTTGCAGGGAATGGTGATATTTATTTGCACGATCTTGGACCTGAAATAAAAAAATATTCTTCTTCCGGAGAATTGCTAACGGAATGGAATGCCCGGCCGCCTTATCACGGGGAAAACTGGCGGGAAAAGCAAAGAAGAGAAAAAACGGCAAAAACGACAAGCAAAGATTCATCAATGGAAATGCTTTGTGCTGCAATTCCATATTCCCCTTTTGAAAAGAGAGAAAAAATAATAGAATGGATTTTGCAAAAGCCATCTCATCAATTTATTGAGCTGGTTCATGCCGCGATAAAGAATCCACCCTGTGCCGTAGACAAATTCATAAAAAAATATAAAGAGAAAGTGAAAGAGGAAGCAAAGAGCCTGATAGCATCGGGTGATGAATCGATGCATGAATTACTGCTGAAGATATACGTGGATACCTACAAACCGTATGATGATCCATTTCTGGCAAAACTCATAAACAGGTATGAGAGAGAAGGGAAATGGACAGGAGAAATAAATCATTTTCCTCTTGAAGAAGATACTGTTCTTTATTATCTTGAAGAGCTGAAGAAGGCAGGCGAAAATGACCTCCCCTATCATATCCGCATTTCAATTAAAGAGCAGCTCTATAAGCCAGCTCTTTTTAATCAGATTATCCAGATAATCAAAGATGAAAAACATCCGCTGAGAAATAAGATTATCAAGATAGTGAAGAAAATAGACAAGGATGATTTTGAATATACAATGAATAATCCGGACACTGATATTAAGCCATTTATCGAGGCGTTCCGGAAATTATCCGAAGATGCAAATCCGGAGATAAAAAAATTGGCGATTGATGTCCTGGCTCAATTTGATGCATTAACTGATATCGGAATTTATCTCAGCTTTACTCCACAGGATGATAAAGGAAGAGCATCAATGGCATGCTCAGTAATTTCACATATGGCGCAGGGCATTAAGCTGGATGATGAGCAATCGAAAACGTTCATTGCTCAGATTATTAATATTCAAAATGAAGATGACATGAAAACAGTTTCCATGTGCTTATACCAAACGATCAATAAGACCGGTAACACAGCTCTGCTTTTTACCGTGCTGAAGAAGGATATTCCTGATATTGTCAAATATTATTGGTTGGATTTGCTTACTACTGAAAAATACAAAGAATTAATCACTGAATACAATAGTGCGTTGCAGTCATCAATATCCGAGGGCAAAAAGATGAGGATTTGTGATACAGTGCGTTCGTTTGAGAATGAGGAGTGTAAGAAGTTAAATGAAAGCATTGCAGCAAGGAGGCAGAAAAGCGATGAGGAAATTTGCCTGGAAAATGCAATAATAGATTATTCACCAAAGGTACAATCTGCAGTAGATTACATGTATGCAGAAGCACCTGAAAAAGTGCGCCATCGCATAACAGAAACTCTCTGCAAAGCTGGAGGAGCTGAACAACTCGAGGAATTGCTTCAGGATCTCGTAAGTGATTAATTTGCAGGATTTCATGCTTCCCTGGCATTGGTAAGAATGGGAAACCGTGCCGGGCTTCCGCTTGCGCTGGAGGGATTAAAGAAAGTGGGAAGCTATTCCAACTATGATATATTTTATGATAAAGATATATTCAAACCATTCTTGCCCATCATTATAAATGATTTAAAACCACTGCTTGATTATCCTGATTTTCCAACGGTCGTGACGGTGGCAAAAATTCTTATTTCGATATGCGCTGATGAGGGTGTGCGAAAAAAAATCAAAGAAATAGCGATAGAAGAACTCAAAAGACATAATTTCTTATACCTAGACTTCGTGTGCCCATTTATGCCAGAAGACATACAGCTCTTTAAAGAAATAGTGAATGTTGGCTCTGAACTTATAAATAATGGCAAGGATCTCATAATTGCAAAATGCGATGATCCGGAATCGCTGATTGACTTAGTTAACAAAGCGAAATCAAAATCACCATCAGATATTGAGCAGGAATTCTATCAAAAAATGTTGACATAAATACAGTAATACAAACAGAAGAGGGGGTAAGGAAAGGTGGTCACGATTAGCATAGGTGATTTCTATGACCTTGCAGGTATGATTCTTCAGGAGAGTTCGCACGAGCGAAAGCTCATAAATAGGTATAGTGGCTATGATGCGAAAGTGTGAATTGAAAAGCAGTTGCACCTGCTGAACAAACTTGCCGGAGAAACATTCCATTTTCCCGATCTCATCAATAATGATGAGCTTCGTTTGTTCACGAATTTGAAGCTCGGGCAATGCAATCTCTTCAAATGAAACAACATCCACACCATATTTTCCAACCTTGCGGGGAAAAGACGTATTTTTTCTTGCTAAAATACCTCGCTTCCCACTCAATGTAACCACATCAAATCCTATGCGCTCGGATCCATCTCTTACTTCAATAGTATAGAAGCCCTGTGTTGATTCACGAGGCAGTTTTTCGCATAGTTTTTTTATGATCGTGGTTTTACCAATTCCCGGTTTTCCCCGCAAAAGAATCGGTTTTGATATTTGATTTCTCTTGTCCATCTCTGTGTTCTCTGTGGTTCAATAATTTTTTGCTGAAATTTCAAAATGCCGCTTTGCAATGCGGTCAGAGACTGCATTGTGGCAATGTCTAATGTCGGGCTTTGATCCCCTCTTTTTTCATTACTATGGTCTTGGCAAGAAGGTCACCCACACGCTGCCAGCGCTCTGTTAAAGCAATTGTAAAGAATCCAATCACACCAGCCTCGATTGCATACTTCAGCAGATTTCTTGATAATGAACTCCAAAATCCGCATGGTCTCATCTCAAGATTTGCAACCCTGATTTTCATTATATATTTTCCTGGCGTGCCTCCCCATTTCCCCTCCATGTAAACAAAAACAATAAACATTCCCACTGCTGGTATGATCCCAGCAGCAATAAAATACTTCTCCCAATCAAAAATCATGAAAACAATAATAAGAATTCCTCCAATGATAATTAGATCAATTATCGAAGCCAAAGTTCTCTGCCATATTGATGCATACTGGATTTGCTGTTCCTGCCATACAAAATATGAAATCCGATATTTATCCATCAGCCATGTAAAAGTACCTGCAATCGTGATAGGAAATATCAGCAAGCCGAATAGATACCATGTAATATGTCCGTACCTTGATACAAATATTCTCTGCTCCCATGTAAATAATGATTTTTTGCCGACTTCCTTTTCTGCTATGACATCGCCATTGTGGATATCAATAAGTCTGAATGCCGGTGTTTCAATATCATATTGAGCAACAACAAGAAAGTCACCAGGAGTACTTCTTTTATAAATATCCACAAAAACTGGATCAAGAATTGATGTCTTGAATAATGTAATCTTGTCGTCTGTTTTAGATTTTATACCTAATAAAGTATCATCGTTGTAATGCAATCGAAACGGTTTGCTCTCACCAGTTTTACACATACTGAATTGGGGGGTACCATTTTGCCGCTCCCAATCCTTTACTATATTTTCATCAGATGAAGGTATTCCCTTTCTAATGAAAGAACATCCCTGAAGGTTTGCTATAAAATATATCTCATTATCTTTTAAAAGTACTCTGATCAAGTCTTCCGAACAGGGCAACTCTGAAAGCGGCTTAAGTGAAAATTTCGCAATTGTCTCCCAGTGATCTTTTCTGAATGCCTTGAAGATCTGTTGATTCCTTTTTTGTTCAATAACTGCAGGTACTCCATCATATAAAAAAGGCTATGTGATATTTTCTAATTGTTCCTTAAGGGGCATGTCGGTGACTTTGCCGTTGCTGAAATATTTGAATGCTGTGATATGTTGTTCACCTGCAAGGCAGGAATAGTTATCTGCTACAAAAATCCACAATTTATCCTTATCCGGTAATAGAAAAGCATGCTCTCCGGAAGAAGTATCAATTCTCTGAATTTGACCTGAATCCGGATCTATGCTCAGCAGGTTTATCATCCTGTTCCTAAATTCTACTTCAAGCAGCCAAAGCTTATCCTGCCAAAAAGTTGTTTCTGCATACACAGCTTTAGATACAAAATATGATGAATATTTGTCATAAATTGCCACAGGTATCATAAGCAATATAATTGTCAGCAATGCAAAACTGATAATCAGCCATGCAATATATTTTCTACGATTTGCGACCATTGGCTACTGCCTCCTCGTTAAATGGAGACATAATCTCTGCTTCACAGCAAAAGTAATTTTCACCATAAACAGATTATAGTGGAGAATTTAGGCAATTTCAACTAAAAATTAATCATTCATTTTAAACTATATTTTGAAATTCTCTGTTCCATCTCTGTTATACCCATGTTTAAAAATCATAAAAAACATTTACGATTTTGTCTAAACGACTATATTTTCAACGTTTTCGGAGTTCAAGGTAAAACAAATCGGCGCTCTTTTTAACCTTGAACTTTTAACCTTGAACCGCTTTCTGCGAACAGGGTTCGCAGAAAGCCCTGTGTTCTATCATTTTTTGCTGAAATTTTTGCAGGCAGGTTTGGAACGTAGTCAGCGATTGCGTTGCGAGAGGGGCAAATGTTATGCTACGACCCCGGGCAATCGACGCGGTTCTGGAGGAAGCAGGCGCTAGTCGATGCAGGGCGATACGCACCATCGGAGTCAAAACCATAACCGCCTTCATCAGCATTGTTCGTCGGAACTATGACATAATACATGCTGGCTCCAGGCATGCTGATTACTTCGGTAGTGTCTGTTCCACTGTCACATAATATCGCTTTGTAATCATAAATGCCCTGTATTATCTCGCTGATATATCCGGCATAAATTGCATAGTGAGTGTAGCCGGGCGCATAATCACATGCATGTCCCCAGTTGAGCCGTAACTGTGTTGATGATTCCTTGGATAGTGTCAGCGGTGTCCCCGGAATTTTTCCATTATCGGGTGTTTCTGCTATTCCGCTGGTGGTCATGCTGATGTAATAAGTTGTCGCATTTGCGGTGTTGAGCGCTGTCCAATCTGCCTTGAATACCACTATTACATACGTCCCCGCTGAGAGTGTCAGAGTGAATGATTCATCGACTCCGCCACCGCCGCTGTTGGAATACCCACCAGACAGATATTCCTGCACATCATGGTAGAACTTGGTTGTATTATATATTGCCAGCGCGAGGTCTGCGGAACCTGCCGTGATATCGAGCGTGACCGTGAATGTATTCGCGGAACTGACTACAACGGGATGAACGGCAGCTATTGCATTCACGGGTATCGTGTAGGGACCATAAGTGCCAGGTGCGCCTACTATCGGTTGATTCTCACGATAACCGATCGTATAATTGCCGGAATACATGGAATCCGTAGCCTGGATGACACCGATCTGCCACGGACCAATGCCGGCATCCTTGTCAAGCAAAATGAAATCCGTTTGTCCGAGGTCTGCGCTGGACCATTCCAAGACGGTCGCATAACCTGCCGTGGAACCGGTGTAATCATTGTGCAATCTCATATCATAATCATAGGAGATGCCGTTGGGAACAACCGCAGTCACTGACCATTCCTTGGCAAGCGAGAATTGATACCCGTCGCAGTTGTACGCGCTAACGCCAGCAGTATCGCGATCAGGCGGCGGACTGGTGGTGAAGTACAGCCCATCCGCCATAGTCATTGGTGACCAGACATACTGAATGTAGATAGTGTTATCTGTTTCATTTGTTTCGAGGTATTCATCGAGGTAATCCACGAATAGGCCAAGCGTGTGCCGTCCGCCTATCACTGTTGTCGGCAGTGCATTATTCGTATCTACGGCAGTTGAACCAGCGGGCAGCGAGGGGAATGTTGCCGTATCACGATTAATGCCGTCAATACTGTACGCAATAGAGAATGCAGTCGGTACCGCATTGGTTCCATCATTAATACTTGTAGAATTCACGTAGGTTGTGCCTGCCCAGCCCGGCAATGTACCAGTCACGGAACAACTGCCGGAAGTGCATCCAGTCGTGTTGCGCGGAATAACTTCCGCATTCCATCCGGTAGCAAGATGCGGTCGCAAATTAGACGGTGCTTCCTGTATGTCAAGCGTATAATTGATCGAACTAAGCCGTTCCGAATAATCCGGCTTATAAATAAGCAGGGCATAGTAACCCGAAGTGGTAGGAGTAATATCAAAGTACTCTGCTACATCGTTACCACCGTTATTAACCATGGTGCCCGGAATTGCATCAGCAAGCCGGAAATGTTGCACGGATTGGTCAATGAGCGCAATCGCGATATCACCACCGCTCGGCGTTACAATGAACCGCCAGCTAACGTTCAGGTCCGCCGAACCAATGTTAATCTCTTCAACACTGAGCACACCGTTCATTGGGATGTTGCCGGTAGTGCCGCTCGATGGCACAGCACGCGGAAATGCCGATCCATCATTATGAATGGCGTAACTGCTGGTTCCGGGTGTGTCAGCTCCCTGTATTACACCTGTCCACCAATCAACCGTTCCGATATTATTCCTGTTCACACCTATAATTTCCGCTATGCCATTGGCTCCTGTATTTGACGTCCTCACATTCGCGCCGAATCCTTGCGTGGAACCGGTATAATCGTCATGCAAACGCATATCATAATTGCTGGTATTGGTTGCAGGCAATATTCCTACTGCGCCCCACCAGTTCTGATCATCAGTGGTCGGCGCTACCGCATAATGATACCCGTCACACGAATAGTACAAATATCCCTGCGGATTCCTGTCCGGCGGCGCATCACGCACTATCAGGTGATCAGTGTCAGTTTCCAGGTCATACGGCTCATATACCGAGAACGACGCTACCCACACATTATCACTCTCGTTACTCTCCGCCAAATTATTATATGCGTCTATTTCGACTTTGATCATATGGCGTCCGCCCTTAACACTGTTAGCATAATTAGTCGTGCTCTGCGTTGTGTTTGCGGTAATAGTCGTAGGACCTAAATAGGCGATTACCTCATCATCAACATAGAGCGCATCTGTATGCGAACCTGCATCAACACTTGTATTATTCCGTACATTAAAATTAAAATTGCTGTTGGTTCCATTGGCGCTAAGTGTGGCACTGCGTGTGCACGTTGTAGTATTGCACGTGTTATCCGTAGGAACGACGATATGATCCCAACTGGAAGTTTTAACACCCGTCAGGTTCACACTAGCACTTGCTGATGGAGCCACATAAACGCAATTGGAGAGCCCTGAAACACAATCCTCAGAACCGTTCATTGCCTGTATTGCTAAGCCATGTCCTAAACCATTGTATATATTAGCGAATGTATAATACGTATAATTGCCAAAAACAAGATACGGAGTCCAACCGCCTTGCTGACATGAACTGGCAGTCGAATATTCATTCACGTATAATCTGTATCCGGTCGCATTGGTCGACGGTGTCCAAGATAATCCTATCTGCCCGTCAGAACCTACTGCATAGAGCGTTGGCGTGCTCGGTTCTGTGCAGGTATTATAATTAGCCGGTTTCGTCCCGCAGGCAATTCCGTGCAGATTGAAAGCATCCCAGATCCGTCCGCCATTGGGCGTGCCATTCGTGATATTGCCGTCATCATCATCTGTGCCGAGCAGAACTGTGTACCAGTTTGCGGCAGCACACCCATTCACTGCCGTGGTAGCGCATTGTGCGCTTGTTTGATATGCTGAACCCATCGATTGCAGCGATTGAAACCATATCCGCTGTGTCCAGATATAACCTGCCTCACCTTGCACTGCTACTATATTTTGTAGCATGTCCCATATTGCACCAGAGGCTATGTAAGATTCACAATGCCCCTCGTAACCGAGAGGTCCTATATACGTTCCCGGGAAACACATACTAAATTCATCATCCCAGTAACTCATTGGACAAAGCGGACATTCCTCATCCGAATAACGATCACAATCCGGCCCATAATCATTCGTGATATTCTGCGGCGTGATCGGAACATCCGGAGTATTAGGATTATTGTCATGGTCAAACCGCATAGCATCATAACGCACACCTAAACATGTCGAAGGACAGTTTTTGCAATTATCCGGAACATAGGCAGTGTACAATCCATTTCCGATGCATGCACCGCGCAAGAACATCATGTCAATAGCATCTCCGTAAGCTTCTCCACTACCTTCCTCAAGCGGCGGTACTTTCGCAGGTCCACCGTCATTATCGTCCATACCGTGTCCCCATTCATGATAAATTATTCCTCCTACTTCACCGGAATTATTGCATCCTTCTGCTACTCCTGATATAAAGAAATAGATCGATCCAGAAATTCCCGACCAGCCTGCATTGCATATCAGATCAGGTGTTATATAGTTCGTATGACTCGTCATGTTGCTTCCCAGCCAACTGTTGCCGGGGAGATAAAATACCGCCGTTTTGCGCGGCATGTTGAGATGCCAAAATGTACTGCGCGCAGCATAGGTATTTCCCGGACCGCCAACACCAGGTGTGGCGCAATCTGTCCCGCTTGACGTGCCGAAATATAAATTGCCGGGTGATGTGTTCGTCGATAAACTGATCGCTCCGCAAAAATCATCTATATTGATATACTGCCCGGGCAATGTTGAACTTGCGGTTGTGGATGGAGTGCTGGTATAAGAATAATAACCGAAGAAATTAGCGTTCTTTG
>MFGW01000119.1:1728-2468 GCA_001780385.1 Candidatus Fischerbacteria bacterium RBG_13_37_8 | reverse complement strand
GTCACTGCCGGCACAACAGATATCATTCCATCCCCTATGTTCATACACCCAAATTGAATAAGATTGCCATTATTGAACCGGAAAAATAACCGCGCTCCTTCGATAATAACTTCGTTCATGTAATAATCATACTGAACGACCGCATACCTGCCACTATCAAAAACTTGACTCGCCTTAGTATTTAATTTCATTCTCGATATATCAACTCTCAAAAGATCGTTATGCATATTAATAAATGCCATTATCTTGCGTTCGAGATAGGGAATGCCAAGCTCCTCGAAATCCTTTGCGAGGCTGTTTCCCTTTCCTGCATAAAAAGCAATTCCCCTCCCTTCAATAAGATTTGGACGTCCTGCTTTCTCATCCCACATCAACCGCCAGCCCGCTCCATTAACTTCAAGAAAATGCATCCATCCGCTATTCTGAAATGTATACTCCTCACCATAGGCAATATTTTTCATTGGATATATCATGTAGAATTTCTGCGCTTTCTGCAGTATTGATAACAGTTGCGCCTTTCTTGTAGTATCAACCGGCATCAGCTCGCTTGCCTTTTTCACCGGTGCAGCAGCCCATATCATATTTCCAATTACCAGCAGGAATAGCATCACTACTCCCGCCTGAATAATTTTATATGCCATTTTCATATCTTTTTGCATAATATACTCCTCAAAAAATGCATCATATCATAGTATTATAGACTCGCAACCTCTCAAAATGGGTGAGTGGACTGGGAACAT
>MFGW01000119.1:0-1717 GCA_001780385.1 Candidatus Fischerbacteria bacterium RBG_13_37_8 | reverse complement strand
ACACCGAAGGTGTGCGTGGCAATCCCGCACGTTTGTCATTGTGAGCTTGCCGGAGATAAGCATGACAATCCGTAACACAGTGTCATTATGAGCACTCCGGAAAAATGCGTAATAATCCCTGACGGGCTAGAGCAAACATTTCCGTTACGGATTATTACGTCCCGCTGACGCGGGACTCATAATGACAATGCATCCGGAAATGCTGCAAAAAGAATGACGATTATGAAAATCTCCGTATTCTCTGTGGTTCAAAATTTTTTTAATCACGGATATGTGTTAAGTTTCGCTTACGACTTCTTGCGTTGCAGGCGGAAACGACGTACCTTCATTAAGGTGCCACAGGTTGAATCACACCATTTGCGACTTCTGTTCTTGCTGGTATCATAAAAAATCCACCTGCAATCATTGTTCTGACATATCTTTATGCACAACGGCTCGCCTTCTGCCACTGTTGCAGCAAATGATTCGGCAATATCGCCCAGCACAACATCCAGTTTCTCCCCCAGTGGCAAATAGTCCAGCATCAACGTGCCATCCGATAGCCTGAATTGCCGGAAAGACGGTGCACGCTTCAAATATTTGTTAATGCGGCGCCAATCATTGACAGTTACTCTGACATTGCGTGCATATTTTTCCGCAACACGCCGAATAACCGTTCTTAATTCACGCAGTTCACTCAGTAATTTCTCTTTAGGAATACCGCGAACATTATATCTCCACCGCGAAAAAAAATATCTTTGCCACGCAGCATGCTCAAGCCTGTCCTCGGTCCTGCCACTCCCCTGATGATCATGCCAGTCACTGTTGAGCAAGTCCAACCAGGGTAATTCACACCATAACACGTCAGAAATATTAAACATCGTTCGACCTCTTGACTATTATAATAAAATGATTTATAATTTCAAGTGTAACTGGTCTTATTAATATAACCGGTTACATAATACAGCGTCAAGCGAGCACAAGAAACCCACTGACGCACTGTTTCGCGAGGTGATTATGACGATAAACAACCCACTCCATGAATGGGCAACACGCAACAATTACCGCGTCGCCTGCATCAAAGCCGAACAACTTAACGACGTCAGAAACACTATCAATAATCTCTCCCACTCGCAGGCAATCAATAATGATTTCTTCCAGGAATGGCTCACCGAATTCAAATACCTCGAGGACTGCACCATCTCAACTCCTTCCACACTGGTAGTTGTCGCCGTTCCCAGCCCTGCTTACATCCTGAAATTCGAACTGCCTCACCGCACCTTAAACACTATCCTCCCTCCAACCTATGTTCAATACCGTTCCTTATTCCAAACTATCAAAACTGAATTCCAGCAAAACATCGCTCATGACCACTACGCAGTCGAAATTTTAAATGCACCCGTTAAATCCCTGGCAGCACGTGCCGGTCTCATGCAGTATGGAAGAAACAACATCGGTTACATTCGCAGCTTGGGAAGTTACTTTCAATTGATATGCTTGGTCACTGATATGCCTCTCGAATACCTCGCTGATAAAAATCTCGCGCCACTTAATTTCGAACAACAGATGCTTAAAGAATGCCACACCTGCACCCGCTGCGTTGATGCATGCTATGCCGATGCAATCACCGCAGACCGCTTTCTCCTGAAAGCACACAAGTGCTACACAAGATTTTCCGAATCCATAAAACCAATACCCAACGGCGCAAGTTCCCCATCTCCACAATGCATCATCGGCT